>NZ_JAOVUB010000010.1:0-1589 GCF_027737825.1 Campylobacter sp. VBCF_06 NA8
TTTTATGGAGAGTTTGATCCTGGCTCAGAGTGAACGCTGGCGGCGTGCCTAATACATGCAAGTCGAACGGACAAGTAAGAGCTTGCTCTTATGAGTTAGTGGCGCACGGGTGAGTAATGTATAGTTAATCTGCCCTACACTGGAGGACAACAGTTAGAAATGACTGCTAATACTCCATACTCCTTCTTAACACAAGTTAAGTCGGGAAAGTTTTTCGGTGTAGGATGAGACTATATTGTATCAGCTAGTTGGTAAGGTAATGGCTTACCAAGGCTATGACGCATAACTGGTCTGAGAGGATGATCAGTCACACTGGAACTGAGACACGGTCCAGACTCCTACGGGAGGCAGCAGTAGGGAATATTGCTCAATGGGGGAAACCCTGAAGCAGCAACGCCGCGTGGAGGATGACACTTTTCGGAGCGTAAACTCCTTTTGTTAGGGAAGAACACTGACGGTACCTAACGAATAAGCACCGGCTAACTCCGTGCCAGCAGCCGCGGTAATACGGAGGGTGCAAGCGTTACTCGGAATCACTGGGCGTAAAGGACGCGTAGGCGGATTATCAAGTCTCTTGTGAAATCTAACGGCTTAACCGTTAAACTGCTTGGGAAACTGGTAATCTAGAGTAAGGGAGAGGTAGATGGAATTCTTGGTGTAGGGGTAAAATCCGTAGAGATCAAGAAGAATACCCATTGCGAAGGCGATCTACTGGAACTTAACTGACGCTAATGCGTGAAAGCGTGGGGAGCAAACAGGATTAGATACCCTGGTAGTCCACGCCCTAAACGATGTATACTGGTTGTTGCTATGCTAGTCATGGCAGTAATCCACCTAACGGATTAAGTATACCGCCTGGGGAGTACGGTCGCAAGATTAAAACTCAAAGGAATAGACGGGGACCCGCACAAGCGGTGGAGCATGTGGTTTAATTCGAAGATACGCGAAGAACCTTACCTAGGCTTGATATCCAACAAATCTCTTAGAGATAAGAGAGTGCTAGCTTGCTAGAATGTTGAGACAGGTGCTGCACGGCTGTCGTCAGCTCGTGTCGTGAGATGTTGGGTTAAGTCCCGCAACGAGCGCAACCCACGTATTTAGTTGCTAACGGTTCGGCCGAGCACTCTAAATAGACTGCCTTCGTAAGGAGGAGGAAGGTGTGGACGACGTCAAGTCATCATGGCCCTTATGCCTAGGGCGACACACGTGCTACAATGGCATATACAATGAGACGCAATATCGCGAGATGGAGCAAATCTATAAAATATGTCCCAGTTCGGATTGTTCTCTGCAACTCGAGAGCATGAAGCCGGAATCGCTAGTAATCGTAGATCAGCCATGCTACGGTGAATACGTTCCCGGGTCTTGTACTCACCGCCCGTCACACCATGGGAGTTGATTTCACTCGAAGCCGGAATGCTAAACTAGCTACCGTCCACAGTGGAATCAGCGACTGGGGTGAAGTCGTAACAAGGTAACCGTAGGAGAACCTGCGGTTGGATCACCTCCTTTCTAGAGTACAAATGAATATTCTCTCACAAGATATTCATCATAAACTCAATCGTCCTTGTTTAGGTTTGAGGGATTGA
>NZ_JAOVUB010000001.1:0-440882 GCF_027737825.1 Campylobacter sp. VBCF_06 NA8
TAACTATACATTACTCACCCGTGCGCCACTAACTCATAAGAGCAAGCTCTTACTTGTCCGTTCGACTTGCATGTATTAGGCACGCCGCCAGCGTTCACTCTGAGCCAGGATCAAACTCTCCATAAAATTTACTTCGCAGACTAGCAAAGCTAGTCTTTGCGACAAGGAGCTTCGCTCCCTTGACCCACCTAAAGAACGCATTTATTCAAAAGCTTCGCTTTTTTATAAATGATTTTCTAAGGTTTTAGTCATTTATTTATGAAGTTTTTAATCTAAAAACTTAATTGTTTGTAACTTTTAAATTTGACAATTATAAAAATTGTCTTTGGCTCAATCGATCACTTGTTTAGATTTCAAAGATTGACTAAAAGATAGTTTTTGACAATAATAAATAAAATAACACGCATTGGAAAATAACAAAAGTTAGATTTCAAAAACGGAAAGTGGATTATATTCAAGGGTTGCTTAAAAAGAGATTAAATGGAGGGGGAATTGTAGAAATTTTTCAAAACTCACCAAAAGAGCTAAAAATTCACTTTTTTGTTATAATTTATCTTATTAAATTTTTTAAATTTGGAGATTTTATGAAAAAGATAATTTTAGCGATACTTATAATGGGGCAAATTTTTCTAAATGCCAATCAAAGCGATAAAGAGTTGATAAATTCACCGGAACTTGATAGTAAAACAAACGAGAAAATGCAAATTCTATCCAAATTTGTAGATTATTCTAGACCGGTTCAATCCGACCTAAGATACGACAAGTTGTCTAAAAAATTGGCAAATAATGAGATAAATATAGTAGAATTTGATAAAGCTGTTGAAAATTTAAAAGTCGAAACCACAAAAGATTTCTATGATAGTCTAGAATATTTTACTGAAATATCAATAGAAAGACCTTCACCACGCGGAGTGTATTTTTCAATCGATACAGACAATACAAATGAATTACCTAGCGAAATTTGTATGCTTAGTAACCTAGAAACAATCGATGTCCGTGAAGCCAATATTACAGATTTACCGCCTTGCGTTGTGAATTTGACAAAACTTTCTATATTAGATCTTAGAAAAACACAAATAAAAGAAATCACAGAAATCATAAGCAAAATTCCAAATTTAAAAGCTTTAAATTTAAGTTATTCTAAGATAGAAAATCTAGGAAAACATATATTAAATATGAAAAATTTAGAAGCGTTAGACATTTCGGGCACTGATATATCTGAAATTTCGCCTGAATTTGGGAATCTTACAGGCTTGAAACAATTTAATTGTGATATGTGTAGAAAGTTAAAATCTATACCAGACGAAATGGCAAATTTAAAAAATTTACAACTATTAAATTTGAGTTTAATTGCCCAAAAAGAATTCCCAAAATGGATAACTAATCTGCAAAATTTAGAGTATTTATCCACTAGTTTTGAAAATTTCCCACAAAATTTTTCAAATTTACAAAACTTAAAAATTCTAAGTATCAGCAATGTATCGCAAGAAAACTTTATGGAGATACTTAAACTACACAATTTAGAGGATTTGCAACTAAACGATAGCAATATTACTACTATACCCGATGAAATTGAAAATTTAGCAAATTTAAAGCGATTTGAATACACCAGAGGAAGTCTAAAAACAATTTCGCCAAAAATTGCAAATTTGAAAAATTTAGAAACGCTTTTGATTTATCTTAATAAAGAACTAACTGCTTTGCCTGAAAATATCGGAGAATTAACAAAATTAAGAGATCTAAACATAGGCTTTACCGGCATAACCAAACTACCACCTAGCATAGTAAATTTAAAAAATTTATTCCGTATAAACATTTTGGATCTGCAAATACAAAACCAAGAAATTCTCCAAGAAATGCCGAATTTAAAGATAATTACAAAAAGACGAATTTAGTTTCTACGACTAAATTCGTCATAGCCAAATTTTTTAATTTTCAAAATTTTAAAGCGAATAAAAAGAGTTAAAAATAAGCTCAAATGGTGGTTAGAGGCAGAATCGAACTGCCGACACGCAGATTTTCAGTCTGCTGCTCTACCGACTGAGCTATCCAACCACGAAATAAAGGGAGCATTGTATTCAAACCCCGCTTAAAATCTATTTAAACGAGCCAGAATACAAAATTTAAAAGGGAGAATTTCAAGAAAAAATCTTGAAATTCAAAAAATTATTTTAAAGCAGCCTTTGCTTTATCAGCTAATGCAGTGAAAGCCTTAGCATCGTTCATAGCAAGGTTTGCTAGGATTTTTCTATCTAATTCGATATTTGCAAGTTTAAGACCGTGCATAAATTTAGAATAACTAATATCGTTGATTCTGCAAGCAGCGTTAATTCTAACGATCCATAGTCTGCGGAAGTCGCGTTTTTTCGCGCGTCTGTCGCGGTAAGCATAAACCAAACTTCTTTCTAATTGTTCTTTGGCTTTTCTGAAATGTTTTCTTCTTGCGCTATAAAAACCGCGAGCAAGTTTTAAAACTTTATTGTGTCTGCGTCTTCTAACAACGCCTGTTTTTACTCTTGCCATATTAATCCTTTCTTAAATGGCGCCCATTTTTGGGTCTTTCCCTATCTTAGGGGAGTTTGAATGACTAGGTCAAAAACTAAAATTATTTACAAAGCATAAGCTTAACAGCTCTAACATTTGTAGAATCTACATAATGTGGGCCGCGCAAATCTCTTTTACACTCGCTAGACTTTTTAGTCAAGATATGGCTGCGGAAAGCTGAACCGCGTTTGATCTTGTTTTTGCCTACTTTAAAGCGTTTTGCTGCGCCACGCACACTTTTCATCTTTGGCATGTTTATCCTTTTTTTTAAGATAAGCTGTGATTATATAATAAAATTTTAAATTTCTGCTGAAATTTAAAAATATTTAAGCTACGCCGAAATTTAAGACTTTTTCGGCGTAATTAGCATACTCACATATCTTCCCTCTAAAATCGGGGCTTTGTCGCGTTCTGCGCTACCTGCGAAATTCTCTTCCCAAATTTTGTTTAGCAAATTTACGCCAATCTCAGGAGTGCTCATCTCGCGACCCTTCAAAAACACGCGAAGTTTGACATGTTTGCCAGAATCTAGGAATTCTTTTGCGTGTTTTACCTTATAATTCACATCGTTTTGAGCGATTTTTGCCGAAAATTTTATCTCTTTAATCTCGATGATTTTCTGTTTTTTCTTGGTCTCTTTTAGCTTTTTTTCTTGTTGATAACGGAATTTACTATAATCCATTACCTTGCACACTGGCGGTTTCGCATCTGGCGCGATTAGCACGAGATCGACACCTTGTTTGCTTGCGATTTGCAACGCCTCATCTAGCGAGATTACGCCGTATGCTTCACCATCTTCGCCGATACACCTAACCTCATCAGCCTCGATTTCTTCGTTTAGAAAAACTTCTTTTTTGCTGCTCAAAAATTCACCTCATTTAATTTGTTTTGCACGAAATCCAAGAACTCGCTAAGCCCTAAATTTCGCTGTTCGCGCGCACGCCTATCACGCAATGCGACGCTACGATTAGCCACTTCGTTATCGCCAAGAACGATGATTAATGGCACCTTTTGCTTTTCGGCTGTTCTGATTTTTTTATTTAAAGTTTCGTTTTTGGTTAAAATTTCGCTGTCTATGCCCAATTCGCGCAATCCCGCTGAAATCTCTTTTGCATACGCGCTGTGTGCTTCGCCAATCGGGATAATCGCCACTTGTGTCGGGCAGATCCAAAACGGAAGCTCGCCAGCTGTGTGTTCGATCAAAATTCCTATAAATCTCTCAAAGCTTCCCAAAATCGCTCTGTGAAGCATGACAGGCTGTTTTTTCTCATTATTTTCGTCGATATAACCTAGCTCGAAGCGATTTGGCAGGTTGAAATCCACCTGCACGGTACCACACTGCCATTTTCGACCCAAAGCGTCTGTGATTTTTATGTCGATTTTCGGACCATAAAACGCACCGCCGCCCTCGTCGATACCGTATTTAAAGCCCTTTTCATCAAGTGCGTCTTTAAGCGCTTTTGTAGCGATCTCCCACACTTCATCATCGCCCACAGCCTTGGCAGGTTTGGTTGAAATTTCCATTTCGTAGTTGAAATCAAACGCGCCCATTAGCACATCGACAAAGTCCAAAATTTCATAGACATTTTCTTTGATTTGGCTTGGCATACAAAAGATATGCGCGTCATCTTGGGTGAATTCGCGCACTCTAAATAACCCGTGCAAAACGCCTGATTTTTCGTGTCTATGCACGACGCCGTATTCGCAAAATTTAAGTGGCAAATCGCGGTATGAGCGAATTTCGCTTTGATAGACTTTGATATGACCTACGCAGTTCATCGGCTTAATGCCGTATTCTTGCTCTTCGATCATCGTAAAATACATATTTTCTTTGTAATTTGTGTAGTGTCCGCTGATTTTCCACGCGTCAGATTTTAGGATTTCAGGGCCTCTGACTGGCTCGTAACCGCGACGGCGAAGCTGTCGATATAGCCTTTCTTCGAGTTTTACGCGCATTTTCGCACCCGCTGGCAACCAAATCGGAAGTCCAGCGCCGATTTCTTCATCAAATGTGAAAAATTTCATCTCCGCACCAAGCTTACGATGATCGCGTTTTTTAGCCTCTTCGAGCATTGTTAAGTGATTTTTTAGGCTCTCTTTATCGGCAAACACTACGCCGTAAATTCGAGTTAGCATTTCGCGTGTCTCATCGCCGCCCAGATACGCACCCGCAATCCTAGTTAGCGCGAAATTTCGCAAAAATTTTGTATTTGGCACATGCGGTCCGCGACAAATATCCTCAAAATCGCCTTGCGCATACAAACTCACTTCGCCTTCTGGGATTCGCTTCAAAACCTCGATTTTTAGGTCGTCCTCGGCGTATTTTGCGCTAACAGCGCCTTTGGTAGAGCAAATTTTAACTATATCTTGCTTGGCTTCGGCTAGCTCTTTCATTTTTTTCTCAATCGCCTTTAAATCGTCCTCGCCAAGCTTCTCGCCGCCGTTTTTACTCACGCGCATATCATAATAAAATCCATCTTCAATCGCAGGACCCACGAAAAATTTTGCGTCTGGGTAGAGTGATTTGACAGCTTGTGCCAACAAATGCGCGCATGAGTGGCGAAGCACTTTTAGCGCATCAGCAGAGTTATCGAAAAATATCGGTTCTGCGCTGTTTGCACCCTCGCCGATACTTTGAGTATCATAAATTTCACCATTAAATTTGTATGCGATAATGTCGCTCATTTTTTTCCTTTTTTACCAAATTTATCTTTTCTACAATAAAAGAATAAGCTGTAATTTTAGCCAATACAACCTTAACCGTAAATTTAAATTTGGCTAAATTTTAAGAAATTTTAAGCGAATTTTGAATTTTCATTAAATTTTGATTTGAAATTTAGTTTTTTGGATTTTGTATTTTAGTGGTGACCCCTACGAGATTCGAACTCGTGTTACCGCCGTGAAAGGGCGATGTCCTAACCGTTAGACGAAGGGGCCACTTAATTCGGTTAAATTAAAAGGAACGATTATTTTATATAAATTGCGCTTAAATTTCACTTAATAAAGCTGGAATTTTTATAAATTTCGCTAAAATGAAAATATTAAAATTTAAAAAAGGACAAAAATGAAAAAAATAAATTTGATTTTTGCTGGATTTTTGGGAATCGGGGCAGTGTTTTGTGGTTGCGCCAAGCTCACCCCGCAAAAAACGCAAGCGGTGGCGTTTTCGATAATTTCGCCAAATTTGCGTCTAAATGACACGGGATTTATTAGAAGTTTTAAAAACCAAACCGAGTTGCAGGTCTATTCTAGCGGGGTTAGCGTGCTTTCCTTGGTCGCAAAAAACGAAAGCGTGTGCATGAATAATGCCTGCGATGATGAGCTGACTTTCAATGAGAAATTTTTCAAAAACGCCCACTACAAGGGATTTTTGGGCGAAATTTTGGGCGCGAAGGCAATCTATGGCGCGAAAAATTTAGCCAAAACAGATTGCGGATTCGAGCAAAATTTGGGCGAAATTTCATACAGCGTCTGCGATGATAGCGGCAAAATTATCAAATTTAGCGACAAAAAAGCCGGGGTAAAAATCAGCGCAAGGGAGCTTTTATGAAGCGTGTCGGAGCCCATGTAAGCGCTGCTGGCGGGGTTTTTAACGCTCCGCTTAACGCGCAAAAAATCGGCGCAGACGCGTTTGCGCTTTTTGTCAAAAATCAGCGCCAGTGGAGCGCAAAACCGCTTAGCGATAGCGATATAGCGCAGTTTCGCGCAAATCTCACCACCACTGGCATACGAGCAGAGCATATCCTAGCCCACGATAGCTATCTCATAAATCTAGGCCACCCAGACCCCGCACTTCGCCAAAAAAGCCTTGACGCCTTTATCGACGAGATAAATCGTTGCGAAAAGCTCGGCGTAAAACTGCTAAATTTCCACCCGGGCTCGCATTTAAATGAAATTTCGCCCCAGCAATGTCTGCAAAATATCGCAGAGTGCCTAAATTTCGCTATCGCAAACACTAGCGGTGTCAAACTCGTCATCGAAAACACAGCAGGTCAAGGCTCAAATTTAGGCTTTGAATTCGCCCAAATCGCCTACATAATCGCGCGCGTAAGCGACAAAACCCGCATTGGCGTTTGTATCGACACCTGCCACGCGTTCGCCGGTGGATACGACTTTCGCACGAAAGAATCTTACGAAAAAACAATGGCCGAATTTGACCGCGTCATCGGCTATAAATTTTTATCTGGCATGCACCTAAACGACACCAAAAACGACCTTGGCGTGCGCAAAGACCGCCACGAGAGCCTTGGGCGCGGATTTTTGGGGCTGGCAAGCTTCGAAAACATTATGAACGACAAAAATATCGATGAAATTCCGCTCATTTTAGAAACGATTGATGAGAGTATTTGGGCGGACGAAATCGCGCTACTACGCTCGTTTGTGCGCTAAATTTAGCTAAATTTTGCTAAATTTCGCTACCGCAAGTTTTTAAATACTGCGCCGAAATTTCGGGCGCAGTATTGCGAAATTGCGTAGCAAAAATTTAAAATTTAAATAAAAAAGGGAAATTTAGCGATTTGCTAAATTTCCTAAAATTTGCAATGAAATTTGCGTAAAATTTTACTTCGCTACGGCTTCGATTTCGATAGAAATTTTTATATCATCGCCTAGCATCGCAGTGCCGCTACCTGGGGCGAAATTAAAATCAGAGCGTTTGATTTTGCCCTCTAAACTAAATCCGATTTTAGCCTTATCGCCCTGCTTGGCTTCGCCACCAAAATCATAGTCAAACTCGACTTCTTTGGTTACATCGCGAATCGTAAGCTCGCCTTTGACCTTATCAGGCGCGAACTCTTTCATCTCAAATTTCATATCAGGGAACTTTTCTGAGCCGAAAAAATCGTCCGCTTGCAAGTGCGCGTCGCGTTTTTCGTTGTCAGTAAAAACAGAAGCGGTTTTGACCACGGCGCTTAGTTTGTTTAGCTTGCCGTTCTCGGCGTCAATCTCTGCGCTAAAATCCTTGAAGTTTCCGACCACATTGCTAATACTCATGTGTTTGATCTTAAAACCTACGCTAGAATGGGCGTTATCGACCTCGTAAGGGGTAGCGTTTGCTAGCATTGCGCCAAGCGCGCATGCACTTAGAATTGAGACAATTTTCATTTTTTCTCCTTTTGAAAAATTTAAAATTTGGATTTTAGCTTATGTTTATTAATAAAAATTATTTATAAGAAATTTTCTGCGAGAAAGGTGCGAAAAATATAAAAATCTATTTTTATCCTTTCTTTTGTAATTGATTTAAAAGCACAACATTTGAAAGTGTGCAATACACTACGATTAGCAATACATACACACTCCGTTGTTTGTATAATTTTTGGCATTGAATTTTTTAAATTCTTCCTCTAATGCTTGTATGTCAATATCGGTATTTTGCATAATTTGACTTAATAAATATTTGAAATAAAATTTAGAAGAAAAAGTTGTCTGCGAGGAAACTCGCAGACAAGAGCTATTACATATATCCGTAGAAGTGAGCTAGGATATATCCTAGGAAGCATGAGCTGAATACGCCGATGAAACCAGGGATAATGAAGCTGTGGTTGATAACATATTTACCGATTTTTGTTGTGCCTGAGCGGTCGAATTGAATCGCAGCAAGGTCGCTTGGGTATGTAGGTAAGATGAAATAACCATAGCATGCAGTTGCGAACGCAATGATTGTTCCCGGATTTACACCGATAGCAATCGCTAGTGGAACGAAAGTCGCAGCAGCAGCAGCTTGTGAGTTAAGGAATTTTGAAATCAGCATACCAACTACAATGTATGTAAATGGATATGCTTGCATTACCTTACCAAGTGAGCCAGCTAACATATCGATATGAGCATGGAACATAGTATCGGCCATCCAAGAGATACCATAAATCGCAACAAGCGCAATCATACCGCTGTGGAAGATTTCATTTTGAGCGATTGTGCCGGCTTTGATACCTGAATAAATCATCATAATAGCAGCAGCAAGAAGCATGAACATTTGGATAGTATCAACCATACCAAGAGTTTTTGAGCCTTTTGTGCTTGTAGCTACATCGATTTTTGCGTTTTCGTAAGTTTTAGTTTCGCCTTTTGCATTTACATAAGTTACATTTGCACCGTCTTGGCTAACTTTGTAAGTTTTGCCGTCTTTATCTTTAACCTCGACACCTTGTGCAGTTTGAGATAGTTTAGATTTATCTTTTTTAACGCTCATTTTTGTCTCAGCACCGCTTAACATCATAGTTCCGTCGCTGATTTTTACTTTGTCTAAGACTTTTGAGTTATCGCCTGCATCTACGATATTAACGATAGCAGCGTCTTTTGAGATAGACCATGTCGGGCGAAGTTGTTTGTAATAACCCAAAACCGCAACAACAACGATTGCTGAAAGGAAGATATACATAACATTCCATTGTTTTTGTGGAAGTTTAACACCGATAAGTGATTTAGCATCGTCAGAACCATAGATGATTTTTCTTTGCTCTGGATCTTTAAGTTTAGCTTGGAATTCCTCATCTTTTTCAAGGCTTTTACCGCGGAATACTGAGTATGTGCTGATACATAGCATACCGAAGAAAGTAGAAGGAATAGTTACTTTAAGAAGGTCAAGATAGCTAGAAAATCCCTCGATTTGAGCACCAGCGCCTAGCAATACAGCCACGATAGAAACACCAGCAACTGAAACCGGGCTAGCGATGATTGCTAATTGTGATGAAACGGTAGTAGCTGCCATTGGACGCTCTGGGCGCACACCGCTTTTCATAGATACATCGTAGATAATCGGCAAAAGTGTATAAACTGTGTGACCAGTACCGCAAAGAACTGTCAAAGTCCAAGCACACATTGGTGCAACATAACAAACTAATTTTGGATTTTTTCTCAACGCTTTTTCAGCAAGTTGAAGCATAACATCCAAACCACCCGCAGCCTGCAATGTAGCTGAGGCGACAACAACCGCAAGGATTGTCAAAATAACATCAACGGCTGGTTTGCCCGGAGACATTTTGAATAAAAATACGAGTATAACTAAACCTATACCACCTAAAATACCAAGGGCCATACCACCCTTTTTGGCACCATAAAACAGACACGCCAAAACTATTATCAACTGAATAGTAAATTGGACGCTCTCAGACAAACCTGTAAGAAACTCCATCGCTTCTTCCTTTCCTTAAAAAATACTTATTTTATTATATCAATATTTCTTTTAAAGAAATATAAATAAAATTCAAAATATTGAATTTTTATAGAATAAGTGTTAAAAATTTATTTATAATACTTATTCAAAATTTGGAGTTATCTTTTCTCTACATGCAATCCAGCCCAAGTTTGCGCTGTCGCCATAGCCTCGACGATATTTATATTGACATGGTGAGGCATATTTATGCAATTTAGCACGATCCTAGCTATATCCTCTGCTTTAATCGGATCTGTGTTTTCATAGACCTTTTTCGCCCTTTCTTTATCGCCTTTAAATCTCACATCGCTAAATTCAGTCTCACAAATACCAGGCGCGATCTCTGTTACGCGAATGCCAGTGCCGATTAAATCGTTTCTGATATTTCTGCTAAATTGCTTCACAAACGCCTTGCTTGCGCCATAGACATGGCTTCCAGGATATGGCCACGCACCAGCAGTAGAGCCGATATTAAAAATATAGCCATTGCCACTTTGCAAAAGTAGTGGTAAAACTGCCTTTGTAGTGTAAATAACGCCCTTGATATTCGTATCGACCATAGTCTCTAAATCCTCGATTTGTGCGTCTTTAATGCCATCTAGACCAAGCGCAAGACCAGCATTATTTACCAAAATTTCGACATCTCTATACTCACTCGGCAAATTCTCCACAGCTTTAAAAATTTCATCTTTATTTCGCACATCAGCTACGATTATATGGGTATTTCCTATCTCTTTGGCTAAATTTTCCAATCTCTCTTTTCTGCGCCCAAGAGCGATGATTTTATAGCCTTCTTTACTCAAAATTCTAGCTATTGCTTCACCAAAACCACTCGTCGCACCTGTAATAAAAGCTGTTTTTTTCATAATTTTTCCCTATTTTATAAAGCTAACTTCTGGCAAAATTTCCGCCAACGCCTCATCTTTTTTCTTGTTAAATTCGACCTTATTTTTTTCAAAAAGATTATTGCCTTTCGCGTCGATTGATACGATTAGTGGGCCAAATTCTTTGACTTTGCAATTCCACAAGGTCTCTGGCATACCAAGCTCCATCCAATCAGCGCTTACGATTTCCTCGACCTCCATAGCAGCGATTACCGCGCACCCTGCCGGGAAAACGCAGTGCAATGCGCCAAAATCCTTACAACCATTTTCTGTATTGCTAGCCATTCCCCCCTTGCCTACGATTACTCTAACGCCCGTTTTTTCGATAAATTCATACTCGAATTTCTCCATACGCATGCTTGTCGTAGGTCCTACCGAGACGATTTCGTATCTATCCTCGCCACCAGCGCTTGTTTTTTTGATAATAGGGCCTGCATGCAGTATCGCCCCACCGCGGATATCAAGTGGCAAAGGCATATTTTTTTCGACCACGCGCCTGTGAGCCACATCGCGACAAGTTACGATATTTCCGCTTAGATAAATGATATCGCCAATTTTAATATCCTCTAAATCCTCCCTAGAAATCGGAGTTTGCAAAATTTTCTTATTCATATTTATAGTCCTTATGAGATGTCACGGTAAAGCTTAAATCGCCGTTCCAAACGATATTCGCGCGTCTGTGCGACCAGCAGCCTGTATTTACAGCCACAGCGATGACTGAGGGGTGACGGGCTGAATTTTCGATATGCACGCCAAGCACCGAGCTAGCTCCGCCCATACCTTGCGGGCCAAGGCCGATTTTGTTAATGCCATCTTCTAGCAATTTTTCGGTTTTTGCGGCGCGCTCGTTTGGATTATGCTTTCCAAGCGGGCGAAACAAAGCCTTTTTAGAAAGCAACGACGCCACATCTATCGAGGTTGCCACGCCCACGCCCACGACTAGCGGCGGACAGGCGTTTAGGCCATAACTTGTCATTATATCCATTACGAATTTCACCACGCCCTCATAGCCCATACCAGGCATTAGCACGCCGGCTTTTCCAGGAAGCGTGCAGCCACCTCCTGCCATGTATGTATCAATCTCGCATTTATCGCTACCTGGCACTATTTCCCAAAAGATCGAAGGCACATCTTTTCCGACATTTTTGCCGGTGTTGTATTCATCAAAGGTCTCGACGCTGTTGTGGCGAAGTGGAGCCTCCTGTGTCGCTCGCAAGACGCTTTCACGCAAAATTTGCTCTAATTCGCCAATTAGCGGGAATTTCGCGCCACATTTTACGAAAAACTGAATCGCGCCAGTATCTTGACAAGAGGGGCGATTTAGCTCTTTGGCAAGCTCTTGGTTTTTAAACATCGTCTCATAAATCGTCTTTGCTAACGGCGCATTTTCTTTGCTCGCTAGCTCCTTTAATTTCGCCGTGACATCATCTGGCAAAATTTTGCCACTGTATCCGACGAGACTAGCCATGACGGCGGTCATTTTCTCTACATTTTCCACGCTCTCTCCTTATAAATGGTTGATTATACTCGCATTATACGCTGCGCCGTATCCGTTGTCGATATTTACGACACTAATGCCGTTTGCGCACGAATTTAGCATACCAAGCAAGGCTGCCACACCACCAAAACTCGCCCCATATCCCACGCTCGTAGGCACGGCGATGACTGGGGCTTTGACAAGGCCTGCAATCACGCTAGGAAGGGCTCCTTCCATGCCTGCTATGACGATTAGGACTTTGGCTTTTTGGATTTCATCAAGCTTCAAAAACAGCCTATTTATCCCAGCCACGCCCACATCGGTGATTTTGCGCACATCATTACCTAAAAATTTCGCCGTCTCGCATGCCTCTTCCACAGCGTAAGAATCAGATGTGCCAGCCGAAATGATACCGATATAACTTTCGGTAAGTTTTGGCTCGTTTATGATAATGCTTATCGTGCGGCCGACCTCGTTAAATTTGGCAAGCGGGAAGTCTTTTTGCAAAATTTCAGCCACCTGCGAATTTGTGCGCGTGATTAGGACATTGTTGCCATTTTTTACACACTCGCGCGCGATTGCCAAAATCGCCTCAGCACTTTTTCCCTCGCCATAAATCACCTCGCCAACCCCACTTCTAAGCTCTCTTTGCATATCGACCTTAGCGCAGCCGATATCGGAAAATGGGTAGTTTGCGAAATACTCGACGACCTTTTCATCAGAAATTTTGCCACCCTTGATTTGGGCGATTAAGTCCAAAATTTCAGCCTTTTTCATTTAAAACTTCCTTTCTAAACCCCTTTAAATCGAGCAAAATTTCATCAATTTGCGGAATTTCATCTATTTTTTGAATAATTTTTGCAAAATTTTCACTCGCCACGAATTCGCTCATCAGCGCTCTTGGCATTTCGATTTTTAAATTTCGCCCATTAAAGCGCGCTCTGATGTTTGCAAAGCCATTTTGTATGAGTAAATTTTCCACACGCTCAACCAATTTTAAATCATCTGCGCTAAATTCGCGCCCGTGAGGCAAACGAGTTAGCAAGCACGCAAAGCTAGGCAAGTCCGCGCTTTCTAGGCGCAGGGTGCGTGAATACTCCCTAATTTGGGCTTTGGTTAAATTTATCAGTGGCGAAATGACGCCAAGCTCGCGCACGGCGCGAAGTCCTGGACGATCTTCGCCCAAATCATCTTTGTTTGTGCCGTCTGCGAAATTTGAAAACCCCAAATTTCGCCCAAATTTAATTAAATTTTCGAATAAATTTTTTTTGCATAAATAACAGCGATTTTGCGGATTATTCGCGATTTCTTGCGGTGTTTGGAGTTCTAAAATTTCGTGGCGAAATTTGTGAATTTTAGCAAAATTTATAGCCTGCGAAATTTCGCGTTCGCTCATATATGGCGTTTTTATGGTGAGCGCGATGAAATTTTCCCCCAAAATTTCGCCCGCCACGCAGGCTAAAAACGAGCTATCCACCCCGCCAGAAAAGGCCAGGGCGAGATTTTTAAGCCCTCTAATCTCTTCCTTTAAAGTTTCCATTTTCATACTCTTTGATCGCCGCAGCTCGCACCGTAGCGATATTTGTGCCAAATTTTTGTGCCAAATTTTTGCAATCATCAAATTCAGGTTTGATTTTTTCTCCGCCCTCAAATTTGCAAATTTTAATCCTAACCTCGCCAAATTTCGTATTCACAGCGCGAATTTGGCGTGGAAGCTCTGTTTTTTGCACAGAAATTTCACGCACCCCAATCGCCGTGGTATGGCGAAAAATCAGCTCTTTTAGCGCGGGCGCGTCGCAAGATTTAGCTAGCACGCTAAGCTTCGTGCCAAGGCGCGATTTTTTCATATTTACAGCCTCGCTAAACACATCAAGCGCGCCAGCATTTAATAAAATTTCGCTCGCTAGCGCCAAGCCCTCAGCGTCCATGTCATCGATATTTGTCTCGATTAAAACCTGCCCTGATTGCCTCATGCTCTCATCTTCGCAAATCATAATTTTAAGCAAATTTGCAAATTTAGCTTCCTTGCTTCCAGCCCCGTATCCAGTGCGCAAAATTTTAGCACTAAAATCGGCGCAAAATTCGCTCGTTAGAGCCTTTGCGATACCTGCGCCAGTAGGTGTCGTCTGCTCGAAATCACCGCCAAATTTCACAGGCACGCCAGATAAAATTTCACTTACCGCGGGTGCTGGCACGCTTAAAATTCCGTGAGCGCACTTCACAAATCCCCCGCCAAGTGCAAGTGGCGAGCAAAGCACGCGTGAAATCCCAAGCGATTCGAAGCAAATCGCGCTTCCTACGATATCGACTATACTATCTGTGCAGCCAACCTCGTGGAAATGGACATTTTCTAGGCTACTTTGGTGGATTTTTGCCTCCGCTTCGCCGATGATAGTGAAAATTTCGATTGATTTTTCTTTTACAAATTCGCTTAAATTTGAAGAATTTATTAAATTTACAATGTCTTTAAAAGTGCGTCCATGCTCATGAAAATGGGGCGTGGTGCTCCATTTGCGCTTTAAAATCACATCTACTTTCGTAGCGCTTATGCCGGATTTTAAAACCTTTTTGGCGCAAATTTCATACTCATTAAAAATTCCTAGCTTTGTAAGGCTGTGTTTTAAAAAGCCAAAATCTACGCCAAGGTCGATAAATGCGCCAAGGCACATATCTCCGCTAATGCCACTGGCGCAGTCTAAATAGATAAATTTACTCAAATTTTTGGAACCGTCATTGAACCAAATGGCAAAATCACAATCTTAGCGTCTTTGCCCTTCTCGCTAAGCGCGTCATCTAGGGCTTTTTGCAAATCATGATATGGCTTTAAATGCACAGCTCTCATCTCATCGTCGCTTAGATCGCTAACTGCCCAAGTCTGCGCCCAAAGCCCAATCTCAGCCATTTTGCCAGCTTTATGATAGCCTAGGTGAAATTCCTCTTGGATTTTTTCTAGCACTTTTTGTGGCGTATCAGCCGATGCCATTAGGTTAAAAAACGGCTTAGGGCCGATACCTGTGCGACATTTAGCGACCATGATAAGCACGCCACCCTCTGCCAAAGCTAGTTTGCCGTTATCTAGCGCTTTTTGCGCTTGGTATAGATCCACATCCATTGGATATGGGGCTACTGAGATTACGATATCGGCTTTTTGAGGGATTTTGACGCAAAATACCTCTTCTGCTTTTTCAATACAATCATAAAATGTATCGTTTAAATCGCCACTATTTACATAATAAATATTATGGTCGCTATCTAGCACCGTCATAATCGCAAATACATCGATATGAGTTAGCACCTTCATCGCATCGACCATATCCTCATGCACAGGATTGCCCTCTAATCGCAAAGCCTGCGCGTCGTGGCTAAGGGCTAGTTTGTGGTTTTGCTCGATAGTTTCATATTTGGCAACGCCTGGCAAAAACGCCTTTCTACCGCCTGTGTAACCCGCGAAATAGTGCGGTTCGACTGAGCCGATCGGGATAACTTTTTTCGCGTTTGCTACGATTTTGTTTAGATACATTTGGGTTTTGTTGCTACTCTCGCCCAAATAGACCATTTCATCGTTTTTAGAATCGTGGCTGTGAGCCTCGCCTTTGGCCTTGACCTCAGCCCAAATTTCTTTTGAAAAGATCATCTCATACTCATCTTCGGTCGGGTCTCTGTGGCAGCCGTTTGCGATGATAAAGGTTTTCTTTTTATCGCGAATTTTTGGATAAATTTCTTTTAAAATTTTAGATGTCGGAGTTGGGCGAGTGCCGTCATTTACAATGATTACGATCTCATCATCGCCACTGATAAACTCATCAAAAGTTTTTTGATTTATCGGATTTTGCATTGCTTTTTTGATAAGCTCTGCCTCGTCAAATTTCTCAACCTTATTCGGATTGAAAATCCCCAAAAGATTTTTTTCGTCAAAATTTATGCTTAAAACATCATCTTTGCCATAACGAATTGGAACTTGCATTTTTCACCCCTTGATTAAAATTGAATTTTTCGATTGTATCAAAAATTTTATTTAAAAGAGATTTATGTCACAAAAATTTAACTTAATTATCAAAATTTAAGGTTTTTTAGCAGTAAAAAACCTTGCTAAACGCAAATTTAGCAAGGCGAAATTTTAAAAATTTAAAGCTTAAAGTAGATTATAAATATCATCTAGCAAGAAGTATTTTTTCTCGGCTGTGCCCTTGTAATATGGGGAAATGTGGTTGTTAAACTCTGTTTCAAAAAAGCCGGTTTTAGATAGCTCCACAAGCGCAGCGTCGATTGCTTTTAGCAAATCTGCGTTGCCCTTTTGCACGCCGATTGAGTTAAACTCAGAGGCTCCGAGGTTTTTTTGCGGGACTTCGACTTCTCTATTTATCACTGGAAACGCCATTACGATGATGTTTTCATCAGCATAGGCATCGCCTTGATTTTCAAGTAGCGCCCTAGCACAGCCACCAGCGCTATCGCACTCTTTGATAGTATAGCCTTGTTTTTGGAAATATTTTTCGCCGATACTTCCTGGCATGGCTAGGATTGTTTTATCTTTTAGATCTTTTATGCTCGTTATCGCGTCTGCTTTGCGGGTTAGGATACCGACATTTACGCTAAAATACGGGCTAGAAAAATCAGCGAGCTTCTCGGTCTCAGCGGTAGGGACTAGGGTCGAGACAGCCATATCCACAGCGCCATCTTGCAATAATCTATAAGAGGTCTCATCGTTCGCAGAGGCTACGAACTCCACCTTTCCCTCGCTATCTCCGAAAATTTTCGCAGCCACAGCCTCGGCTAAGGTTATTTCAAAACCCTCGTATTTGTCACCATTTAGCTTGCCAAATGGAGCCTCGTCATCATGGACGGCTATTATAATTGTTCCGCTAGATTTGATTTCTGCTAGGCTTTTGGCGCAAACTCCGCTAAAAAGTAGCGCACTAGAAGCAAATGCGAATAAAAATTTATTCATTTTTTTCCTTTTTTTTAGTGTAGATAAAAATTTAGGCGCTGATTATATACTTAAATTGTTTAATTAAATTTTAAAATACATAGTATTTTTATAAATTTACCAAAGTATTGTATTTTTATCGTGTAAAGCTAAATATTCATTACATTTGCTAAAATGTCTGCACCCAAAAAACCCACCGCGCGCTAATGGGCTAGGGTGCGGGGCTGTAAGAATCAAATGGCGATTTGCGTCAATCAAATTTGCCTTTTTTATGGCGAAATTTCCCCAGAGCATAAAGACTAAATTTTCGCGGTTTTCGCTGATTTTGGCGATTATTGCGTCTGTGAATGCGCCCCAGCCAAGCTTAGCATGCGAATTTGCAGCACCTGCACTCACGCTTAGAGTGGAGTTTAGTAGTAGCACGCCCTGCCTCGCCCACGGGGTCAAATCGCCCCCACTTATGGCGCACGAGCCGATATCTGCGGTAATTTCTTTAAAAATATTTTTTAGGCTTGGCGGGATTTTTACCCCCTCTGGCACGCTAAATGCTAGCCCCATAGCCTCGCCTGCGCCGCGGTATGGGTCTTGACCTATGATTACGACTTTTAAATTTGATAATGGGGTCAAATTTAGGGCGTTAAAGATTAAATTTAGCGGTGGGTAAATTTGGGTAGTTTGTGAAATTTGAGCTAAATTTCGCTCTAAATTTTTGAAATTTTCGCTTTGAAATTCGGCGCGCAGTAGATCTCTCCACTCGCGCGCACTAAGAAATAAGGCTAAATTTAGCACTAAATTTTGCCCTTAAATTTAGGCTGGTTTTGGTCCTACGGCCTTAGCCACGATGTATCCGACCAGACCTGAGACGATAGAGCCGATGAAAACAGCGAGTTTGTCTGTGTGATGATAAATGTCGCTTCCGCCATAAGCTAGGCCATCGACAAATAGCGCCATTGTAAATCCAATACCGCAAATTATACTTACAGCGTATAGTTGCGCCCAGTTTGCGTTTTCTGGCAAGTAGGCGATTTTGCCCTTGATAAGTAGCCAGCTAAATGCGAAAATTCCAAATTGTTTGCCGAAAAATAGACCAAGCGCGATACCCATTGGAACTGGGCCAAATAGATAGCTAGGGCTCATACCAGCTAGGCTTACGCCCGCATTTGCGAAGGCAAAAATCGGCAAAATGAAAAAATTCACAGGATATGCAAGTCCGTGCTCCATATCTTTTAGCATTGAGCCAGAGCGAGTTTGCAATGGGATACAAAATCCAGCCACAACGCCAGCGATTGTCGCGTGGATACCTGAATTTAGCACCATTACCCACAAAATAAGCGACATAATGACAAAAAGCAGTTTTTTATCTACCTTCATTTTATTCATTATAAACATAATCGCTACGCAAATTCCTGCGCCGATTAGGTAAGAGATATTTATCGTAGATGAGTAGAAAAGCGCAATAATCAAAATCGCGCACAAATCGTCCATAATCGCTAGTGTTAAGACGAAAATTTTAAGACTTGCTGGAATTCGTTTGCCAAGTAGCGCCATTACGCCCACGGCAAAGGCAATATCAGTAGCCGTAGGAATCGCCCAGCCCTTCAAAGCCTCGCTATCGCCCCAGTTAAGTATCGTAAAGATAATCGCAGGCGCCATAACACCGCCAAGAGCGGCAAAGCTAGGAAGCAAAATTTGAGAAAAATGGCGAAGCTGACCTTCGATTTTTTCGCGTTTTAGCTCCAAACCGATAGCGAAGAAAAATATCGCCATTAAAAAGTCGTTTATCCAAAAGTGCATATCCTCATCGAGTTTTAGTTTGCCGATACCCATGACGATGTGCGTGTGGATAAACTCGCGGTAATACGGAGATAAAATATCGACATTTTGTGCGATGATAGCAAATACTGCGGATAAAAGGAGGATTACGCCAGCACTACTTTCGCTGGATAGGATTTTTTTGATTATGCGTTGCATGATTCTCCCTTTGAACAAATTTGTCTATTTTAGTATAAATTTCATTAAATTCTCATTGATTTGGCATGATTAACATAGCATAAAGTATGCCTATCATCAGAATCGTTGGAATTTCATTTAGCGCACG
Organism: Campylobacter sp. VBCF_06 NA8; assembly: GCF_027737825.1. Taxonomy (NCBI): domain Bacteria; kingdom Pseudomonadati; phylum Campylobacterota; class Epsilonproteobacteria; order Campylobacterales; family Campylobacteraceae; genus Campylobacter; species Campylobacter sp. VBCF_06 NA8. The sequence goes on from NZ_JAOVUB010000001.1 coordinate 19,081, forward strand.
GAAATACTTGCCACTTTTTTTACAGGCGTCTTTTTCGAATTTAATCAAATAATAATGAAGCCAAAAATGATAAGCCACCATTAAAACAGCGCAAAGTAATTTTAGGTGAAAATAGCCCATTTTCATAAGTCCCGGATTTAGCAAAATCAGCATAACCGCGCTAAAAATCGTAACCGCCAAAGCTATCCAGCCGATAGCGTGATAGAGCATTTTTTCCATTTTTTTCACAACTTTGACAAAATTTGGATTGTCCAAATTCTCAGCGTGATAAACATATAGGCGCGGCAAATAAAACAGCATCGCCATCCACGAAATAAAGCCCACAAAGTGGATAAATTTAAACCAATAATAACTCATTTTCCTTCCTTTCAATCTCTCATTAAAATATCTTTTCTAGCTTCAAATTCTTCCTTGCTAATCGCCCCTTTTTGGAAAAGCTCGTATAGGGCCTCTACCTTTTTAAGACGCTGTGAATAATCCTCAGCCACGCCTTCGCCGGCTTCTTCGTTGATATCCTCGACCCAAATTCCTACGAAAAATAGGTCAAAAAGCACCCAAAGAAGCCAAATCGGCAAAATCACAAGCCCTAGCAAAAAATACAGCGTAAAAATCCCAGCCCAATACAGCCCGATTTGCGCAAATCCACTGACAAATTTACCACAATAAATTCGGTGCAAACCGCCACCAATCGGCAATCCCACAGCCCACGAAAAAGCTCCGGCAAACCACAGCGCATACGCGATATAATTGTTTCTTTTCAAATTTTGCCTTTCTTTGAAATTTTCAAATTTTGCCACAAAAATATGACAATTGCTAAATCAATCATCACATCAGCAAAGTTAAAAACCGCAAATTCAAACCATTTGTGCCACGCCACATAATCCACAACTCCGCCGTGGATAAAGCGATCTAGCACATTTGAAACCCCGCCTCCAAGCAAAATGCCAAAAGGCAGATAGTGAGCGTTAAAAAGCTCTTTTTGGCTAAAAACATACCACGCCAAAAGCGCGATTAGCCCAAGCTGGATAAATTTCAAACTCTCGCCCAAAAAAGCTAACATCGAAAACGCCACGCCTCTATTAAAGGTCAGTATCAGCGAAAAATACTCACCCTCCCACGAAAAACCATTTAAAAATATAAATTTTATAAATTGATCAAGCGCCAAAACAAGCGTAAAAATCAGGACAAATTTAATAAATTTTCTAGTCATTTAACGCTTTTTTGAAAAATTTTTCTGCTTCGTTCGCCCATTTTTCCAGAGCTTTTGCGTTTTTGCCCTCAAAAAGCAAACGGATCAAATTTTCCGTGCCAGAGTAGCGAAACAGCGTGCGAATTTTATCTTTTTTGATCTCTTCTTCAAGCTCTTTTAGCCCAGCGATTTTTTCAAGCGGTTTTTTATTTGTAATCTTTAAATTTCGCAAAATTTGCGGATACGGCTTGATTAAATTTGCTAATTCACTCGCTTTTTTATTCATACCAAGCATACAAGCAGCAAATTGAAGCGCAGAGGCGATTCCATCGCCAGTCTTAGCATAATCGCCAAAAATCACATGTCCGCTTTGCTCTCCGCCGAAATTCGCCTTTTTCTCTTTCATCATTTCTAGCACAAATTTATCGCCCACACTGCACCTATGCACAGCGATTTTGTGTTTCGCCAAAAAATCATCAAGCGCGCCGTTACTCATCACGGTTGCGATGATTTGGTCGTTTTGAAGCTTGCCAAGCTCTTTTAAATACAGCGCCAAAACGCCAAGCAAAATATCTCCGTGTAAAATTTGACCGCTATCATCGACTACGACCAATCTATCAGCGTCCCCGTCAAAGGCAAATCCTACATCAGCGCGCAATCTTTTTACTTCGCTTGCCAAATTTTGCGGAGCCAAGGCGCCACAATTTTCGTTGATATTTTTTCCATTTGGCTCATCGCCTAGGACTATCACTTCTGCGCCAAGCTCGCTAAACACCGTCGGAGCGACCTTGTAGCTTGCGCCATTTGCGCAATCAAGCACAATGCGAAGTCCGTGCAGGGTTTTGTTTTTTGGAAAAGAATTTTTAAGCTGGACGATGTATCTGCCAATAACATCATCGACGCGCCTTGCCACGCCAATTTCCATCATTTGCTTTCTAGCCTCTGCGATTAACTCGTCGCTAAAATAGATTTTTTCGATTTCGGCTTCCTCTTTTTCGTCGAGCTTAAAGCCTGTGTGATCGAAAAATTTAATGCCATTATCATAGTATGGATTATGCGAAGCGCTTATCATAATTCCACCATCACAGCGCATATCCTCTGTCAAAAACGCAATAGCAGGTGTTGGCATAGGGCCGATTTGGCGGACATTGTATCCCACGCTAGTAAGTCCAGCCACAATCGCAGTTTCTATCATATAACCGCTTCGCCTAGTGTCTTTACCGACTAAAATCATATTTGTAACGGAATTTTTCCTAAAATAAATTCCAGCCGCCATAGCTAATCTCATAGCAAGTTCGGCTGTCAAAAACTCGCCCGCTCTGCCCCTGACGCCGTCAGTTCCGAAAAGTTTCATAAATTTAATCCTTTATAAATCAAAATTCTCGCAATATTAGCAAAAAAAGTTTAATAATCGAATTTCTTTTAAAAATTGCTTAATTTCAGCAACGCTTAAAATTTTTGTAGTATAATCACGAGTTTAATATTTTCATTTAAAGGGATAAAAATGGCAAATCACAAATCAGCCGAAAAACGCGCTAGACAAACTGTGAAAAAAACAGAGCGCAATAGATTTTACCGCACAAGAGTAAAAAACATGACAAGAGCGGTAAGAGAAGCAGTAGATAGTAAAGACCTAGCAGCAGCCGAGGCAGCGCTAAAAGTAGTTAATCAAAGCTTCCACGCTTTCGTTAGCCGTGGATTTTTGAAAAAAGAAACTGCAAGCAGAAAAGTTAGCCGCTTGGCAAAACTAGTAAATACACTAAAAGTCGCATAATTATCATTAAATGTTAGCCCAAAAATTACAACCCTTTTTAGACCGATACGAGGAGCTTTCACGGCTCCTTAGTGATCCAGGTATCGCAAGCGATATTTCAAATATGACAAAGCTTTCCAAAGAGCAAAGAGGTATCGAACCGATAAAAAACGCCGCAGATAGGTATATAAAGGTTGTCGCTGATATCGAGGAAAACAAAAATTTATTAGGCGATCCTGAGCTTGGCGAGCTTGCCAAAGAGGAGCTTAAAAATTTAGAACTCGAAAAAGACGAACTCGAAGAGCAAATCAAAATTTTACTTCTTCCAAAAGATCCAAATGATGATAAAAATATCTTCCTTGAAATTCGCGCCGGAACCGGTGGCGACGAGGCTGCGCTTTTTGCGGGAGATTTGCTAGGGGCGTATTTGCGTTATGCCGAACTTCGCGGTTATAAATGCGAGATTGTCAGCCAAAGCGAAGGAAGCGTGGGTGGTTTTAAAGAAGTTATTTTGCTTGTTAAGGGCGACGGAGCGTATTCAAGGCTTAAATTCGAAGGCGGCACACACAGAGTCCAAAGGGTGCCTGAAACCGAAAGTCAAGGACGCGTGCATACCTCTGCTATCACGGTTGCTGTAATGCCGGAAATCGAAGATAGCGAAATCGAAATCAAAGATAGCGATTTGCGTATCGATGTCATGCGTAGCTCAGGGCATGGCGGACAGTCTGTAAATACAACTGATAGCGCCGTTCGTATCACCCATATACCGACAGGTCTAGTCGTAACCAACCAAGACGGTAAAAGCCAACACAAAAACAAAGAAGCTGCGATGAAAGTGCTAAAAGCTAGGCTTTATGACTTGCAAGAGCAAGAACGCCTAGAAAAAGAGCGCGCCGAACGAAAAGATCAAGTCGGCACCGGCGATAGAAGCGGTCGAATTCGCACTTACAACTACCCGCAAAACCGCATTAGCGACCACCGCATAAATTTAACACTTTATCGCTTAGACGCGATAATGGCAGGCGGGCTTTTTGATGAAATCATCGATCCGCTCATCACAAACGCACAAGCCGAAGCGATTGCAAACGCAGGGCTGTAAAGCTAAATTTATCTATAAATCAAATTTAATCAAAATTTTATCTGTTTTTAATGGGGAACTATAATCCCCTTTTTAAATTTTAAAAAGGAAATTTCATGGGAATTTGGCAAAAAACTTTTGGCGGATTAGACAAGGCGTATTATTTTAGACATTTTATCTTTGGCGCAGTTTTGGCTGTGATTTTGATCTGGGCGCAAAGCTACTCAGCAGAAAGTATGAGCGCAAGGACTGGCAAGGAATTCGCTGGCATGGATTTTTTCATCTATATATTTTATGCGATTTGCGCGCTTTTGTATCCGTATGCGAGATTTGTATATGAAAGTATCGTAAATTTCATCATCGGAAACAACTTTTTTATCGTAAATGCCGTGTTTTTGCTCATTTGGAAACTTGTAGTTATGATAGTGCTTTTTGCGTTTTCTATCATCATCGCACCCGTTGGCCTAGCGTATCTATACTACCATCACACGAAAAACCGCACTTTTGATGAAAATTCAAGCGATTATTTTGAATTTATCGAAAAAGGCGACGAAAAATAAAAAATAGTGAAATTTAAACGAAATTTATTCAAAATTTTGCTATTCTCTTTCGAATTTTAATCAAAAGGATAGCTATGAGCAAAAAAGTATTTATCTGTGTTGATGAAAATGCGCTTTTAAAACCTGTTTGCGATTATGGAATCTACACTGCAAAGCGTCTTGACGCCGAGGCTGTGTTTATCCATGTAATCGAAACCCCAGAGCTTGGTCAAAATTTTTACGGACTTGCAGCTGGCGGGATAGTTTTGGGCGAAAATGATATGGTAATATCGCAGTATGGGGCGTTTGACGGCAAAGACAACGAAGTAGATGAGAGTAAAATCAAAGCATGGCTAGATAAATGCGTAGATGAGGCAAAGGCTCAGGGCGTGAGCGCTAGCGCGATTTTGCGCGACGGCGATTTTATCGAAATCATCGAAGAATACAAAGACGAGGCTAGAATTTTCGTGCTAGGCATAAAGGGCACAAACAGCGAAGATGTGGGCTTTAACGCAACTATGCTGATTAAAGAAATGAAAGTTCCAGCCCTTTTGGTAAATAAAGATTTTAGCCCGATAAACTCCGTGCTTGTGGCATTTGACGGCACAGAGGCTGCGCAAAAAACTCTAAATTTCACAAAAGAGGCCAAACTTCTAAAAGACGCGAAAAAATATGTCATAAATGTAAATAACGACGCCGAGGAATCGCAAAAAACGCTTGAAATCGCAAGAGAAATTTTAAAAGGCGAAAACGCCGAATTTGTAAGCGTCTCAGGCGATGTGCCAGGCGATGAGATTATCAAATATCGCCGCGCCAACAACCTAGACTTAATCGCGACTGGCGCATTTACGAAGAGTTTTTTCAAAAAGCTTTTTGTAGGAAGCGTTTCAGAGGATATCTTGCACAACGCTCTTGTGCCGATTTTAGTTCTAAGTTAAAATTTGGGGCAAATTCGCCCCAAATTTACCAAATTTCTTTAAATTTCAAAATTTTATCAAATTTCAAAATTTCACCAAATTTTGCGCCTAAATTTTAGCCTTTAAAACGGCAAATCACGCCCCGCTCGCTCGCAAATAAAACTTTACCTTTTGCCTTTTTCTTAAATTTATCGTAAAGCCTACCTGCACTCATGCTCTCGCCGATGACAGTTTTGGTGCTGTTTGCGACATAGCCGATTTTACCAAAACCCTCCAATTTCACGACGATTGCCTCGCGGTCGTATTTATTATCTGGCTCTTTTTCGAGATTTACGACCATATTTTCCTTCAAAAATTCCCACCCATAGTAGAAATTTAGCCCAGTGATTGTGAAATAAATCTTTTTCATTTCGCGCTCCTTTTCTAAAATTTCCACTATTTTAGCGTGAAATTTTGACATATTATGTCGAAATTTAAATTTGTCCTTCCCATAAATCAAGCGCAGTTTTTAGCCTAGATAGACCATCAATCACATTTTTGCGCGAAGTTGCGATATTTAATCGCAAAAATTTCTCTCCGCCCTTGCCGTATTGCGCGCCGTGGCTTAGGAAAAGCCCTGTTTTTTGGCGGATAAATTTGGCTAATTTCGTGCCCTCATCGCAATACCCACTTACATCAAGCCACATTAAATATGTCGCATTTTGTGCTACGCTACGCACTTTTGGCAGTTCGCGCGCGATAAATTCATTGGCAAAAGCTCGGTTTGCGCTCACATACGCTCTCATTTCTTCCAACCACGCTTCGCCCCTCTCAAACGCCGCAACCGCCGCAATTAGCCCAAAAAAGCTAGGCTCTGCGATATCATCGCCATTTAGCGCGCGACTGACTTTTTTATGCAGTTTTGGATTTGGGGTAAAAACAGCCGCTGTTTGCAAACCAGCGATATTAAACGCCTTTGTGGGAGCTATGATATTTGCGCTTAAATTCGCACAAACCTCGCTAGCAGCGGCAAACGCGGTGTAATTTACGCCAGGCTCAGTGATATCGCAATGCACCTCATCGCTGATGACGATGACGCCGTATTTTTCGCATAGCTCGCCGATTCTCATTAGCTCGTCTTTGCGCAAGGTCCTGCCGATAGGATTGTGCGGATTGCAAAGCAGTAATAACGATGTTTGCGCCTCTTTTAGGCAAAATTCCAAATTTCCCCAGTCGATGAAATACTCGCCCTCTTCGTATCTAAGCTCACAAGAAAGGGTATTTCTGCCCATATTTTTAATGCAGTAAAAAAAGCAGTTATAAACAGGCGTTAGGATTACGACATTTTCCCCGGGCGCGCTAAGCTTGCGAATTAGCGAATTTATCGCTGCTAGCGTGCCACCAGCGTAAGTTAGAGAGCCTTTTTTGATTTCGTAATTATGGCGCCTTTTCCACCACGAAGTATAGGCATTTTCCCACTGCTCATCTAGCACACTATATCCATACACGCGCTCTTCCAAGCGATTTTTTAATGCCTCGTAAATCTCTGGCGCTACGGCAAAATCCATATCCGCAACCCACATTGCAAGCTCGCCCTCACCTACTTCCCATTTTAGCGATTTTGTGCCAGCGCGGTTTGGCAGATTGTCAAATTCATACGCCATTTTACGCCCTTAATTCAGTGATAATCTCTGTTTTGCTCGCATCTGTCGCGCCGTCTTGGATCAGCTCGCGGATTTTAGCGGCTTTGATTAGCCCTGAGCGCGGGTTTTTCACGCTGTCGATTTCGCCGATGATTTGGGCATGCACATCGCTAAATTCAAACGCCAAGGTCGTGTTTATGAGCTCGCAGTTTTCTAGGCGCAAATTTTGCATATAGCAAAATCCTTGCAGGCTTTCGATTTTGCAGTTTTTCAGAGTGACATTTTTGGAATTCCAGCCAAAATACTCGCCCGCGATGAAACAATCCTCGATTAGGATATTTTCGCAGTTCCAAAACGCGTCTTTGCTAAGAAGTTTTGAATTTTTGATTTTCACATTTTTGCAACCGTCAAAGCAATAATCGCCAAAAAGATTTAAATTTTGTATTTCTAAATTTTGGCAATCAAGCCCGAAATATGGGCCTTTTGCGCTGATATTTTTAAGCACGATATCCTCGCAGTGCCACAGGGTTTCTAGCGCGTCAGTGAATTGGACATTTTCAATGTGCGCATTTTTTACTCTGCGAAGCCCCTTTGGCGCGCCATAAACGCAATCACTTAGCCTTAAATTTTGGCTATACCAGATACCTGCGCGCGCGATTTCATCGAAAAGGCAGTTTGAGATTTCGATATTTTTCGCATACCAAAACGGATATTTCCACTCAAATTTTGAGTTTTGCACGATTATGTCAGAGCTCTCTTTCAGCGGTGATTCGCCGTCGCAAAAAACAGAATTTTCTATTTTTAAATTTTTCGCGCCAAAAAGTGCTCTTTCGCCACTAAATCGCATTTGTTTTAATGTTTGCATAAATTTTCCTTGTGATAAATTTACCTTTTTATACCAAAATTTTTAAAATTTTAATAGAACAATATTGCAAATTTCTTGCCTAATTATGCAAAATTTGATTTATTTGTGTTTTGGCGTTTTGCGCAAATCAAAATAGATAAAATGCCCTGTGCTTTCGCCGTTTTCGAAAATTTCGAGTTTGTAGCGCATGATAGGGCTGTGGCAGGCTGCGACCATGATTTTAGCATGGTATGAGCCGTCGTTAAAGCGGACAAGCGGGCTTTCGAAATTTCCCATATTCATGCTAATTCCTTTGATTTTTAGGGTTGGATTTTTTAGCTCACGCAAAATCCCGCTTACCACAACCTCGCTCTCGCTCATCGCTACAATCGGCGCTGGTATGATTGTAAAGCTCGCACTCTCGCCACCTGCATTGCTAATGCACGAGGCTGTGTTTAAATCGCACGGCAAGGAAATTTTAGTATCCCCAAATAGCTTGTCGCTATCCTCATTTGCGTGAGTTAAACCGCATAAAATCGCCAAAACAAGATAAAATCTTTTCATTTTTTCTCCTTGAAAATTTTTGCGTAATTTTAGGTAAAAAAGGTAAATTTTAATGATTGTTATTAAAATTTTGCTAAAATATCAGCCAAATTTTTAATGATAGGAGAGCTATTATGGATTTAAACGCACTTATGAAAATGGTTTCTGCGCTAAAAAGCGATGAGGGAAATGTCAGCAATTTCCAAGCAAACCCAGTTGCATTTATCGAGAAATTTTTAGGCGTCGATCTGCCTGATGATCAAGTAAATGCCCTAATCGCCGGCGTTAGCAATAACTTTTTAAAAGGCAACACTGCAAATGCTATGGGAAATGGCGGCGGCAGCGATATGATTGGAGCTGTGTTAGGCGGACTTTTAGGCGGTGGAGCGAAGGCAAACGCAAACTCAGTGGATAATTCAGGCGTAGATTTTACCGCGCTTATCGGCAAGCTTGCTGTGGCGAAATTTGACACAAACGGCGACGGCAAAATCGATATGAACGATCTAGGCGGAATCCTAGGCAATATCATCGGTGGCGGAAACAAGGCTGGTTTTGGCGCAGACAATGGTGGGCAAGCTGGGCTTGATCTTGGCACATTGATGAAAATGTTTAAAGTCTGAAAATAAAAAAATATGCGAAATTCCCAAATTTCGCATATTAAAATATACTTAAATTATCATTTTTATATCACATATTAATCATTTATTTACCAAACTAGTAGTATAATCCCCCTGTCCGACAAGATAAAAACCTCCTTTTTGTATTTGCCTAGGCTTTCGGGTCTAGGCTTTTTTTATGCCCAAAAATTTGCTATAATCCCGCCAAATCAAATTCCAAGGAAAATCAATGCTAACACACATAGATGAAAATAATATGCCACGCATGGTCGATGTCAGCGCCAAAGACGACACCGAGCGTGTAGCCACAGCCAGCGGGATAATCCACCTAAACGAGGCTGCGTTTCGCGCAGTCAAAGAGGGTGATGGCAAAAAAGGCCCCGTGCTTCAAACCGCCGTTGTAGCAGCTATCATGGGGGCAAAAAAGACAAGCGAACTAATCCCAATGTGCCACCCGCTAATGATAAATTCGGTAAAAACGCAAATAACAGAGCTTCCTAGTGCGTTTAAATTATCAGTCACCGTGAAAATCACAGGCAAAACAGGGGTCGAAATGGAGGCTCTAACTGGCGTGAGCGTGGGCTTACTAGCCATTTATGATATGGTTAAGGCCGTGGATAAATCAATGCGCATTTCAGACATAATCTTAGAGCGCAAAGAGGGTGGCAAAAGTGGCGTGTATGTTAGAGAGTAAGCCTGTAATCGCCTATCCGGCGCAGTGGAAATACAAGGTCATCATCGAGTGCGCCACGCAAAAAAAAGAAAAGATTGACGAAGTTTTAGCTAACGAGGAATACAGCCTGAAATTTTCGAAATTTTCAAACGGCGGAAAATACGCAAGCTTTGATATTTCGGTCTTGGTAGCCAGCGAGGCTCACAGGCTGGGCGTTTTTGAGAAATTAAAGAAAAATTTTAAATTTGTATTATAGGAGAGAGTATGAAAGAGGAATTACTAGCTAAATTTGGCGAGAATTTACGCAGCGCAAGCGAGGCGCAAATTACTGAAAGTATCGAAAATTTGGCATTTTTAGCGTGCGAAAGCGAATTTGGAAATTTAAGTAAAAATGAGAAAACCGCTAAATTTGCAACCCTTACTAGCGCACTTTGCGCCAAGCTAGGTGAGCTTGAAATTTTAAACAAATCAAACGCCAAATCTGTCATAAACGGCGCGAAAAAGGCACTTTGCGAAGAGGGCGAAAAGGAGCTTTATAGCCTGTTTTACGAATACGACGATTTGCGCAAAAAAATCCTAGCCTCACAAAGAGAGCTTTTAAATTTAGTCGAAAACGGCTACGAAAAAATCGAAAATTTGCTCCCAAATTTGGGCGAAAATGAAAAAATCATAGTCGCTGACGCTCTTGGCGAGCTTAGCAAAAACTCGCTTTTGCTTGCCGATGTTTTGAAGGAAGCTAGCGAAATGGCGTTTATCAGCGTGCTTGAAAACGGCGATGATATCGAGGATACGGCGCATCATACGGCGAAAAATATCGCATTTTACGCTATTAGCGAGGGCGAATTTACCCGCTTCCGCCTAAAAGAGATAGCCAAACTCATCATCGAAAGCGCGATTTTCGTGGCAAACGAGAGCAAAAACACTGCCCCTGCACTAATCCGCGGAGCTGTGCTTGGCGTGTATGATGCGATCACCAAAGTGGCTGAAAAATACCTAGACGATATGAGCGTGAGCCCTGATGAGAGCGTGCAGACCTTGGAGCAAAAAAAGGCACAAATCGCCCAGACTAGCGACATTTTCACAGCTGTTTTAAGCGACGCAATCTCTCGCGCTGGCGAGCCAGCCAAAAGCGAAATCGAAAAATTAGCGCAAGAGGAATTTGGCGGGTATTTGTCGAAATTTAAGAAAATTTATAGCGAGCTTGGCGAGGTGCTAAGCGATAAAATCAGCGAAATGAAATTTGGCGAAAAAGCCAAGGATCTAAGCGCGCAATGGAAGGAAAAGGGCGAGAGGATTATCGAAAATTTCGAGCTTGATGAGAAATTCGGTAGCTTTAAAAAGGAAATGAGCGAAAAACTTAGCGAAATCAAAACGGATATGGCGAAAAATATGAGCCAAAAAGCGCGTGAAATCAGCAAAAAAGCCTATGAAAGCGCACTTGATGCACTTGCAAAGATGAAAAACAAAGGCGAGGGCAAATGAGTGGTGAAAATAGCACCTATCCGCTAATGGGAACGAGATTTGTCCTTGACGAGGAAAAAATCCTGCGCGAGGGCAAATACCGCCCAGAAACGCTTTACGCACAGATTGACAAAATCGCCAAAGAGTGCAATATGCAAAAGCAAGACAAAAACACATATTATGCCATTAGGGGCGAAAATGGTTTTTCTAGTTTAGGCAGTTTTGCTTATGTTTATTTGATAAAGGAAAAATGGTTTATCGATAATGTGAAAGAGTGGTGGTGGCTTGATGAAGAAGAGGGCGATGAAGATATGATGGGAGATGTAATGGAGGTAAAACAATGGAAAAAATCCTAAATTTGGGCTAAATTCACGCTAAATTTAACCCAAATTTCATGGCTTACTCAGCTGGGCTCATCTGCTTTATCACAAGTTCTGGCGAGATTACACTTCTGAAATTATTTTTATTTATGCTAAAAATCAAATCCACTCTCTGATTTTCGCGTGGCAAAAAATCATAGTTAAACCACAGCGCCTCGACGCTGGCGCCGTTTTTTTGGATACTCATTTTGATATGTTTGCCATCTTTGCCGATTTGGCGCACATTGCCCACACTCGCACCACAGATATTAAACACAGGCTTTGGATTTTTCTGCCCGTAAGGCTCGAAAAATTCCAAAATTTCAAGCAGTTCAAAGTCGATTTGCGAAACTTCTAGCTCGCCTAGCAAATCGTCCGCCGCTCTGAAATCCTCCAAATCATCAGGCGTGATTTTCGCATTTACCCTGCGCCTAAATTCCTCCAAATTCGCAGGCTCAATCCCCACACCAGCTGCACCCTTATGCCCGCCGTAAGTGGTTAAAATTTCAGCCTGCGATGAGATTAAATTTAAAATATCAAATTTCCCCACGCTTCTAGCACTTCCCTTGGCGCGGTCCTCATGCACGCTAAAAACAATCGCTGGTTTTTTGTAAGTTTTGCTTAGGCGCGAAGCCACGATTCCGATGATCCCCTCGTGCCACTCATCACCCCAAACCACGATGATATTGTCGTCTTCGTTGATACTTTGCGCGATTTGCTCGTAAAGGGCCTTTTCCTCCTCTTTGCGAGAGTTGTTGATGTGATCTATCATTTTTAGGTATTGATTTGCCTCTCTGATATCGCGCGCACACAGAAATTTATACGACATCGTCGCATCATCCATGCGCCCCGTGCAGTTAATCAGCGGAGCAATTGTGTAGCTAATATCGTCGAATTCGAAATGTTTTTTGAAATAATGCTCTTTAATCGCCTTAAAACAAGCCCGATTTGAGTTGTTTAGCTTTTTGATACCATAGCGCAAAAGCGCCCTATTCATATCTCTAAGCTCCATCATATCGGCGATTATGGCGATGATTAGGATATCCATTAGGCTAGACATATCGTAATTCACGCCAAGGGTTTCTTTGAGCGCGCCCACTAGATACCACGCGACCTGCGCCCCGCAAATTTCGACATTTGGGAAGGTGCAGTCTGGTTGTTTTGGATTGACGATAGCGTAGGCTTCTGGCAGGATTGGTGGTGGCATGTGGTGATCTGTGATAATTAAATCAATGCCCTTTTTAGCGCAAATTTGCGCTGCTTCTATCGCCGAAGTGCCGTTATCAACGGTAACTATCAGCCCGATACCCTCTAATTCATCGATTATTTCGTTATTTAGTCCGTATCCGTCAGTGAAGCGGTTCGGGATTTTTATGACATAATCTGCGCCGATTTGGTTAAAAAAGTCGCTCATAATCACGGTGCTTACGATGCCATCGACATCGTAATCACCCACGACTGCTATGCGTTCATTTTCATCAATGGCAGTTTTTATACGCAATGCAGCCTTATAGATATCTTTGAGCTGGCTTGGTAAGGGAATTTCACTAAGTTTTGTGTGTTTATCATTTGCAAACCTCGATTGTAAAATTTCCCTTACTTCGTTTTTACCTAACATTTTTAATAGAAGCTTCGATAAAGCCCAAAATCGCAGGATTTGGGCGCACTAAGCGACTAGTAAATTCTGGGTGAAACTGCACACCTAGAAAAAACGGATGATTTTTTAACTCTACCGCCTCGATTAGGCCGTTTGATTCGCCACATACGATTAAACCCTCTTTTTCAAATTCGGCTCTATATTCAGGGTTTGCCTCGTATCTGTGTCTGTGGCGCTCTCTAATGGTCTTTGCGCCATCATAAATTTTGGCTAAAAGCGAGCCTTTTTTGGTATCGCAGTCGTATCCGCCAAGGCGCATAGTCCCACCTAGCGGGCTTTTGTGCGTGCGGATTTGTTTTTTGCCACTTGCGTCGATAAAGCTATCGATGAGATAAATAAGCGGACTTTTGGTGTTTTCATCAAATTCGATTGAATTTGCGTCCTTTATGCCTAGCACATTTCGTGCAAATTCGATTATACATAATTGCATACCAAGGCAAATGCCTAAAAACGGCACTTTGTGCGTCCTAGCGTAATTTATGGCTAAAATTTTGCCCTCTACGCCACGCACGCCAAATCCCCCAGCTACTAGCACGCCATTTACATCGCTTAGCATTTCATCTAAATTTGACTCTTCTATTTTTTCGCTATCAATCCATTTGAGATTTACCCTAGTATCCAGAGTAGCCCCTGCATGGATAATGCCCTCGGTTAGGGATTTGTAGCTCTCTTTAAGGTCGATATATTTGCCTACAAATGCGATTGTGGTCTCATTAGTCGGAGCGATTACGCGCTTGACTAGGCTGTCCCATTTGCTCATATCTGGCTTTAAAACGCCTAAATTTAGGAAGCTTGCAATCGGCTCTAAAATTCCTTGGCTCATAAATGCGAGTGGAATTTGATATATGCTTTGGCTATCTGGGCTTTCGATGACGCAGTTTTTATCCACGCCACAACTTAGCGCGATTTTATCCTTTAAATTTCGATTTAAAGGCATTTCAGAACGACAAATTATCATATCAGGACTGATACCGATACGGCGCAACTCGCCCACGCTGTGCTGAGTTGGTTTGGTTTTTAGCTCGCCAGCGACCTTGATATAAGGAACTAGCGTTAGGTGGATATTCATGGTGTTTGCGCGCCCAAGCTCCACTCTCATAGCCCTTATCGCCTCCAAAAACGGCAAACCCTCGATATCGCCCACGGTTCCGCCGATTTCGACGATTAAAATGTCGTTATCTTCGCCCGCTTTTTTGATACGGCGCACGATCTCGCCCACGATATGCGGGATTACTTGAATAGTCTTGCCTAGATAATCCCCTCTGCGCTCGCGCTCGATTACTGCGCTATAAACTCTGCCTGTGGTGAAGTTGTTATCTTGGCTTAAATTTTCGTCCAAAAATCTCTCATAATGTCCCAAATCAAGGTCAGTTTCAGCCCCGTCATCAGTGACAAAAACCTCTCCGTGTTCTAGCGGGCTCATAGTGCCTGGATCGACATTGATGTATGGATCTGCTTTTAGCATGCGAACTTTTAGCCCCGAGTGCTTCAAAAGTGTCGCAATCGATGCCGCCGCAATACCCTTGCCAAGGGAGCTTAACACGCCACCCGTCACAAAAATATACTTTGTTTGTTTTGACATAGAAATATCCTAAATTTTGATTTTGATTAATGGCGAAATTATATCTTTGTTTTGGTTAAAGATAGATAATTTAAAATTTTATTATTTTTGGTTACAATGTCTTTTTGAATTTAATCCAAATTTTAAGGAGAAGCTGTGAAAAAATTTCTTGTTCCCATAGTGGCTGTAATCGTGCTAATTTTGGGTTTTGCCTTTTTGCCAAGCAAAGATAAGGGCGAGAGCCAAAACGAGCCAAAAGTAGAGCAAAGTGCGCCCGCAAACCCTATCGCTAAGGCTATTGATAGCGTAGTTGGCAACAAAGCAGGCGAGCTAGCCGAAAAATACATTAACCAAATGCTAGAAAATAGCCAGTTTTTCGAGGTCAAAGAGCGTAAATTCGACCGAGGCGATAGCTCGTCTGCTGGATATTTTATCGGCGTGATTAAAAAACAAACCCTAAAAGATCAGCTAGTCGCAGTCGTAGCTAGCGTGCATGGCGAGACAGAAGCTAAGGATTTGCAAAAGTTAAATTCCGAAATGGATGAGATTTTCCCGCAGGATTTGGAGTTTAGGTATGATTATACTATCGCGCACAGTGTCGCAAATATCGCTGATGGCGCGCAAATCGAGGGCAAAATCAAAATCACTACCCCACACTATGCCGAAATTTTAAAACAATTTTTCAAAACCGAGGAAATCGTTACAAACCGCGTCACAATCGCAACTGATATTAAATTTATCACCCAAATTTCAGACGCCGAATACTCAAACGAGGGGGTGATGATAAATTTAAGCGGGCTAAATTTTGGCGGAGTTAGCGATTTAAATGGCGAAATTTTTAAAACCCTAAATTTGAGTTTAGATAAATTTTTCGTTTATGGCGTAGAGGGTGTGGATATCGAAATGCGGGGCCTTAACTACGATATGAAATACAAAAACGGCGTCAAAAATGGCGCAGAGCTAGTGGATTATTTCTTAGCTGATATGAGCTATACTTCCAGCCTTAAAAACGCCCTAATCACCGTGGAGGGCGATAGATTTATCGTCGCAAATGACGCTTCTAGCGAGGGCGAGACTAAGATTAGTGGCGGAAAATACTTTATGGACGATAAATCACGCATAGCAAGCCTCAAAGTCGCAGATGTGCTAGTGCGAAATGTCGCAATCGATAGCGACATCGCTATGAGTGAAAAACTTTACCGCGAGCTTGCATTTGCGAACCAAAACAAAGCAGAGGAACTAGCGAAAAATCCGCAAATTTTAAGAGATTTGCTCAAAGATGATATTTCGCTAAATTTGAAAAATTTATCTTTTGAAAATAGCGTCGGCAAAAAATTTAGCCTTAGCGCAAAGGGCGTCGTGGGCGATTTCGTCGATGAGGAAACACTGTTTGCGAAAATGAGCGCCAGCGGAAGTGCTAAAATCGACACAAGCCTTAGTGAGTTTATCTCTGATTACGATAGCCTGCGCCCGTTCGCACCGCTAATCGAGCTGTATTCGGCGCAGTTTTTACGCCCTGAGGGAAATGGCGTAAAGCTTGATTTTAGCTACGATAAGGCTTCAAATTTATTGCAACTAAACGGCGAAAATATCCCGCTTCAATAATTTTTAGGTCAAATTTATGCGCGCAGAGCGTTTAAATTTGACCATTACACATTTTAAATTTGTGAAAATTTGTAATTTAAATCAAATTTAAAGGATAAAATTTATTAATATTATTTTATAAAAATTTTAAAATTTCGCCAAATTTTAAAATTTTGTTACCATAAGTAACGCACAAAAAAATTTTCAAATTTTATTTAACGCAATTTTAATAAATTTCCAACCTAATTTTGTATTATTCATAAAATCTTACAAAAAAGGAGTAACATGCCTGATCAAATCAAGGTGCGTGGGCACAACTTCCCAGACCTAGAACCGCAAAACTCGGAAGAAGTTGCAGAAGTAGCGCAACTAACCGATGTTGATTCGTTTCCGAAGCGTGGCATTATCATTGCGATAGTAGCGGCGTTGATCGCATTTGCGCTTTACAATGTCTTGCCGTTTGAGCCAAATGTCAAAAAAGGCTTGGCGCTTTTGGCATTTATCGCGATTATGTGGCTTACGGAGGCCGTGCATATCACAATTACAGCGCTTATGGTGCCAGTTTTGGCTGTGGCGATTGGGATTGGTAAATTTGGCAAAGACGGCGAATTTACGGCTTTGACGCTAAAAAATGCCTTGGCAAATTTCGCAAACCCTACGATTTTTACATTTTTTGGTGGATTTGCCCTAGCTACGGCACTTCACATGCAAAAACTCGACAAAAAAATCGCAACATGGCTTATCCAAAAAGCCGGCGGACGCCTTGGCGTGGCTGCGATTTTGATATGTATCACAACTGCGCTTTTATCAATGTGGGTATCAAATACCGCAACCGCTGCGATGATGTTACCGCTTGCGCTTGGAATTTGCGCAAATTTAGACACAAAGAAAAAAGAAGATCGTGGCACAATCGTCTTTTTACTCTTAGGAATTGCCTATTCAGCTAGTATTGGAGGACTTGGCACGATTGTTGGCTCACCGCCAAACATCATCGCAGCTGAGGCTTTGGGCTGGAATTTCGCTGATTGGATGAAGGTTGGACTTCCGGTAATGCTTTTAATGCTTCCATTAATGTTAGTGGTGCTATATTTGGTCTTCCGCCCAAATTTAAATCACAAAGTCGAGATCGAGCTCGAAGAAATTCCATGGAACAACAAGCGCATACTTACCGTCATAGTTTTCGTAATTACTGCGTTTGCGTGGATTTTCTCAAAAGACATTAGCAAGGTAATCGGCTTTAAAATCGACGACTCCTATGTCGCTGTGTGCGCTGCAATCGCTGTGGTAATGCTAGGCCTTGCTAAATGGCACGATGTGGCAGAAAACACAGAGTGGGGTGTTTTGATGCTATTTGGTGGCGGTTTGACGCTAAGTGCGGTGCTAGGCATGTCGGGAGCTTCTAGCGTGCTAGGAAATTTAGTCGCTGATACCTTCAAAGACGCGCCTGTGTATTTGGTACTCTTAGTAACTGCTGTATTTATCATCTGCCTTACAGAATTTACTAGTAACACTGCCTCGGCTGCGCTTTTGGTGCCTGTTTTTGCGGGTGTAGCATCTCACATGGGCTTGCCGAAAGAAACACTTACAATCGTTATTGGTATCGGCGCAAGTTGTGCCTTTGTAATGCCAGTAGCAACTCCGCCAAATGCCCTAGTTTTTGGCACTGGCATGATTAAACAAATGGATATGATTAAAGCAGGTGCTTACCTAGCCTTTGCTGGTGCGGTGATAGTATCGCTTTATGTTTATCTATTTTTTGCATAAAATTTAGTTGCGAGATTTTCTCGCAACTACTAAATTCTGCCAAATTTCACCTGCTAAAATTTATTAAAATTTTGATAAAATCACCAAATTTCATTTCAAAGGATTTTTATGAGAAGCGATATCGTTAAAAAGGGCTACACACGCACACCACACCGCTCACTTTTTCGCGCGACAGGATTAAAGGACGAGGACTTTGATAAGCCGTTTATCGGCGTGGCAAATAGCTTTATCGAGTGTATTCCGGGGCATTTTTATCTCAACGAATATGCCAAAATCGTAAAAGATGAAATTCGTAAAAATGGCTGTGTGCCGTTTGAATTTAATACAATCGGCGTCGATGACGGTATCGCAATGGGGCATAGCGGAATGCTTTATTCCTTGCCAAGTCGCGAAATCATCGCAAATTCGATAGAAACCGTGATGAACGCTCACAAACTAGACGCCCTGCTTTGCATACCAAACTGCGATAAAATCGTGCCTGGTATGATAATGGGAGCGCTAAGAGTAAATGTGCCTACGATTTTTGCTAGTGGTGGTCCAATGGCTGCTGGCAAGGGGCTAGGTGGCGAACAAATCGATTTAAATACCGCATTTGAGGCTGTTGGCGCGTATGAAACTGGCAAGATTAACGAAGAAGAACTCAAAGCTATCGAGTGCGCAGCATGTCCTGGTGGGGGAAGTTGCTCTGGTATGTTTACTGCAAACTCAATGAATACCCTATGCGAAGCTCTTGGAATCGCGCTTAAAGGCAACGGAACAATTCTAGCCCTTACGCCTGAGCGCGAGGAATTATTACGCGCAGCTGCTAGAAGAATTTGCGAAATTGCGCTTGATGAGAGATTTAAAATCCGAAATTTAATCAACGAAAAATCGATCCGCAACGCCATGGTTATGGATATGGCAATGGGCGGTAGCTCAAATACAATTTTGCACATGCTCGCAATCTCGCGCGAAGCGGGCGCACCGCTTGATATCGCGGAATTAAACGAAATTTCGCGCAGTGTGCCTCACATAGCCAAAGTCAGCCCAAGCCTACCAGGAGTTCATATGCAAGATGTGCAAAAAGCAGGCGGGCTAGGTGCGATAATGAAAGAGATTGCGAAATTTGATAGCTCTTTGCTTGATTTAAATTTACTCACAATCAGTGGCGAAAGCCTAGGCGAGCGTATCCAAAACGACGATATCAAGGACGAAAACATAATCCACACCGTAGCAAACGCGTATTCTAAGCGTGGCGGACTAGCGATTTTGTTTGGAAATTTGGCCGAGCAAGGCTGTGTTATAAAAGCAGCTGGAATCATCGGCGAGCGCAAATTTAGTGGCAAGGCGATTTGCTTTAACAGCCAAGATGAGGCAATCGAGGGGATTTCTGGCGGAAAAGTGCAAAAAGGAAATGTAGTCGTCATACGCTACGAGGGCCCAAGAGGAGGTCCAGGCATGCAAGAAATGCTAAGCCCAACTAGCCTAATCGTGGGCCGTGGGCTAGGCGCAGATGTCGCGCTCATCACAGACGGGCGTTTTAGCGGTGCTACAAGGGGGCTAAGTATCGGTCATGTAAGCCCAGAAGCAGCCGAGGGCGGTATGATAGGACTACTCAAAGACGGCGATATAATCGATATCGATGTGGATAATTTCAGCATAAATGTCCGTCTAAGCGACGCAGAAATCGCCGCTCGCCGTGCCGCGTGGAAATACGAGGGCAAAAAGGTCGAGGGCAGATGGCTTCGCCAATACCAAAAACTAGTAACCAACGCCAGCAGTGGCGCAATACTAGAAGCGTAGAAATTTTACGATTATTTTTATTGTCAAATTTAAACATTAAATTTGACAATAAATTCGATACTATCGCGCTATTTTGTTAATTTATTATTATATAATTCATGATTTTATAAAAAATAAAAGGATTATTATTGCCTTACAAAGTAGGTAGCTTATTTGCTGGCGTCGGTGGCATCTGCCAGGCGTTTAAAAATTCTGGTTGCAATGTAATTTGGGCAAACGAAATCGATAATAGCGCCTGTGAAACATACAGACTTAATCATAAAACAACCAAATTAATACAAAAAGATATAAAAAAATTAACTAAAAATGAATTAGATGCAATAGATATATTGGTTGCAGGATTTCCTTGTCAGCCATTTTCTCAGGCAGGACACGGTAAAGGTTTTAAAGACGAGCGGGGTCAATTATTTTTTGAAGCGTCAAGGCTACTAAAAGAGTTGAAACCAAAGGCATATTTTTTAGAAAATGTTAGAACGCTTGCTTCTCATGATGATGGAAAAACCTTTGAAACAATCAGACATGAAATAGAAAAAGCCGGCTATTCTTTTATTCCATTTATTTTAAATGCGGCAAAATGCACCAATATACCACAAGGAAGAGAAAGAATTTATATTGTCGGATTTAAGGATGAGAAAAAATATTCATTTTTAAAACCAATAAAAATAAACGAATTAGAATATAGCAAAAATGCTTTATCGGCAAAATTTAAAATCCCAAAACATATTAATGAAAAGCCAAAAGATATTAAATTCTTTTTAGATGATAAATTTATAGAACAGTCTGATATTTACAATAATCAAAATAGCGAAATTCATCGTAAAATAATGCAGAGCGTTATAGATGAAAAAACAGTCTATCAATACAGGCGCTATTATGTAAGAGCAAATAAATCAAATGTTTGTCCGACCTTGACTGCAAATATGGGCGCTGGCGGACATAATATACCAATAATTTTACATAACGGTATAATAAGACGATTAAATCCCAAAGAATGTTTTAATTTACAAGGTTTTCCAAAACAATTCAAATTACCGAATAATATTTCTAGGGCACAATTATACAAACAAGCCGGAAACTCTGTTGTTGTCCCAATGGTAGAAAAAATAGCAAAAGAAATCGTTAGGGTTCTTGATGCAAGAAGAAGTTAGCCCAAATGTTGCAAATTTTGTAAAATCGCTTCGCGATATAGGTTATACATTTGAAGTGGCAATTGCCGATATTATCGACAACAGTATATCTGCATCTGCAAATGAAATTAAAATTTATGCCGTTGAAAAACCCAAACCAATTGTTTGTATATTAGATAACGGCGCCGGGATGAACGAATTTGAATTAAAAGAGGCTATGCGCCTTTCATCAAAAGATCCATACATACAAAGAGAGCAAAACGCTCTTGGCAAATTTGGTCTTGGCTTAAAGACAGCGTCATTTTCGCAATGCAAGAAACTAACCGTTGTATCAAAACAAGATGAAAAAATTTATGCCAAATGCTGGGATTTAGATTATATATCCAAAGAAAATAAATGGTTGTTATTAACGGTAGATGTTGATAAATTCGATAAAGAGCTAGATGAAATTTATTCTGATTTTTTAAAAAATAAAAGCGCTACGCTTGTTATATGGGAAAATATTGATAAAATTTCAGATTTTACAGAACAATTACAAGTGTTAAGAGATCATTTAGCATTAGTTTTTCATAATTTTTTAGAAAACAATGTAATAGGCAGAAAAAAAATGCAAATTTATCTAAACGATAATTTAATTCAGCCATTTAATCCTTTTAATCAAAACAATTACGCAACCTACACAAAATCACCTGAAATCATCCAGCATGGTGGGAAGAAGATAAAAATAACGCCTTTTATTTTGCCACATCATTCCAAAGTTTCTCAAAGCGAATGGGAAAAATATGGAGGAAGAGAAGGTTATATAAAATCGCAAGGATTTTATCTATATCGCGCAGATAGACTGCTGGTACATGGGCAATGGTGGGGACTTATTAAACCTAGCGATGCAACAAAATTAGTTCGTATAAAAATAGAAATTTCTAATGATCAAGATGATTTTTGGAATATTGATGTTAAAAAATCCATAGCAAATCCACAAGGAGATTTAAAAAACAAATTAAAAAGCATAGTTAAACACTCTATTGAAGACGGAAGAAAACCGTTTTCTATTAGAGGGCGAAAAATAAATGATAAATCAGTTATAAGATTTTGGGATTTAATTAAAGAAGATTCTAGGAGCCATTTTGCTATAAACAAAAATAATCCTGTTTATTTAAAACTGTTGAATTTACTAGACGATGAGAGCAAAAAAATTTTGCAAATATATTTAAAACAACTAGAAGCATATATTCCGCTTGAAGCAATACAAGCAGAACTTCAACAAAATCCCTTTAAATTTAAGCAAAAACAAATCATTTCCGATGAAGAAAAGCAACAAATATTAGAATGTTTAAAGGCGTTGGGATTAAATGACGAAGAAATTAAAAAAATTGAAATATTTAAAAAAAACAAGGAGCTATTCGATGAATAATTTTTATGATCGCGACAAAGTTTTTGAATTTATCTGCAATCAAATACTAAATCCGAAATATCAAAAATCTAACGGAAAATTACACGAAAACGATATAGACGAGGCAATAACAACAGCAGAAGATATTGTCAATAATATGCCAAATCCTAATATTATATTTGGCAATGGTAATTTTCAAAAAGAGCATTTTAAACAACTAAAAAAAGAACTTGAAAAAAAATTTGATGTCGAAATGAAACAGGGTATGGTTATTCAGGGCATAGAACAAAACAGAAGAGATACAACTTGGTATAGCGACAATGTTAAAGCCAAAAACGATAATTTTTACTGGGATAGACTAAAAGAATTTTTAAATAAACAATTGCCACCAAAAGTCCTTAAAGTGATAGATGAGGATACCGATGTGATAATGAATCAAATCGGAGATCCAAGAAACGCCAAATTTGACATATACGGTATGGTTGTTGGGCATGTTCAATCTGGCAAAACAGCAAACTATTCATCGCTTATAAGTAAAGCA
The DNA here is from genome assembly GCF_027737825.1 of Campylobacter sp. VBCF_06 NA8. Lineage (NCBI taxonomy): Bacteria > Pseudomonadati > Campylobacterota > Epsilonproteobacteria > Campylobacterales > Campylobacteraceae > Campylobacter > Campylobacter sp. VBCF_06 NA8. Next base: position 42,082 of record NZ_JAOVUB010000001.1, read on the forward strand.
GCGGACATAGGATATAAATTTATTATTGTGATTGCAGGCGATAAAAATAATTTGCGGAAACAAACACAAATACGAATAAATGAAGCTTTTGTTGGTAAAAATAGCGACAAAAAAGTTGGCGTTGGCTTAATAAAAGAAGATATTCAAAAACAACCAGTTTGTCTTACAACAGAAACAACAGAAGATTTTAACAAACGAGATGCTGCTAGAAATTCGCAAGGGGTAACTCTCGATAATATCAAAACCCCATTGCTTTTAGTAATCAAAAAAAATGCGCATACGCTTAAAAATGTTGTAGATTGGTTAAAATCAACCTATAAAAATAAAATTAAAGATCACGCTATGTTGTTAATCGACGACGAATCCGACTATGCATCCATAAATACAAAAGAAAAAGAAGACCCTACGGCTATAAATAAAGGGATAAGAACTATTTTGGAATTTTTTGAAAAAAGTTCTTATGTAGCATATACAGCAACTCCATATGCAAATATTTTTATAGATTACGATGACAAAGAAAGAGAAAACTTATCAAAAGACTTGTTTCCACGAGATTTTATATATGCGCTAGATGCGCCAAATAATTATTTTGGAGCAGATAAAATTTTTGGGAAAAATGAAAATTTAGTGGCAGATGAAAATTCCGAAGATAAAAACAAATGTTTAGAATATATTTTTGATTGGCAAAATATTTTACCACTTAAACATAAAAAAGATCATATTATTTTAGAATTGCCAAACAGTTTGTTGGAGGCAATAAATGTTTTTATATTAAATATAGCCATAAGATATTTAAGAAATCAAGAAAATAAACATAATAGTATGCTTGTTAATGTTAGCCGTTTTTCCGATATACACTCAAATGTGGCAGATTTAATATACAATAGAGTTGAAAATATTAAAAGAGATATTGTGGCATATGGCAAGCTTAAAAATAGCGATCAACAAAGCCAGATAATATCCGAAATAAAAAATGTTTTTGATAATAAATTTAATGTAGAATTTTCGTGGAATGAAGTGTTAGATAGACTAACAGATATAATAAATAGCGTATTAGTAAGAGAAGTTCATCAAAATAGTAAAAGAAAACTTGAATATAAAGAAAATGATCCAATTAATGTCATTGCTGTTGGTGGATTAAGTCTATCTAGGGGATTTACTCTTGAAGGATTAAGCGTAAGTTATTTTATAAGAAATACTATTTTTTACGATACTCTTATGCAAATGGGAAGATGGTTTGGTTATAGAAATGACTATGAAGATTTATGCAAAATTTACATACCGAAAGAAATTGCGGAATATTTTGGATTTATTACAGAAGCCACTAATGAATTAATGCAAAAATTTAAAGAAATGTCCGAAAGCGGATTGACCCCTGAGGATTTTGGATTAGCCATCAGACAAGATCCAGATAACCAGCTACAAATAACAGCAAGAAACAAAAGAAAAAGCGCACAAGAAAAAGAAATTTCTATCAATCTAAATGGAGCATTAATAGAAACTGTATATTTCTCACAAGATATAAAAACACACAATGATAATTTGAAAATTTTAGTAGATTTAGTAGCAGATTTTAAAAATAAATTTGGTGAAAAACAAAATATTTTTAAAGATATAAATAAAGAAATAATATTGGAATTCGTCAATAAATTTAAAGTAATTCATATGCCGAAAAAAGAATTTATAATACAATACCTTAAAGATAAAGATAGAAATTGGGATGTAGTTTTATATGAAGGCACAGGTAAAAATGTAGAGGGACTGAATATTCAAGCAGAAAAAAGAAATAAAACTAGAATTAACAAAAAAGGCTTTGTAGAATTTGGGCAAAGAAAAATATCTTCTGGGGATCCAGAGAAAATTTTATTAGATCAAGAAATTTATAAGCAAAGCAAAGAAATAAATAAAAAAGAAAGAACTTTATTTTTAAGAAAAAATTTGAAAAATCCTGTTTTAATGCTTCATGTATTAGAAACACAAAACGATGAATTTGCTTGCGAAAAGCTCCCTGCTTATGGCGTTTGTTTTCCATACGAAGGAGTTGCCAACGATGCCCAAACAATAAAATATTTAATAAATAAAGTATATCAAGATCAGCTTCAAGAAGAATTAGAATTAAGTGAATGTGAGTGGGAAGATGAATATGATGAATAATCCATGGCAAAATATGCACAATCATACTCGCAGAAGAATAGATAAAAATAGTAAATATGATATATTTTGGGCAATGGATTTAGATGGTAAATATTCTTTTTGTATAGAGTTACCAAATAACATCAGTATAAGCAAGAAAAATGTACAATTCATTGGCTTAAATACTTTTTTTGTAAATAATCAAAAATCAATAATTTTTTTTATAACACTGAGTAATAATGCCGACTGGCAATTATTTAAATTTATTTGCGATGATATTGTTTTAACTTTGGAAAATTGTAGCGATCCGCAAGACACAATAAAAATTATTAAAAAAAGGCTATTAAAATGGAAAAAATTATTTATTGAAAATATTGAAAATGAATTTGGTTTGGAAAAGCAAATGGGTTTATTTGGAGAATTAAATTTTTTAAAAGAAATTGCCAAACAAATAGGCTTTAAAGATGCTGTATCTGCTTGGGTTGGCTCAGAATCCGACAAACAAGATTTTTTGTTTAACAACTGTGTGGTAGAAATCAAAACATATAAAACAACAAAATCACCCAAGATTACCATCTCATCAGCAGAGCAGCTATATAGTAACAAAAAACAATTTTATTTGGCTTCATACGCTCTTAGTGAAAATTCTTATGGAAAAACCATTGATGATATAATAAAATTAATAGAAGCAAATATAACAGACAGCAATGCGTTTTATAGAAAACTTTTTCTATGTGGATACAAAACAAATTTAAAAGAAAAAATATATAAATTTAAAATAGATAAAATTTCATATTATGATGTTAATGATAAATTTCCGAAAATTATTACTCCAAATATTGATGCAAGAATTTCTGGCGTAAAATATACTATAGAATTGTTAAAATGTAATGAATTTTTAATTGATAACATATTGGTTTAAGGGCAAATTATGATTAGTTTAGAAGATTTTCATCAAGATTTTATACAAAATATTATTAGTGAAACACAAAGTCGTGGAATAAGCAAACAAGAAGCTTTTTTTGAATATATCTGTAATTCCCTTACAATAGAAGGGGAATTATCTAGCGAATATACAATGGCCGAATATGCAAAAAAAGATATAGAAATACACGGCTACGATTACGATGAAGAACGAGAAATATTAAGCCTTATTGTTAATTGTTTTTTTCAGGAAGAAGATATAGAAACATTAACCAAGGCGCACATTGAATCGAAATTTAAAAAATTAAAAAAATTTTTGATAAAAGCCCTTGAAGATAAGCTATATGAAAACATGGAAGAAGGCTTTGAGCATTATTCTATGGCTTATAATATATATTTGCGTTTTTTGCACAAAGAAGTAAAGAAAATTCGTTTTATTATTATCACAGATGGCAAACTAACCAAAAATTTAGAAAATATCCCAAATGAAATTTTATTTGATATAACAACCGAATATCGCGTTATAGATATAGAATTTTTATATAAAATTTATACTATTAACACTTTTAAAGATACTTTTAATGTAGATGTAAATTTGCCAGCATTGATAGTAGATACCTTGTCACAAGATTATAAATCATATTTAACGGTTATAGATGGAAAAACCATAGCAGAAATTTATGATAAATATGGTTCTCGACTTTTAGAACAAAATGTTAGAACTTTTTTACAATTTCGTGGTAATGTAAATAAAGGCATTAAAAACACTATTGAATATAATCCTGAAATGTTTTTTGCATACAATAATGGTATAACAGCAACAGCCAGCGAAGTCATATTGGAAAATAATAAAATTGTTAAAATTTCAAATTTTCAAATAGTCAATGGTGGTCAAACCATTTCAGCAATATACGCATCGAGTAAAAATTCAAAATTAGATGTTTCAAAAATTTATGTTCAAATGAAATTATCCGTTGTTTCAGATACAAATAAACAAGATGATTTTGTTTCTAAGGTTAGTGAGTATGCAAATACACAAAATAAAGTTAATCAATCAGATTTCTTTTCAAATAGTCCATTTCATAAGGATTTTAAAGAACATTCAAAAAGAAATTTAGCTCCTACAATCGGTGGCGCTCAGATAAGAACACATTGGTTTTATGAACGAGTAAGAGGCGAATATTTAAACGAACAAGCATATTTAAGCAAATCTGAAAAAAATAAATTTTTATTAGAAAATCCAAGACATCAACTTATTGATAAAACATTTTTAGCTAAAAGCGAAATTGCTTGGCAACAATTCCCAGATATAGTTTCAAAAGGAGCGCAATATAGTTTTGCTAAATTTGCAGATTATATCACTCAAATATTAGAAAAAGATAGTTTGAGTATTACAAGCAATTATTTCAAAGAAGCTGTTTCTAGAATTATTATGTTTAAACAAACAGAAAAACTTATATCAGAGGCAAAATGGTATAATGGCGGTTATAGAGCTCAATGTGTAGCATATACTATTGCATACATATCATATCATTTAAATAAATTTGGTTTGCTTTTAAATTTTAATAAAATTTGGCAGGAGCAATGTATTTCAGATAGTTTAAAAAAAATCATAGCCCTAGTTGCCAAAGAAATATATGCAAGTATAACCAATCCGCCAGAAGGCAATGCAAATGTCGGTCAGTGGTGTAAGAAAAAATTATGTTGGGATAGTACAAAAAACTTAAATATAGATTTTGATTTTGATGAAGAAATTTTAACTAGTAAAGAAGAAGAAAAATATATAAAAAAGGAGGCTAGAAAAGATAAAAAACTTGATAATAGTATAGAAATTCAATCCTTTGTTATTAGGTTTAAAAATTGGAATAAAATTTTAGAATATTATAGTAAAGATGAAAATAAATCTCAAATATCATTGAAAGAATTTGACATATTGTCAAAATATGTAAATCATGACATAAATTTACCATCTGAAAAACAATCAAAAATTTTATACGATTTGTATAATAATGCAATAAAAGACGGCTTAGTTTTTTAAAATTTAAAGGGCAATTTGCCCTTTAAATTTACGCATTTAAAAATTCTTTGATATTTCCTGCGATTTTGGAGATTAGCAGTTTGCGCGCTTCCACACTCGCCCACGCAATGTGCGGAGTAAGGATTAGATTTGCCTTGTTTTTCACGCCAAGAAGCGGATTATCAGCGTTAATCGGCTCTTTTTCGACCACATCAAGACCCACGCGAAGTCCCATTTCATCGATAGCCCACGCCAACGCACTCTCATCGGCGATTCCGCCACGACCAAAGTTCATAAACACAGCGCCCTTTTTCATTTTAGCGATTTCATCTTTGCCGATTAGCCCTTTTGTTTTTTCGTTTAATGGCGCATGAACCGAGATGATATCGCACTCTTTAAGCATAGTATCTAAATCCACCCTTTTAAACTCAGCGTCATCGTGCGCCCCGCTCGTAGAGTAATAGCAGACATTTGCGCCAAAGGCTTTTGCTATGCGCCCTACTTCGCGACCGATTTCGCCAAGGCCGATTATGCCGAAATTCTTGCCAGAAATTTGATCAATTGGCGCGTTTAAATGTGTGAAAATTTCACTCTCACACCATTTTTTCTCGCCGTATTCGGCATAATATCTCACATCGTTTAAAAGCGCTAGAAGCGTAGCAAAGGCTTGTTGCGATACGCTTTTGGTCGAATACCCAGCGACATTTTTCACAGGCACGCCGTGCGCCGCTGCCGCTTCGGAGTCGATATTGTTCGTGCCAGTTGCGCTTACGCAAATTAGCTTTAAATTTGTCTTTTCGAGCACCTCTTTTGTGATTAAAACCTTGTTTGTGATGACAATATCAGCACCCGCTAAACGCTCGATTGTCTGCTCTGGCTTGGTTTTCGGGTATGTTACAAGCTCGCCTAAGGCCTCAAATTCGCTGAAATTTGCGTCGCTTCCTAGTGTATCAGCGTCAAGTAAAACAATTTTTGGTTTCATTACTCCACCCCTTCGATGTAGTGACCGACAAATTTAGAATAGTTGTCGATGATATCTGCGCCTTTTCTAAATCCAAGCGCACAGCCTTCAAAGGCGTAAAACACCCCAGCTTGGTATTTTGCGCCGCTTTTATCAGTGTTTAGATTTGCAAATTCTTGGTATAAGAAATTTTGGTTTGCGTATTCGCCACCATTTTCTTTGATTTTTTTACCATCTTCGTCAAAAATACTCACATTTGCCCCCTCACGCCCAAAAAACGGCTTTTTGACCATTTTTTTGCCGATTAGTGGCTCGCACGCGCTTTCTAGCAAAAGCGGGTGATTTGGGTATAAATCCCATAAAATTTTCATTATTCCCTTGCTTTGGAAAAGTAGCGTATATGCGGGGTTTAGGATAATTGCTTTTTGATTTTTCATTATATTTTTTAGTATCAAGGCTAGCTCGCCCTCCTCGATAGCAATCGCCTCCCACGGGATTAGTTTGCACCAATACTCGTAGTTTTCGCCGCCAAAAAACACCCCCTTCTCGTCGTCAAACTCGACCTCGTGCGCGTATGCAAAGGCTGTCTGAAAGCCCGCTTCATCGGCGGCTGTTTGCAAAAGCCTGATTGTTTTCTCGTCCTCATCGCTTCCAGCGACAGAGCTAAATAAAATTTTCCACCCCTCGTAAAATTTATCAAATTCCTCCAACTCTCCGCCCAAAACGACAAGGCGTTTGAAATTATCGCTAATCGCGGCGAAAAGCTCGTTAAACTGCGCCATTTCATCAAGTCCGTTTTCTTTAAGTAGCGCCCACTGGATAATCGCTGTTTCAAACACAGCCGTTGGCGTATCGGCGTTGAATTCGAGCAATTTTATCGGCTCGCCGTCTAATCCGCCCGCGAAATCAAACCTGCCATAAAGGTGCCAATGCACATCGTTTTCCCAGCTCATTTTGATAATTTCTACTAGATTAAAGGGAATTCCAAGCTCGTGGAAAAGGTCATTATCTATCACATACTGCGCCGCTGTGATAAACATATCATACAGCTCGTTTGCCGCCTCGTAATAGGCGTTTGCCTCCTCTGCGCTCACGCGGACGACCTCATCTGCTATGTATGCTGATAAATCCGCGTCAGTGTGCCACGAAAAGCCAAGTTTTTCTAAAAATTCATTGCTTAGCGGGGTTAGTTTTTTGAGTTTCATCTATTTCCTTGAATTTTAAAATTTAGCCTAAATTTGGGCAAATTCGGGGCAAATTTAGCCACCAAATGCACTACCGCCACTTTTTGCGGGTGCGCTTTTCTCGCCTGATTTAGAGCCAAAAAACCCGCTTTTGCCACTTTTTGCTTTGGCGTTATTTGCCTTAGCCTCTTTGAAGCTATTTACGCTCCTTGAATACGCGCTAGGGTTTTTAAAGGCTGTTTGTCTGTGCGCTTGATACGCTGGCGAGCCAAAGAGTTTCGAGCCTATCCACGAGCCGATGATTGCGCCTGCTGCGCTTGCTAAAATCGCCTCGCCAAGGCTGTATCCGCCACTAGAAATTTCGGCGTTTTGATTGGTTAAATTTGAAGTGCCAGCGTCGATTTTGGCGTTTTCCTCGGCTAAAAGCGCGTTTGTCTCAGCCTCGCTTAAAATTCTCTCGCTTCCGTCCAAGCTTTTTAAGATAATTTGCGTTTTTTCGCTAGGAAATTCCTCTAAAATTTTATATTTTCCGGGCGCTACTTCCTCGATTCTAACTAGCGCGCCCTCTTGGATACGAAGCTCCGAGCCTGTATTTTCACGCTCACAGCCTGCCAAAGCACCAGATAAAATCAGCCCGAAACCGCCTACAATCGCATAACTTGCAATTTTTCTAATTTTCATTTTTTCCCTTTTAAATTTTTGATATCTAAACTCTTATGCACCAAAAGCTCATCGCCAATGACCCTGATTAGCTCGTTTGCGCCGATATTTTCGATGATTAGGCTTTGGGCTTTCATCCGTTTTTTGCGCCCTAAATCTAGGCTTTTGATAAATTTCGCTAGGCTTAACCACTCGTTTTCATCGAAAATTTGCTCTTTTACCTCGACATCGTATGGTTTTTTATCACGCGCACTCTCGCCGATTAGCGGTTTTTCAAAAAACGAGAGAAAATACCCAAGCTTTTCATCTCGCTCCTTATACATGAGCTTGATTTCTTCTTTTGATGAGATTAAAATTTCCTCTTTTTCGCGGTAAAGCTTGTCTTTATCATTTTGCAAGGTTTGGATTTGTTCTTTTAACTCGGCGATTTCTTTGATTAAATAATCAATAAAATTTTGGTTCGAATTTTGCGGGGCAGGTTTTGAGGGGCGCACTTTTGCGCTAGCTCCTTGCGCGCTAGAATTTGAAATTTCGTCGTTTTCATCTTCTAAAACGACATATTTTACGCCATTAATCTCTGTCGTGCGAATAGAATTTCGCCTGATTCTATTGTAAATCGCCTCTTTTGAAACACCCAAAATTTCGGACGCTTCGCTTATAGAAACCTCTCTCATAATTCGCCTTATCCGCGTTGAAATTTTAAAACTGGGTATTATGGCGAATTTTGCCTAAAAATGGGCTTTAAATATCAAATTTCACAGACAAATTCAGATTTTTTTCGTGAAAAAATATCCAAATTCTATAATTTTAATATGTAATTAATCTTTTAAGAGTAAAATCGTGCATTTATACAAAAAGGACATTTCATGGAGAGTAAAATCTCGAAATTCAGGCAGAAGCGCTACTTTTTTTACGCTATCGCTTCGCTGTGGCTTTTCATCATGCCGTGGCTTCAAATAGGCGGCAAACACCTATTTTTAATCAGTTTTGAAAAAAAAGAAATCCACCTTTTTTTCAACACCTTCTCGACGCAAGAATTTTTCTTAATGCCGTTTTTGATAATCTTCTTTTTCATTTCGATATTTTTCCTAACCACGCTTGGCGGGCGCGTGTGGTGTGGCTGGGCCTGTCCGCAAACGATTTTTCGCGTGATTTATAGAGATTTAATCTGCACCAAAATTCTTAAAATTCGTGGCTCTATCACAAACAAACAAAAGGGCGAAAAAGGCGGCGCAAAGGGTATTATCGCGGTTGCGCTTTTTGCTATTGTTGCGCTGATTGCAGCCTCAAATTTGCTCTGGTTTTTCGTGCCGCCACAAAGCTTTTTTGCCTATCTAGGCGAGGCTGGCGAGCATAAACTTCTCTTTGGCATAGTGCTAGGATTTACGGCGTTTTTGACATTTGATATCACATTTTTGGGCGAGAATTTCTGCGTTTTCATCTGCCCTTACGCAAGGATTCAATCAACCATGCTCGACGAGGATTCTTTGGGCGTGATTTACGATGATATCAGAGGTGGCGCAGTTTATGACGAGCATAAAAATTTAATCTCAAACAAGCCTGCTAGCGGGGATTGCACCGGCTGTCAGGCATGTGTGAGGATCTGTCCGACACATATCGATATTCGCAAAGGCATGCAGTTAGAGTGCATAAACTGCCTAGAATGCGCCGACGCATGTTCAAATGTAATGAGCAAACTAGGCAAAGCTCCACTTATCAACTGGACGAGCCTAAATGCGCAAAAATCGCAAAGCAAGGTTAAATTTATGCGATTTCGCACGATTGGCTATATCGGCGTGCTAGCCGCTGCGCTAATCGGGCTAGTGGTGATGAGCGGCACGAAAGAGAGCATGCTTTTAAACATCAATCGCAACACCCAGCTCTATAAAATAGATTTCGACGATAACGGCGAAAAAATCGTCAAAAACAGCTATACATTTTTATTCGAAAACACCCATAGCGAACCGCACAGCTTCTTTTTTAGCGTAGATAACGAAAATATCAGCATTTCTCGCCCAGACGAGCCTGTGAAAGTAAGCCCTGGCAAAAAGGCAAAAATCATAGTCTCGCTTACAAGCAAGGCAAATTTGAGCCTAGAAAACGAGCATGATAATGTCGTTTTACCGCTAATCATCAAAGCTTACGCGGTTGATGATGAAAAAATCAGCGTTACACGCGAGAGTGTGTTTGTCTATCCGCAACAAAAATTTATCGACAGGAAGGATTAATGGCACAAAAATCAAGGTATTATAAATCGCAAATTCGCATAGAAAAGATTTTCGAGGTGGCCACAGAGCTATTTTTACAGCGAGGATATGACAGCGTCAGTCTAAATGATATCGTCGCTATCAGCGGTGGCTCGCTTGCCTCGATTTACAAATATTTCGAAAGCAAGGAAAATTTGTTTTTGCATGTGGTCGAATTTCACACCCAAAGGCTTGATAAAAAGCTAGATAATCTGCTTAGCTTAGACGAAAACCTTGCGCCACAGGAGTATTTGAGCGAATTTGCCCCGATTTATTTTGACTTTATTTATAGTGCCGAAAATCAAAAATTTCTAAAAAATATCCTGCTTGGAACCTCAAAAACCTTTGGTTCCATGCTAAAAAATGTCTCCAAAATCTTCTTAGATACCAGCACGCTTGCATTTCCAGCGGGGCTTAGCAATTATTTTAGGGCGCATATTGATGAGTTTGATAGCGCAGATTCTGAGTATTTGGCACGCTATTTTTGCTTTTTGCTTCGCGAACCGCACTTCAACCGCCTTATATTTTTCGGCGAAGAGCCAAATTTAGACAAAGAAAATTTCATAAAAGACCGCATTAAAATCTTTTTGCACGGCGTAAAAAAGCAATAAATTTATGCGAAATTTAGCGAAATTTAGCCTTTTGGCGTTTTTGTGCGTGGGCGCGTTTGGCACGGATTTATCCAGCGTGGCAGAGAAAATTTACGCCAACGAAACAGGGGCAAAAAAGTCAAATTTAATCCACTGGAATAGTGGCGAGAATTTCCCGTCTTTGGGGATCGGGCACTTTATCTGGTATAAAAAAGACGAAAAAGATAAATTCGAAGAGAGCTTTCCAAATTTAGTAAAATTTTATAAAATTCGCGGCGTTAAACTTCCAAAAATACTGCGCCTGCACTCTCACGCGCCTTGGCAGAGCAAAACCGCGCTTGATGCGCTAAAAAAATCAGGCGACGCAGATCTGATAGAGCTAGAAAATTTTTTGTATCAAACCAAAAATTTGCAGGTAGAATTTATCTATGAAAGGCTTCAAAATTCCCTAGAAAAAATGCAAAATTTAAGCGACAAAAAAGAGCATATCAAATCGCAGTTTTACCGCGTCGCAAGCTCGCCAAATGGGCTTTATGCGCTCATTGATTATGTCAATTTCAAAGGCGAGGGCATAAAAGAGAGTGAGCGATACAGAGGCGAAGGTTGGGGGCTAATGCAGGTTTTGGAGTGCATGAGCGCGCAAAAAGAGGCAATGAGCGAGTTTCGCAGGTGCGCGAAATTTGTTTTAAAGCGCAGGGTGGCTAACGCGCCCACAAACCGCGATGAAGCGCGCTGGCTAGCTGGCTGGCTAAAACGCTGCGATACATATAGATAAATTTTAAATTTTGCTTACGCAAACCCGTGATACTGCGCCGAATTTCAAATTTGGCAAATTTTGCAGGATTAGGCAATGAATTTAGAGAATTTTTCTAACGAAATTTTCGCTTTTTTTATATAATCTTTGAAATTTTAACTAAAGGGCAAGTATGAAAAAAATCCTACTTTTTTTTCTTTTATTTTTCTTTGGCTGTGCGGGAAATGCCGCTGACACAAAGGTTTCACAAGGATTTAATATGAGTGGTAAAAAGGTGCTAATCGCGTATTTTTCGCGCGCAGATGAGAATTATCAGGTGGGCTATATCGAGAAGGGAAATACCGAAATTTTGGCTGAGTATTTGGCGGAATTTAGCGGCGGCGAACTCTTTAAAATCGAAACTCTAACGCCCTATGCCAAAGAGTATCAAGCCGCGATAGATTTTGCAAAAAGCGAACAAAAACAAAAAGCAAGACCCGAAATCAAGCCATTTGATAAAAATTTAGCTGATTTTGACGCCGTGTTTTTGGGCTTTCCTACTTGGTGGGGCGATTTGCCAATGGGCGTTTTCACATTTTTAGAGGGGCAAAATTTCGGAAATTTACCGATTTATGTCTTTAACACGCACGAGGGAAGTGGCTTAGACAGGACAATCGGCTCGGTCGAAAAAGCGACAAAAACCAAGGTTTTGGGCTATTTTAGCCTGTATGGAAGCGTGGCGCAAAATCAAAGAGAGAAAGCCAAAACCGAGCTAAAAGCATGGTTTGATGAGATTTCAAAATAAATTTTGCAATGAAATTTAATAAAAAATCGTTTTACTGGGGCGCGATTTTCGCCCTAGTTTTGTGTATGAATTACAAAAAATTTGGCGAGATAGCGCATGAAATTTTGGGCTTAATTTTAATCTTTTTTGCCCTTTTTCATGCCTTTTCGAGGCGTAAATGCTTAGCCAAATTTAGGGTGCGAAACGCCCTAAATTTCGCCCTTTTAGGCTCATTTTTAGCCACTTTTGCAAGTGCTGTTTTTCTTAGCGAGCATATTTTTTTCTTTATTGATTTTGGCTTTGGCTCGGACGCAGCCAAAAATATCCACATGTTTGCCACGCACGCGCTATTTTTGCTAAGTGCTACGCATTTGGGGCTAAATTTTAGAATTTTTGCAAATTTGCTTAGCATTAAATTTAATAAAATTTTGAAATTTTGCCTGTTTTTGGCGCTTTTGGCTTTTGGAATTTATTCGTTTGTGGATCTGCATTTTTACGAATATCTGTTTTTTAAAACCGGTTTTGGATTAGAAAACAAAAATACATTTTTATTCAGCAGTGCCGAATATTTGGCGATTTTTGCAGCTGTTATGCTAAGCGTAAGAGCGATAAATTTGAGATTTAAATTTTAGGGTTAAATTTTAAAATTCTAGGGCAAATTTGCCCTAGATGGATTAGATTTTTTTGTATGGTGCTTGACCGACTTCGTAGAAGTTGTTTCCCTCGCAATCAATTGCGACAATCGCTGGGAAGTCCTCGACTGTTAATCTTGCCACAGCCTCTGGGCCAAGCTCAGGGTAAGCTAAAACCTCGTATTTTTTGATACTTTGGCTAATTAGCGCGCCAGCTCCGCCGATAGCTACCATATAAACACAACCTGATTTTTTCATAGCTTCAACTACTGCATCGCTTCTATAACCCTTACCGATCATGCCGTTGATACCCACTTCGTTAATCATTGTTGGGGTGTATTTATCCATACGACCACTTGTAGTTGGGCCCGCTGCGCCTACTGCTTGACCTGGTTTTGCAGGTGTTGGGCCAAGATAATAAATAGTCTCGCCAGCTAAATTTACAGGCAGTTTCTCGCCACGAGCCAAAGTCTCAGTCAAAGCCTTGTGAGCAGCGTCGCGTGCTGCGATGATTATGCCTGTGATTAGGACATTATCACCAGCTTTTAGGCTTTTTACTACATCTTTATCAAATGGAGCTGTTATTCTTTTTACTTCTGACATAATTATCTCCTTAAAGTTCAGCACTTGCGTGGCGTGCTGCGTGGCAATTGACATTAATAGCTACTGGAAGACCTGCGATGTGAGTTGGATACCACTCTACATTTACTTTAACAGCAGTGTTTAGACCGCCTAGACCTTGTGGGCCAACGCCTGTTTGTCTAGCAAGCTCTAATAGCTCATCTTCTAGTTTTGCGTATCTTTCATCTTCGTTTCTGCTATCTACTGAGCGAACAGCTGCTTGTTTTGCAAGAAGCGCTGCTTTGTCCATTGTGCCACCGATTCCTACGCCAAGAACCATTGGAGGGCATGAGTTTGGACCAGCATATTTTACAGCTTCAAGGAATACTTTTTTCACACCCTCTACGCCGTCAGCTGGAACAAGCATTTTTAGCACAGATTTATTCTCGCTACCAAAGCCTTTTGGAGCAACTGTGATTTTTAGTTTGTCGCCTTTGACAATGCGAGTGTTGATAACTGCTGGGGTATTGTTTGTGGTGTTTTTGCGCTCAAATAGTGGCTCAGCTACAACTGATTTTCTTAGGTAGTTATCAACATAGCCGTTTTTAACGCCCTCGTTGATAGCATCCTCGATATATCCGCCCTCGATATGAACATCTTGTCCGATATCAACAAAAACAACAGTCATACCTGTGTCTTGGCAGATTGGAGCTACGCCTTTTTCGGCAAGATCGGCGTTTTGAAGAATTTTGCCAAGGATTTCTTTACCGATAGGTGAAACTTCGGATTCTTTTGCATTTTCAAACGCTTTTCTCATATCTGGCGTTACGACATAACAGGCTTTTTTGCAAAGCTCTGCAACTGTTTTAGAGATTTCACTTGCTTGGATTGTTCTCATTGTATTCTCCCAAAAAATAGTGATTAAAGATTATACCTTTTTCAAATTTAGCAACCACTTAAAATAGTATAAATTTATGCATTTAATTTTTAAAAATAAATTTCAAAGCCAAAATTTTAAAATTTGGCCTTTAAATTTTCCTTACAAGCTCAGGAATTACAAGCTCAAATTTCACTCCGTCGCTGCGCCTCCACTCGCTATCACTCATAGTCTCTTTCATCGCGCTTACGACGAAATCAGCGGCTATGCGGATTGCGGTTTGGAGGGATTTGCCACGCATTAGCGCACCAAATGCAACCGAGGCAAAAATATCGCCCGTGCCGTTGTATTTCACAGGTAGTAGCTCATGGAAATACTCGCTCACACGCCCGTCCTTGGCGTCGTAGCTAAACACGCCACACTGCTCGCTAATGTAATTAATCCCCTTTAAAATCACCTTTGACGCGCCTAAATCTTTTAGTCCTTCGAGCAAATCAAAGATAAATTCCCTCTCGGCCTTTTCTCGGTATTTCACCCCAACCATTGCGCAAGCTTCCGTGATATTTGGCGTAATCACATCGGCACTAGCGCACAAAAGCGCCATCATACGGGCAAAGTCGCTATCAAATCCGGGGTAAAATTCGCCATTATCGCCCATGCACGGATCGACTAATATCGTCTTTCCGCTTCCGCCAAATTCCATAAAAAGTTCGCTAATAAGCGCGATTTGTTCTTGCGAGCCCAAAAATCCAGTATAAATTCCGTCAAATTCCACCCCCTGCTCGTGCCAATGCGACATTATGGGGCGCAAATCTTTGGTAAGATCGCGAAATGTAAAACCGCTAAATCCAGTATGCATAGAAAGCACCGCCGTAGGCAAAACGCTAACACTTAACCCCATTGCGCTAATCACTGGCAAAGCAGCGCTAAGCGAGACCTTACCCACGCACGAAATATCTTGAACACTAAGAACTCTTTTCATCTACTTCCTTGATTAAATTTTTGCGCCATTTTACAGTTATTTTGCCTTAATGTAAAATTTAGCCCTTTTTGCGCGTTTTATAGAGATAATCGTATCAGCCACCAAAAAGCAAATAGCTATAAATAGGCAAATCATCAAAATATACGAATCAGGCTCGATTTTTTCGCCCAAAAGCAAAGAAACGCCCAACATCAAAAGTGGCTCGACATAGATTAATAACCCAAAGAAATTTATCGGAATTAGCGCGCTTGATAAAATCTGAGCCAAAAGCGCAGTCGCACTCAATAGTGCCAAAACCGATAAAAGCGTGTAAATGTTTGGATTTTGCACCGCGACCGCGCTAAGGTCAGTGTTGCTTACAAACCACAAACAAAACGGCAACAAAAGCGCGATTTCTAGGGCGAAACTGCTAGCCCCTTCTAGCCTGAAATACCGCCTTAGGCAAAAATACAGCGGAAATCCAATAAAAACAATCGCGCTATGCCACGAAGGCGCGCCTCCGATTAGGATTTTTGAAAACACTCCAATCACCGCAAAGCCCACGCACAGGGCTTTTAGGCGCGAAATTTTCTCGCCAAAAACAAGATTGCCAAAAATCACCATGGAAATGGGCATTATGAGGTATCCGATCGAGACTTGCAGTGCGTAGCCGTTACTTGGCGCCCACAGATACAGCCACATCTGAATTCCCATTGTAGCGGAAGTCGCGAGTAAAATTATGAGCAAAAACGGCTTTTTTATCAGACGGACAAGAAGCTTTTTCATCTCTGTTTTTTTACCGCCTAGCACCAAAAACAGCGCTACTATCGGAAATGTTACTAGCATGCGGTATCCTAAAAGCTCCTGCCCGCCAAGAGGCTGCATGAAAACCGACATATAATAAATGCTCGCAAACCCGATAGAAGAAAACAGCGATAAAGCGATACCTTTTAACATTTTTAAAATTTAGCCTTGCTAAATTTGACCCTTCTCTGAAATTTTAAATTTGGGATTTTATTAAAATTTGACTTAAAAAATAATGGCTAAAATTTTGGCAAATTTGAAATTTGCCAAAATTTATTAGTGAGAATTTTTGCCTTTTTGCGCGCCACCCGCCTCGCCTTTTGGCGCGCGAGCCGGCAAAAGTGCGTTTAGGATTTCGCCCTCTTTGAGATTGTATTTCGCACACGCTTCGCGCAAATTTAGACTTTCGTCGAAATTCGCTATACCCTTATCAGCCAAAAACGCGCTAAATTTCGCATTATCCGTGCCAAATGCGCCTTTAAATTTGCTAATTTCCAAATTTAAAGCCTGCATATACACAACCCTAGCTGGGTTTCCAGCCCCGCTAGCGCCTTTGAGGCTGTATCCAGCATATCCACAGCTAAGCACGATAATAGCGCAGATTACAAGCCCCTGCCAGCCTTTAAAATAGAGTTTAAAAGGTTTGAAATTTATGAAAATATGCACCAGCGCAAGGGCTAGCATAGCCATGCCAAAGTATTCGTGGAAATTTTTCATAACCCCACTTTTTAGCCCAAAAAACATACCGGCCCCACTAAATGCGACGAAGCCAAAAACAGCGATTAAAAGCCCAGTTCCTACAAATCTAAGCGGTTTCAAAATAGCTCCTTTTGTAAAATTTAAAGGCGATTTTAGGCTAAAATTTTAACCCCAAAATCGCCCGAATCTAACCGAAGCTAACCTAGTTTTTCTCAGATTTTTTGCGCACTTGGATATTGATAAGCTCGACCACGAGCGAGAAAAACATAGAAAAATAAATATAACCCTTTGGGATATGAAATCCAAGACCGTCTGCTATGAGCGAAACACCCACCAAAATCAAAAACGAAAGCGCAAGAATTTTTATCGTAGGATTATCATCGACAAATTTCGCAATCGCCCCACTAGCAAACATCATCACAGCCACGGCGATGATGACAGCTAGTATCATTACAGGCAGGTGCTGTGCCATACCCACAGCCGTAATCACGCTATCAAGCGAGAAAATTATATCAAGCAAAGCGATTTGAATTAGCGTGCCACCAAAGCTAGCCTTTTTCTCATCTACTCGCTCTTCGTGGCTTTCGCCCACAGCAGAAGAGTGGATTTCGAGCGTAGATTTTACCAGCAAAAACAAACCACCGCCGATTAGCACCAAATCTCGCCCACTAAAACCATGCCCAAACACACTAAATAGCTCTTTTGTCAGCCCCATTACCCAGCTAAGGCTAAGCAGAAGCAAAATTCGCGTAATCATCGCAAGAGCTAGCCCCATAATGCGAGCTTTGTCGCGGTTTTCCTGAGGCAAGCGCGAACACAAAATCGCTATGAAAATTATATTGTCTATGCCAAGAACGATTTCTAGCCCAGTTAGCGTAGCTAGGCTTATCCACGCCTCAGGCGAGCTGATCCAATCAAACATTTTAATCCTTAAATTTAAAATAAACTCGCTATTATAGCGATGAAAATTTAAATTTTAGCAAGTTGAAATTGCATGAAATTTAAAAAAATTTGCGCACGAAGTGCGCCACCGCTAGCGTCGGTCGGGTGGGGGTGTGGGGGCGGGCGACCCTCGCAACTCTGAGCGCCGCCCCCACATAAAAAGGATTAGACTAAAAAATTTCCAAGCGGTAAATTTTGTAAAGTATAATTAATAAATTTTTGAGTTAAAGGAAAGCCATGAAAAAGGTTCTTACAATCGCAGGTGTTGATAGTAGTGGCGGCGCAGGTATTTCAGCCGATATTAAGACCATAACCGCCCACAAAATGTATGGCGAAAATGTCATCACAGCCCTCACCGCCCAAAATACGCTTGGCGTGCAAGGCGTGCTAAATATCGAGCCCTCTTTCGTCGAAGCCCAGCTAGAAAGCGTATTTTGCGACATCGTCCCAGACGCTGTGAAAATCGGCATGATTTCTACTGCCCAAATCGCGCAAACCATAGCCAAAGCGTTGAAAAAATTTGGCGCGCAAAATGTCGTCACAGACCCTGTCATGGTCGCTACAAGCGGTGGCGTGCTAATGCAAGATAGCGCAATGAACGCGCTAAAATTTGAGCTTTTTAGCGTTTCAGCGATTATCACGCCAAATATCAAAGAAGCAAGCGCGCTAAGTGGCGTTAAAATCGAAAATTTCGACGATATGAAAACAGCCGCGCTAAAAATCGCCGAATTTTACAGCGGAGCGATTTTGGTAAAAGGCGGAGATTTAGCAGGCGTGGGCGAGGCGCGCGATATTCTTTACGAAAATGGCGAATTTAGCGAATTTAGCGCACCCAAAATCATCACCAAAAACACTCACGGCACAGGTTGCACACTCTCATCAGCTATCGCTTGCGCCCTAGCAGCGGGGCTTGGCATAAAAGAAGCAGTTGGTAGTGCGAAAGAATTCGTCCGCACTGCACTAATGCAAGATTTGCACATTGGCAGGGGCAACGGCGCGATAAATCACTATTTTCGAATCCCAGAGATGTTTTAAATCTAAATTTGGCGGAATTTTAAAATTTCGCCAAATTTTATCCCCAAAAATACCCCAAAAACATTTAAAATCAAATCGTCAAGCTCGAAAATTCCGCTTTTAAAGACAAATTGTGAAATTTCGATTATTAGTGAGAGCAAAAGGCCAAAAATCAAAATTTTTCGCATGCTAAAATTTGGGAAAAAATATCGCGCAAAAAGCCCAAACGGCACAAACCAGACTATGTTTCCCGCAAAAAGATAGATAAATTTTATCGCGCCAAATTTCAAAATATTTGCGTAATCGCTAAATGGCACGAGATTGTATTCGCCGACACGCCAAATTTGATCGAGCCTAAAATTTGCCCTAAAAATCGTGATTTTAAAGAGCGCACAAAGATAAATTATGAAAAGAAAACAAGCTTTGGATTTTTTCATTTGAAATTTAAAATTTGGGTAAATTTTGCCATTAAAAAATGGCAAAATTTTAAGTTATAAATCTCTTGGATCTGCGATTTTACCAGCGATTGCGCTAGCTGCTGCGACGGCTGAGTTTGCTAGATACACTTCGCTCGTGCGATCGCCCATGCGGCCTACGAAGTTGCGATTTGTCGTGCTAACACACCTCTCTCCATCGCCCAAAATACCCATATATCCGCCAAGGCACGCGCCACAGGTCGGATTGCTCACGACTGCGCCTGCTTCGACGAAAATATCCCACAAGCCCTCTTTTTGCGCTTGTAGAGCGATTTTTTGCGTAGCTGGTGTGATGATAAGGCGAGTTTTGCGAGCTACTTTTCTACCTTTTAAAATCTGCGCTGCTATGCGAAGATCGCTTAAACGCCCATTTGTGCAGCTTCCGATGAAGACTTGATCGACTGCGATACTATCTTTTACCGCCTCTCTCACGCTTTTGCCGTTGCTTGGCAAAAATGGATACGCTATCACTGGGTCTAAATTTGCAGTGTCGATTTCTAGGACGCGCTCGTAGTTTGCCCCCTCGTCTGAGTAGTGAAATTTCGGCTCGCTTCGTAGCGTTCTAGCGGCCAGAAATTCTTTTGTTACCTCATCGCACGCGACGATTCCGCTCTTTCCGCCAGCCTCGATCGCCATATTACAAAGCGAAAATCTACTATCCATATCAAGGTGCGCAATCGCCTCGCCAACAAATTCTAGCGCTTTGTAGCGTGCGCCATCAACGCCGATTTGGCGGATTACTTCAAGTATCAAATCCTTACCGTAAATATGCGCGCCCGGCTTGCCCTTGAAAACCACCTTTATGCTTTCTGGCACCTTAAACCAGTTTTTGCCCGTTATCATCGCATAAGCTAAATCCGTGCTTCCCATGCCGGTAGAAAACGCTCCAAGTGCGCCGTGCGTGCAGGTGTGCGAGTCAGCGCCGATGATGACATCGCCCGGCACGACTAGCCCTTTTTCAGGCATTAGGGCGTGTTCGATACCCATATCTTTTTCGTCAAAATAGTTTTTTAGGTTGTGTTTGTAAGCAAATTCGCGTGAAATTTTGGCTTGATTTGCGCTTAAAATGTCCTTCGTAGGGATATAGTGATCCATTACGATCGCAAAGCCATCAGGGTTGGCCAAAGCCTTTGCGCCACTTAACTCAAACTGTTTTATCGAAATCGGCGTTGTGATATCGTTGCCGATGACCATATCGATAGAGCTTTCTACGATTTGCCCTGCGCTGACCGCCTCGCCCACATGTTCGCTGAAAATTTTTTCTGTGATTGTCTGTTTCATAACCTGTCCTTAAAAAATTTGGGCTAAATTCTATCAAATCTAACCATAAAACTTTATAATAAAAGGTATAATTTTGCTTTTGAAAAGGAAAAATCATGGAAATTTTAGAGATTTTAAAAGCCAGGCGCAGTGTGCGAAAATACGCTCCCAGCGAGATTAGCGATGAAATTTTAGAAACAATCTTAAAGGCTGGTTTGCTAAGCCCTAGCGGACATGCAAGGAAATCTTGGGAGTTTATCGTAGTCAAAGATAAAGCAAACCTCGCCAAACTAAGCCTTGCGCGCACGGGCGCAGCCGATATGCTAAAAGGCGCAAACGCCGCTGTGGTCGTAATCGCCGATGAAAGCGTGCAAGATGTCTGGATCGAGGACGCCTCTATCGCTATGGCCTACATGCACCTGTGCGCGAGCGCGCTAGGCGTGGGGAGCTGCTGGATACAATGCAGACTGCGCGAGGCGCAAAATGGCGCGAGCAGCGAGGAATACCTGCGCGAAATTTTGGGTTTTGAGGGGAATTACAGAGCCTTAGCGATTTTATCACTTGGAAATCTGATCTCCACGCCCGCTCCACACGAGCTAGAAAAGCTAGAATTTAGCAAAATTCACAAAGAGAAATTTTAGGTTATGAAATACCAGCACCTAATCCAAATTTGCGAATTTTTGCAAAATTTCAAAACTCTAAGCCACATAAAGCGCGTCGGCGATAATCTTTTTAAGCTTAGCTTTGATAGCTATGAGCTGTTTTTTGATATGAATAAAACCGCGTGCAATATCCACAAAAACGGCTCTTTCGTGGAAAATAAAATTTACAAAGCACCATTTGACGGGATTTTGGCTAAACGGCTTGTAAAATCGAAAATTTTGCAAATTTGCGTAGTGGAAAATAATAGAATTTTGCATATCAAAACCGAACTCAAAGCCAGCTACAAGGCGTTTATCACAAATTTATACTTTGAATTTACAGGGCGATTTACAAATGTCATCATCACCGATGAAAACGGAGTAATCCTAGAAGCGCTCAGGCACCTAGATAACGATGTGCGAAGCGTGCGCGTGGGGCGAGTTTTGGCGCCACTTCCGCCATATAAAATCAAAGAAAAAAATGTAGAAAAAATAGAGAATTTCGATGAATTTTTCGTGGGCGAGTTTGAAAAGCTAAATTTGGCAAATTTAGCCCAAATTCGAAATTCAAAATTAACCCAAATTGATAAAAAAATCGAAATTTTGCATGCAAATTTAAATGCTGTGCCAAAAGAGAGCGAACTTTTAGCAAAAGCCGAAAATTTGGCAAATCTCGGGCAGGTATTATCGGCAAATTTGTATAATTTAAGCGACTGGCAAAGGGAATTTTGCCTAAACGATAAAAACGGCGAAAGCGTGGAATTTCGCCTAGAAAATCCGCCAAAAATCGCAATGAACGAATTTTTTAACGAAGCAAAAAAATTGCGCCAAAAGGCCGCAAATTCGCATATCCAAATCGCAAATTTAAACGAAAAAATCGAATTTTACGAAAATTTGAAAAATTTAATCGCAAACGCAAAAAGCGTCGAAGAGCTTGAAATTTTGCTCCCCAAAAAGCGAATTAGCGCGAATTTAAAGGAAAAAAACGCCGAGCTCGTGCAGAGCTTTTATATCGGCGAGTTTAAAATCAGCGTGGGCAAAAATGAAAAAGGCAACGAATTTTTGCTAAAAAACAGCGCCAAAAACGACTTTTGGTTTCACCTAAAAGACCGCGCCAGCGCGCATGTAATCGTCCAAACTAACAAACAAAATTTAAGCGAAGAAATAGCGAAATTCGCTGCTAAAATTTGCGTAAATTTTAGCGTCAAAGAGGCTGGAAACTACCTCGTTGATTACACCAAACGCCTAAATGTAAGCCCTGTGAAAGGCTCGTTTGTGCATTATGTGGATTATAAAACTATCGGCGTTTTAAAGCCGTGATAAGGCGAAATTTTATATAATCTCGCGAAATCAAATCTAAGGAAATTTTATGAAACAAAGACTAGTAACTGGCGGAATTTTGCTCGCCGTTTTTTCTGTTTTAATCCTGATAAATAGCAGATTTATCAACTTTTTCGTATTTGCCATAATGCTTAGCATAGGGCTTTTGGAGAGCTACAAGCTCTATGGGCTAAAAAATGTCAGCCTCAAATGGCTAGCCCTTGCGCTCGCATTTTTCGCGCTAATTCCGTTTGCCCAAGACGACGAGCCATTTATCAGCGCGGTTAAAGTATGTATCGCCTCGGTAGTCGTGGCTGCCTCAATCGTGGCTTTTAAAAAGCTTGAAAACGCGAAAATTATCCTGCCTTTTATCTACCCTTTCGCTCCGATTTGCCTAATGTGGGCGGTTTATGATGATTTGGGGATTTTCCACTTCGTCTGGCTTATCATTACGATAATCGCCTGCGATAGCGGTGCGTATTTCGCTGGCAAAAGCTTTGGCAAAACCCCATTTAGCCCTAGCTCGCCAAACAAAACCATAGAAGGTATCATAGGTGGAATTATTTTTGCCTTTATCACAAGCTTCATTTACGCGCGCATTTTCACAAACCTGCCACCGCTTGAAATTTTATGCAAGACCCTAGTTATCGTGATTTTTAGCATTTTTGGCGATCTGTTTGAAAGCTATCTCAAACGATGCGCAGGCGTCAAAGACAGCGGCAGTTTATTCCCAGGACACGGCGGCGTGCTAGACCGCATTGACGGGTATATGTTTGGCGCAGTGGCTATGGTGGTCGTGTATTCATGGTAGTACTAGGCTCGACTGGCTCGATTGGCACAAACACCCTAGATATCGCGCACAAAAAGGGAATTTTAATCGAGGCTTTGGCGTGCGGGAAAAATGTAGCCTTGCTAAACGAGCAGATTGCTAAATTTCACCCTAAATTCGTCGCTATCGGCGAAGAGAGCCTAAAATCAGCCGTCAAACACGACAAGGTTTTTGTCGGTATGGAGGGGATTTTGGCAATGCTTGAAGAGTGCAAATCTAGCACCGTCGTAAATGCCCTAGTGGGCTTTGCTGGCATGCTCCCTAGCCTAAAAACGCAAGAACTTGGCAAAACGCTATGCCTAGCAAATAAAGAAAGCCTAGTCGTGGGCGGGAAATTCCTTGAAATTTCAAAAATTCACGCCATTGACAGCGAGCATTTCGGGCTAAAATTTCTAATCCAAAACGCAAAAATCCCTATTTCTAGGCTCATCATAACAGCCAGTGGCGGGGCGTTTTACGATACGCCACTAACCGAGCTTGGAAATGTGAGCGCCAAAGACGCGCTAAGGCACCCAAACTGGCAAATGGGCGCAAAAATCACAATAGATAGCGCAAGCATGGCAAACAAGCTTTTCGAGGTAATCGAGGCGTTTTGGCTATACGGCACGAAAAACATCGACGCCGTGATCGAGCGCACATCGCAAATCCACGCCCTAGTCGAGTTCATCGACGGCTCGACCACAGCGCACATTAGCGAGACTGACATGCGCCTAGCCATAGCGCACGCGGTTTTAGAGGGCGCGATTAGCGAGCAAATCGTAAAGCCCGTTAATTTGCTGGATTTAAAACCGATTAAATTCGCCCCAATAGACACACTCAAATACCCTATTTTTGAGCTCAAAGACACGCTTTTGGATAATCCAAATTTTGGCGTGGTGATAAATGCGGCAAACGAAGTTGGCGTTTATGCGTTTTTAGAAGGGCGGGCGAGATTTAGCGATATTTCGCGCGTAGTGCTAAAATCCGTGGAGAAATTTCACTCGCCAAACACGCCAGACACGCACGCTCTAATCGAAATCGACCGAAGCGTGCGAGCGTATGCAAATGAGCTTTTGCGCTAAATTTGGAAAATTTGGGGCAAAATTTAAAAATTTTGGCAAATTTGATTAAATTTTACATTTTTTAAATTTTATATTAGCTTTTTTTGCTATAATGCAAACTCTTATTTTTGGCCCCGTAACTCAGTTGGTAGAGTGTCACCTTGACATGGTGGAAGTCGTTGGTTCGAGTCCAATCGGGACCACCATTTAATCGAGCCTTAATTTCAAATATTTCAAATTTATTTCTTATCTAAATTTAAATGCAAATTTTAATAATATTATGCGTGAGCAGAAATAAATTTTTTAAAAGGGTCAAATTAGGGTTTAATCGTTTCCTTAAACTTCACAAACTACGATAAAATGGAGATTTTATAAGATAGTAATGGCTCCGGATGCTGGATTCGAACCAGCGACCAAGCGGTTAACAGCCGCCTACTCTACCGCTGAGCTAATCCGGAACGAGTATTAAATGGTGCGGATGAAAGGACTTGAACCTTCACGCCGTAAAGCACCAGATCCTAAGTCTGGCGTGTCTGCCAATTTCACCACATCCGCAAAAAAGAAAGCGCATTATAGCCAAAAGCTCTTAATGCTAGCTTAAATGGTACGCCCATCAGGATTCGAACCTGAGGCCTACGGCTTAGAAGGCCGTTGCTCTATCCAGCTGAGCTATGAGCGCATAAAAAACAAATCAGTGGTACGCCCGAAAGGAGTCGAACCTTCAACCTACAGATCCGAAGTCTGTTGCTCTATCCAATTGAGCTACGAGCGCGAAAGTGGGGTGAATTGTGGGAATCGAACCCACGACCCTCAGGACCACAATCTGATGCTCTAACCAACTGAGCTAAACTCACCACAATGGTCGGAGCGAAAGGATTCGAACCTTCGACCCTCTGGTCCCAAACCAGATGCGCTACCAGACTGCGCTACGCTCCGATAAATGATGTGGATTGAAAAAGGAAACTTGATTATATATAATTTTTAAAATTTTGTCAATGAAATTTAGCTTAAAAATTTAAAATTTAGAAAGAATTTTATTTATGGCGAATTTATGGGTAAATTTCAAGTAATGCGATGATAAAAATGTCTGCAACATTTCCTCTGTCAATTTTAAATTTTTAAGAAGTCTAGCTTCTGCCTTGTCAAGTTCTGCTTTCGCAACTAATTCTCTACTCATCTGAGCCTCCTTTAAAAAAAATTATTATTAAATTTAGTTTTACATAACATTATATTGTTTCGACAAATAGTCTATATTTATATTCTTCTGTAAAAAATATTTTTTTACTTCTTGATAAATTTTTTGATTATATAAATAAATTAAATAATATCTAGCCGAAAGAACAAATCCACCACCATAAGGGTTAGGATTTGGAAATGCCATACTGGTAACTCTAATAAATGGGAACATTTTAAAACCTTTTAAACTCATATTTATGAATAAATAGAAACATAGGTTAATTAAAAAATTTGAAAAATAAAACGCTATGATAAAAATAATAAAACTTGGTTCTACAAATAATAAAAAAATGACAAATCCCACTGAAATTAAATCCATTATTCTATATTTCCAATAGCCCATCCAAGTAACAAAAAACGGTCTTGCAAGTTCATCATAAATGACTTCGCATTGTCTTTTAAGTTTTCCGTCATCGTAGAATTCAATGTATCTATTTGTAAATTTGATTTTGTTATCTTTATATCTAAATTTATGGATAAGATAAGCGACGATAATATAAATTGCTGCAAAAATAGATAAAAATTTAAACCCGCCTACATACCAATCTTTATTCATCAAATTCATTATCAAATAAAAAAATGCAAAACCTAAATATAATGGTGTAAAAGTAAGTAAAACGAAAAATTTTTCATAACTTTGTATTATCAATGGATTTTCATCATAATCCCTAAAATTTGGGTCGTTTTGTTTTTTATTTTCTAGCCATTGTTGATATTTAGCTTCTTTTTCTTTTGCTTGTTGAATTTTCATTTCGGCTTTTTTAGTCATTTGCTCTGCTTTTTCTCGCATTATTTTTTCATTATCCAAATTTAATCCTTTTATAAAATCTCTGTCAGTATCGTTGATACTGAAATTTTAAATTTTATAAATCAGATGTTTTTAAAAGAATTTATCAAAATTTTCATCTGTCAATTTTAAATTTTTAAGAAGTCTAGCTTCTGCCTTGTCAAGTTCTGCTTTCGCAATACTTTCTCTACTCATATCGTCTCATTTAACAAAAGTTTAATTTAATAAATCTTTATCTTTAAACCAAGATACAGATAGAAAAAATTTCTTTTCTGCCTTATCTAAACTCTTGCCTGTTTTAACCAATAAATATTTTTTGATTTCATTGTATTGTTTATCCGAACTAACCATAAAATTAAAAAATTTGCCGTCTTTATCTTGTAGCCAAATGACATCGTAAAAACTATCTTTCAAACCACCATATTTTTGATGAATTATAAATTGTGGTAGATATAAAACTATAAAAGTAAAAAGTGATATAAAAATTGGGAGTTTAAATTCGCCTCTATATATAATCAAAGCTAAAACAAAAACGAAAAATAATCCACAATAAATAAGAATAGCTTTTTCTACTTTTTCGCTAATAAAACCATTTGGCAACATTGATGAAATGCTTTTTGTTATATTTTTCAAGTGAGATATTGCAATTCTTTTTTCAATACCGTTTTCTAATTTTTTAACTACATAGTCATTATAAAAATAAATTTGTGCGTCTTTTTCAAGGTTTCTAAAAGTATTTTTTAGGGTCATGTAGGTAAGAAATGGGATAATAAAAAGTGAGCTACCATTGCTATAAACAGTGTCATATTGAGAAAAAAATATTTTCCTGATTATTAAAGCAAGTCCTAATAAAACTAAAAAAATGATACTTAAAAACTTCGCATTAGATAATTCATCTTTTATAACAATCGGATTTTCATCATAATTTCGCAAATTTGATTTTTTAATATTTGGTTTATTTTCTAAATTTTCGTTTTCCAAATTTAATCCTTTTATAAAATCTCGGTCAGTATCTGTGATACTGAAATTTTAAATTTTATAAATCAGATGTTTTTAAAAGAGTTTATCAAAATTTTCATTAGCGCAAGTCCTCGTGATCGGTGCGAAATTTCGCCCTTGATGCGCGCTGGAAGCTCGCCTATGGTTTTGCCCAAATCGCCCTCTCCAAGCTCTTCGTAGCGACGCGGAATAAACATAAAATCATACCCAAACCCATTTTCCCCACGCTCTTCGCAAATCACTTCGCCGTGCATAAATCCGTGCGTGCAGTATTCGCCAAAGTGCGATTTCAGCGCGATTGCAGCCACATAGTGCGCGCCCGAGCTACGCACGCCACGCGCGATTAGCTCGCTGGCTAGTTTCGCGCGGTTGCTAGCGTCCGTCGCGCCCTCGCCACTAAATCTCGCCGAATAAATCCCTGGCGCACCACCTAAAATATCCACGCAAATCCCGCTATCATCGCTCATCACGAGATATTCGCGGTGCAGGTCTCGCGCTAGTAGCCTCTCATAGACCGCGCGCACCTTTATCAGCGCATTTTCTTTGAAACTCTCGCCGTCTTCAATGATTTCAAAAGGCTCCAAAACCTCGCCAAGCCCGTAAATTTCGTCATTTTTGAAAAATTCTCTAATCTCGTTAAGCTTATCTTTGTTGCCAGTGGCTACTAAAATTTTCATATCAAATCCTTGCGTAAAAACGCTTATTTTATCCAAATTTGACAAAATTTTAGCTACAATCACGGACAAAAATAATCTTTAAGGCTTTCGATGTTAAATACTATTTTGCCACTTAGTTTTATCGCAGCGACCCGCTTTTTTGGGCTTTTTATCCTGCTTCCGGTGCTTAGCTACTACGCTTTGGAGCTTCGCGGTGCTGATGAAAAACTAGTCGGCTTTTTAATCGGCGTGTATGCGATCATGCAAATGCTCTTGCAGACCCCATTTGGCGCACTTAGCGATAAAATCGGGCGCAAAAACACTATCGCAATCGGTCTTGTGATTTTTATCGCAGGATCTGTGATTTGCGCGTTTGCTAGCGACATTTACACTATGATTTTAGGGCGATTCGTGCAGGGTTGTGGGGCTATCGGAGCCGTGGCTACGGCGCTGATTAGCGATTTTACCACGGAAGAAAACAGAGGCAAGGCAATGGCGATAATGGGCGCGATGATAGGCTGTGCCTTTGGCGCGGCGATGATTTTAAGCCCGGTTTTGAGCGCGAAATTTGGGCTGGCAAGCCTTTTTTGGCTAAGTGTCATTTTGACGATTTTTTGCCTGATTTTGCTATTTTCTCTCGTGCCAGCTGAACCTAAAATTCGCTCCAAAATGCCTAAAAAATCCTCACTTGCGCTTTTGCGAGATAAAAATTTATCCTTGCTAAATTTAAGCAATTTTTTCCAAAAAGCCTTTATGACGACCGCATTTTTCCTAATCCCCATAATGCTTCACTCAAAATTTGGCTTTGCGCAAGACGAATTTATCAAAGTCTATGGCATAGCTATGATTTTTGGATTTTTGGCTATGGGCGCAAGTGGCGCAATGGGCGAAAAACGCGGACTTTCAAAGCAAATTTTACTTCTTGGAATTTTATTTTTTATTGTTTCGTATTTGATTTTTGCTTTTGCAAACAACCCTTATTTTTTTATTTTCGGCGTGATTATATTTTTCGCCGGATTTAACGCGCACGAGCCCATTATGCAGAGCCTCGCGTCGAAATTCGCCAAAACCGCAAACCGCGGCGAAGCACTTGGAATTTTCACTTCGTTTGGGTTTTTTGGCAGTTTTATCGGAGGCGTGTGTGGCGGAGTGGCGTATGGCTGGGTCGGTATTTTGGGTATCGGGCTGGTCGTGGCAGTGCTTGGGGCGGTGTGGTTTGCGATGATTTTAGCCCTGCCAAATCCGAAAATTTTTAAAAATTTATATTTTGATAAAGCGCTAAATTTCGATTTTAGCGCCATTAGCGAGCAGGCTGGGATTGTCGAAATTTATGAAAACGGCGAGAATTTCGTCGTCAAATACAACTCAAAAATCATAAGCACAGAAGAGATTAAAAATTTGCTAGGAGCCACCGATGCAGTTTGAGAGTTTGCAAAGCGCGGTTGCGAGGTTTAAATCCAGCGTCGCGCCTAAGAAAAAGAGCGAAATTTTGCCCCTAAACGAGGCTTTGGGGAGAATTTTAGCTGATGAAATTCGCGCGCCATTTGCCAAGCCAGAGCGCCCTACCGCCTCCATGGACGGATACGCGCTAAATGGCGCAAATTTGGCGTGCGGAGCGAGATTTAAGGTCATCTCACAAACCCCTGCTGGAAGTATGCCAATGTCTTCCCCGAAATCTGGCGAGTGTGTCAAAACTTTCACAGGCGCGATTATGGCGGAGGGCGCGGATACTCTCGTGCCTGTGGAAAATGTCAGTGTCTGCGACGATGAAATCATAATCAATAAACCAGTGCCTGCTGGCTTTGCCGTGCGAAAAATCGGCGAGAGCTACGAAAAGGGCGAGGTTTTGCTAAGCGCAAACTCACGGCTAAATTTTGCAAGCATTGCGCTTTTGGCTGAGCTAGGCATGGCTAGCGTGGCAGTGTTTGCGCGCCCAAAAGTCGCTATAATCGCCACTGGAAGCGAAATCAAACGCCCGGGCGAGCCCCTAGAAAACGAGGCGCAAATTTATAGCTCAAACAACTTCGCGCTTTTAAATTTGGCGCGTGCAATGGGGTTTGAAGTGGTGAGCGAGCAAATCATCAGCGACGACAAAGACGCCCTAAAAAGCGCGCTCTTTGGCGCACTCTCGCGCGCCGATATCGTAATCACCAGCGGCGGAGTGAGCATGGGGGATTACGATTTTATGAAGGCTTTGGTGAGGGAGAATTTCGAAATCCTAGTCGATAAAGTCGCCATAAAACCGGGTCGCCATGTCAAAATCGCCAAATTTGGCGAGAAATTTATCTTCGCGCTTCCTGGGTTTCCGCTTTCTAGCATTGTGACTGGGTTTTTGTTTTTGCGTGCGTTTTTGAGCGCGAAATTTGGGCTTGATGACGGGTGCGAGAGTAGCGCGATTTTAAGCAACGATTATGCGAAAAAATCGCCGTTTTTGGAGTTTGCTCTTGGCGATATCAGCGTCCAAAATGGGCAAATTTTTATCTCTACTGCGGGTAAAAAGCAAGGATCTAGCGCGATTTTGAATAATTTTGGCCCAAATTCTGCCCTGCTAATCGCAGAGCAAAATTTAAGCGCAAATTCTGTGGTGAAAATTTTGCAAATCCCAAGGTGGTGAGGTTTGGAAAAAAATAAAATTTTTAAAAATTAGGCTAAATTTTGAAAATTTAAATTTTTTCAATCAAACTAAAATTTTAAATTTTACCGCCTAGAAGCATAAAAATCGCAATACCAAGAGCTAAAACTGAAACAATTAACGAAACTATGCTTATCAAACCATTGTTTTTAAGCTTAGATATTTCGCTTTCGAGCTTGGCTATTTGCCTGCTTTGTTCGGTGTCTAGGCTATCTTTTTCATCAAGTCTTGTTTTATTTGAGCTGATATTTATGGCATTTGCTCTTATATCTTTACTCTGTTTATCATCAAGCATATCTTTTTCATCAAGGCGTTTTGAATTTTGAAACACTTGTTTTCTTGTATCCTCAATTTTTTCTTCATTAGCTTTTAATCTAGCAACATGTTTCTTGCTACTCTCAATGATACTTATAACGCTTTGTTTAGATTGTTCGCTGAGTTCTAAAATTCTACCATCGCGCGTCGTAAAACCATCAGTTAGCATACCGCCCATTGTATCTATCATATACTCTGTATATTTTATAGAACCACAAGTAAGCCCAATAGAGCTTTGCACTATATTGGCTAACTCGCGAGTTGCTTCTGCATTTAGCTCGTTCATATCAGCAAGTAACTCGTCTCTTTTTTTACTACCATCATCCATTATGCCAAATGTAGCTTTATTTCCAATAAATCTAAAAAACCCACCGGTATCTTTACTGCGCCTAGATAAAGAACGAATTTCATCTAATTTTTCATCTATATTATGCAATTTTGCAAAGATATTTTGCTCTATAAATTCATTAACTTTGGCTTGTATCTCATCATTGCTTACCCCGTTTTTTATAGCCTGTTCTATTATAGTAACCGCTTTGTTGTTTTCCATTTTTTATCCTTATTTATAAATTTTCTAACTCACTAAGAGCATTA
Source organism: Campylobacter sp. VBCF_06 NA8 (assembly GCF_027737825.1). Classification (NCBI taxonomy): domain Bacteria; kingdom Pseudomonadati; phylum Campylobacterota; class Epsilonproteobacteria; order Campylobacterales; family Campylobacteraceae; genus Campylobacter; species Campylobacter sp. VBCF_06 NA8. The sequence goes on from NZ_JAOVUB010000001.1 coordinate 73,589, forward strand.
TTAATCTCATCAAAATTTGATTTTATTTTATTTGAAGTTTTTTCGTCGCTTTGTCTTATCCTTTCTTTGGCTGTTTCAAGTGTTTGCTTGGAGTGAAGTGTGCTATCTAATAGCGTCTTATACCCATCGCCTAAGACAAACCAGCTTTGTGCTATGCTAAGCTGAACCACTTCGCCACTTTTTGCCATTAACTGAAATTTAAGTTTTGATTGTTTAGCGTTTGAGCGAAATTTATCCATATAATAAAGCACGATAGTAGTTAAAAGTCCGCCAAGTAATGCACTTATTGTTACCGAAATGGCACCACCTACTGTGCCATGCTCCGAAAATGGCAAAGGCAGAGCCATTATGGCATTTAGCCCCGGCACACTCGCTAAAAGCGAGTCTATCCCAGCAGAAAGCCCAAGCGAAGCCCCGCCTATAATGCCTGTAATCAAAATTTTAAAAGCTTCATAATAAACATCGTCTTTATCTACATTTTCTGGCGGATTTACTATCATTTTAATAGCCTGAACTAGCGAAACAAAACCGGCTCTAATTATGCTGACTATTTTTTTGAGCGTTGTAGTAACGAGATTGATTGCAAAAACTAGTAAATTTGAAAAAAATGCCGTTATAGCACCTTCAAGTGAGCCTTTTAATATATCTTTCCATTTGGCTTTGATATTTTCCCAAATTTCGCCAAGACGAGTTTTGAAACGCTTCGAAATTTCAGAAAAACTCTCATCGCCAAAATTTTTAAGCGTTATTTTTATTTCATCGATTGTAGCTTCGATAAATTCCCTAAGTATGAGCGCAAACACAGAATACACAGCCATTTTAACAGCATCTTTTCCACCTGTTATAGCAAGTTCTTTTCCGTCTTTTTTGACTTGGGCTTTGAATTTTTCCATATTTACGAATTTACGAGCCTCTTTATCTTTTTCGAGTGCAACCTTTTCATCCAAGCCAAAGTGTTCCGCGTTTGTTTTGCCGTCATCATTTCGTTTTTGTTTTATCCAATCTTTCATTTTTTTATTGCCTTTTGACTGATTTGGGCTATTTTTTACGGCAGCTAGATTTATCTTGTTTGTAGCTATTTTGGCTCTTTGCTCTGGTGTCATATATAAATTTAGTGCTGGGTCAAATTCTATTTCGTGAGCTGAGACAATATGGTCGATATTTGTATCGTTTCTCGAAATTTTACCGCTTCCATACTCGCAATCAATCGTATCGTTATTTGCAAATAGTTCGTTTTTCATTTTATCTAAACCATTATCGTAACCCCTATCTTTTCGCAAACCTTTACCTTTTTTGCTCCATATCTTTTCTTTATTGTTTTCCCATTCTTCGTATTTTTTTCTATCTTCGTCGTTTGCCGTTATACCTTGTTTGAAATTATGGGTTGTTGTTACGCTACCGCCGTCTTTGCTGGATATTACAAGACTAGCAAGTCCAAATTGTGAAGTGATTGTATTGATTGCATTTTCTTTGCAAAGTTCGAGCAACTTTGCACTATCGCCTTGCGATAGTTTATCTTTTAGTTCGTTTAATTCAGTTATTGCTGTTTCTAGCTCATCGCTTAACCGAATTCTAAGCGCGTCATAATCGAAGCCAGCTACTCTCTCTCTCTCTCTCGATTTCAAAAATAGAATTGTCACTTAATTTTTCATCAAGCCAATCAATTTGTTTTTCCATTTATGCTCCAAATTCAATAAGAAATTTTAAAAATATATAACATAATCTCTAAATTCTAGTGAATTTAGAGATTTTAAATTTACAAATCCGCTAGTTTGCAACTAGAAGTTATCGCAAATTTGGTCAAAAATGCCTTGTTTTCGCGATCGATCCTGCGAAGCTCGTCGATTTGAGCCGGATCGTATTCGTGCGAAAAATCCATATCTTCTAGCGGAAATAGCGCCTTTTCAAGCTCCTTGCTCAAAGCCTTTATGCGCGCGCCGTCCTTGCAAGCTTCGAGCGATTTATGCAAATCTTGCATGATTTGTTCTGCCCTTTGGGGCGCGACCTTCATCGGCGTAAATTCCGCGCCAAAAACGCAGGCGCAAAACGCGCAAATTAAAGCGATTTTTCTCATTAGTAATCATCTCCGTCGATGTTGTTGTAGTTTAGCCCCTCGCCATCATCATAGCTATAATCGTCCTCATCATAAGCGTAGTTATAGCCCTCTTCGCCCTCGATTATATCCTCATCATAATCGTCTAAATCCTCGTATTCTTCGAAGTCTTCGTCAAACTCTCTCATCATCTCCTCCTTCACTAAATTTCGGGTTATCATAATCAAATTTTGGTAATTTTTCAACATACAAACTCTGCGACGGGAAGGCAAATTCTAGCCCGTTGTTCTCGACAATCTGCATGATTTTAAACAAAATATCCTCTTTAATCTGCAAATAATCATCTCTCATAACGGTTTTTGTGAAACAATACACCAAGATATTAACAGAACTATCGCCGAAGCTATCGAGCACCACATTCATCGTGCTTTTATAGCCCGCTAGATCGTCGATCGAGACCATGTTTTGGCGCGAGCGCATACGAAAATCGCGCGAATTTGTCGCACTATCGCCAGATTGGGCGATTCTTGGGTGCGCTTTTAGCATTTCTTTGATATCTTCGATACACTTTCTAAGCTGTTCTGATCTGGCAGAGTATGTTACGCCCACGATGATATTGATATGGCGGCCGACCTTGCGGCGGTTCCAGTTTTTGATATTTTGCGCCATAATGTTTGCATTTGGCACGAAAACAAGGGCATTATCAAAGGTTCTAATCGTGGTTTTTCTAAACCCAGTCTCCACGACCGTGCCCTCTATGTCGCCCACTACGACATGATCGCCTTGTGAAAATGAATTATCAAACAAAAGCATGATTGATTGGAAAAAATTTGCGATAATATCCTTGGTCGCAAACGCAATCGCCAAACCTCCGATTCCAAGCGAGGCTAGTATCGCGCTGACATCAAAACCTAGCCGTTTTAGGATAAGCAAGAGCGCGATTATGACGACGATGATATATAAAATTTTGATAACCAAATTTATAACATCTTTTCTAACGCCCTTTTTAGCGATATTTCCTAGCACGATTATGCCGTATCCGTCGATGATTTCGATGATTACCCACGCCCACAAAATGACATAGATTATCGACAAAATGCTAGCGAACCTTATCGGCACAGGGGCTGGATAGAAAAATATCACCAGCGAAATGTCTATCGAATACGCTATCAAAAGCACGCCAAGCGGGCGTTTTATCGTGGCTACGACCTGCTCTTTTATGGTTTCTTTATCAATGGCTGTGGAGCGATTGATGATTTTAAAGACGAAATAAATCAAATTCGCTAGCACCCTGCGAAGCGAGTAGAAAAAGAGCATTATCACGCTAATTAGCACGATTTTGCCGAAATTTATGCGTCTATCTTTGATAGGGGAAATTTCATTTATGCTATCAATTGCGGATTTGAAATTTAGGCTAGTAAAAATCACGCTAGACGCGAGTAAATCGGCATTTGAGTGCAAATAGGATAAAATTTCCTCGTAAGTTGCTTTATCATTTTTAAGCTCGCTAAATTTAGCCACGAAATTTTCGGCATCTTCTTGCGATTTTAGGGCTTCTTTTAGCTTGGAAGTTTTATCTAGCGAATACTCCGAAATCCTGCTAAGCGCGTCTTCCAAGCTCATTTTTAGCTCATCTTTGCTCGCACCATTTACAAAAAGATTATCAAGTTTTAAAATTTCTTGATAAAAAATATCCCCAAGCGCCATTCTATCGGCACTAACCGCTGCGCTTACATATTCGATAGAATTTTGCTTTTTCGCAAATTTCGCCAGCGTATCCTCGATATTTTTCTTAATCTCAGCGTATTTTAAAAGCCCTTCCCTGCTTAGCGTATTATTCGTAATCGCCATAGGAACACTCTCTAAAAGCCTTGCTTTGTTTTCTTTGAGAGTTTTTAGCGAGCTATCTGTGGCGTTGGCTTCGCCTTTTGGCGAGATAGCGAGGATTTTTTTATTTATCTCTTTGATCTCATTTACCACGCGATAAAAGGAATTTGCGCCGTTTGTTTCGTTTGCGTTAAGTTCGTTTTGTGCGACCTTATTTACAATCATATCATAGACTTCGCTTTTATTCGCATCGCCCCCTGAAACCTCGCTCAAAAACTCCTCGACTTCCTTTTTTTTCTCTTCTAAATTTGGCGCAGGAACTGCGCTTTGGCTCGAATTTTGCTCGGTTAGGTTTGCTTCGCTTTTATTTGCTTCTGCGTAGATAAAATTTAGGCAAAGCGCACTAATCAAAAAGCTGATGAGAAATTTTTTCATAGTCATAATCCTTATTTAATAGCGCAAAATGGTCATTGTGCGGGTCGTAGTTGAAAATTTCGCCCGTTTCGATGATATAGTGCCAGCCAAAAATTTTAATCTCACCTGCCATATAACCCTCTTTGACATTTGGGTAGGTTAGCAGATTTCGTATCGAATTTACGATATTTAGGCGTTCGGCTAGCCACTCTCTTTTAGCTTTATCGTTGGCGCAGTGCTTTGAAATTTGATCTTTTACCCCAGACATCAAATTTATCCATTTTTTCACATTTGGGGTTTTTTGCAGTTTTGCCTCGTCATAAAACAGCGCCGCGCAACCGCCACAATTGCTGTGTCCGCAAACGATGATTTGTTTGATCCCTAAGGCATACAGCGCGTATTCGATAGCCGCTGTGGTAGCGACGAAATCATCACTAACGCGATATGGTGGGACAATGTTTGCGATATTTCGCACTACAAACATCTCTCCTGGTTTTGTCGAAGTTATGAGCCCTGGCACCACGCGCGAGTCCGAACACCCGATAAAAAGCGTGTGTGGGGTCTGAGTGTTTGCCAAAGAGCTAAAAAGCTCGGCGTGCTCGGCGTAGTTTTCTTCCATAAATTTAATTGCACCATTGATTAGTTGTTCGGCCAAAATTCTCTCCTTTTTAAAAACGGCTGATTATATATTGCTTTTTTAAATAGAAAAAATTTTAGCTATTTATTATATATTTGGTAAAATTTTGCTAAACTCCCTACCCAAAATTAAAAAAAGGAGAGAAAATGAGTCTTTACGATAGAAATCATCTTACTAGCGAATACGACGCGAGCTACGATGCGCCATTAGAGCAAGGCAGAGTTAGCAAACTCATCAAAGAAACTTACGCTCTTTTAACAGCTTCTATGGTCGCAGCCGCCGCTGGTGCGTATGTAGCGATGAGCACAGGCGTAGCAATGGGGCTAAATCCACTGCTATATTTTATTTTGATGATTGGTTTGATTTTTGCAATGCAATTTGCCGTCAATCGCGGAGCTAACAGCCTTGCATTGGTTTTGCTTTTTGCCTTTACATTTATCACAGGTCTTACGCTAGGTAAGGTTTTATCGCTTTATATCGGTGCTGGTATGGGCGGCGTGGTAACGCAAGCTTTCGTGGCTACTGCGGTTACATTTGGCGCACTTACTGTGTATGCGATGAACTCAAAAGTCAATGTCGATAGCTGGGGCAAACCGCTATTTATCTCGCTAATCGCAGTGATTATCATCGGATTTTTGAACTACTTTTTCTTCAAAAGTTCGCTTGTGAGCCTAGGAATTTCTGGTTTTAGCGCGCTTTTGTTTTCGTTTTATATCATTTATGATACCAAAAACATCATCAACGGCGTCTATACTTCGCCAATCATGGCAGCTGTGGGTATGTATCTAAATATCTACAATCTTTTTATGTCACTTCTAAATATCCTTGGCTTTGCAAACAGGGATTAAAATTTAGGGCGCAAATTTGGCGCCCTTAACTTAAAATTTATATTTTTTTCATTATAATGCCAAATTCAATTTTTTTCAAAGGTTAATATTGTGACTACTTTATTTTTGGTTTTACAAGTAATTTTTGCTATCGTAATAACAATCGCCGTGTTGTTACAAAAAAGCTCATCTATCGGTCTTGGCGCATATAGCGGAAGCAACGAAAGCCTATTTGGCGCAAAGGGACCTGCTGGATTTTTGGCTAAATTTACAGCGTTTATGGGAATTTTATTTGTGGCAAATACTCTTGCTTTGGCATATTTTTATCAACAAGACGCAAAATCATCAGTAATCGACCGCGTCAAAGTAGAACAAAAACAAAGCGAAGCGCCTAAAAACGCCGTTCCAGCCGTGCCAAGCGCACCAAAGGCAAATAGCTTAAATATAAAACCTTCGTTTGATAACGCAGCTAATGCTTTGCAAAGTGGAGCAGAAAAAATTTCAGAAGCAGTTGAAAACAACGCTAGCGCGGCAGTAGAAGCTGTAAAACAAAGCATAGAGGGCGTAGAAAACAATATCTCACAAGCTAGCGAAAAAATCGAACAAAAAGCTAGTGAGCTTGGCGCAGCAATCGAGGGCAACGCCACAGAGGCTCTCAAAACTCTAAGCGATCAAAATCAATCAAAATAATTCTAAATTTTTGCATTTAAAAATGTCAAATTTCGCATTTTTAAATGCAACTCTTATTTTTTTTACGCTACAATTCACAAATTTTTCTTAAAAGGATTTTAATGTTAGACTCTATTTATAAAGACCAGAAATCGCACTGCGATAAAGCTATTGAAGCCCTTAAAAAGGACTTTGGGACACTTCGCACCGGCAAGGTAAATATAAATATCCTAGACCACATTACGGTTGATTACTACGGAAGCCAAACTCCACTAAATCAAGTCGCTACCGTTTTGGCAACAGACGCTGTTACGATTACAATCACGCCTTGGGAAAAACCAATGCTAAAAACGATTGAAAGCGCGATTGCAGCGGCAAATATCGGGGTTAATCCGAACAACGACGGCGAGGCTGTGAAGCTATTTTTCCCACCGATGACGGTAGAGCAAAGACAAGAAAACGCCAAAAAAGCCAAAGCAATGGGCGAAAAGGCAAAAATCAGCATTAGAAATATCAGAAAAGACGCGAACGACGAGGTTAAAAAACTAGAAAAAGACAAAGCTATTAGCGAAGATGACGCTAAAAAAGGCTACGATGAAGTGCAAAAAATCACCGATAACTACTCAGCTAAAATCGATGAAACCGTAAAAGCCAAAGAGGCAGAGTTATTGAAGGTTTGATAATGGAAATCGAAAAAATTTACAAAGAAAACGGAGCGTATTTGCACGGGCATTTTTTGCTCAGTAGCGGAAATCACTCCGAATACTACCTCCAAAGCGCGAAAGTTTTAGAAAACCCTGCCCTAGCTGGGGAGTTAGCAAGCCAGCTAGCTGGCGTCATAAAAGATGCTGGCATTAGCTACGATAGCGTCTGCTCGCCAGCACTTGGCGGAATTTTGGCTGGTTACGAGCTAGCCAAGCAAGCTGGCAAACGCTTTATTTTCACTGAGCGCGTCGAAAAGGTTATGAGCCTAAGACGCGGTTTTGAAGTCAAAAAGGGCGAAAAATTTGTAATCTGCGAAGATATCATCACCACAGGCGGCTCTGCCTTAGAGAGTGCGAAAATCATCGAGAGTCTTGGTGGCGAGGTTGTAGCTTTTGCAGCCCTTGCAAACCGCGGATTTTGCGCAGTGGCAAATTTAGGCAACTCGCGCCATGAAAGTTGCAAACTTCCATTTGATAAACCGCTTTTTACGCTTGGAAATTTCAGCTTTGAAATTTACGAGCCAAATTCCTGCCCGCTTTGCAAAAACGGAAGCGTGGCAATCAAACCTGGTTCGCGCGGAAACTAAATTTCGCGCGAAATGCAAATTATTCAAGGAAATTTAAGTGGCAAAGCAAAAAGCGGTAATCGCGCCAGTGTTTTTACGCGTAAAGGCCTTTATCGTCGATATGTTTTTCATCGCAATGCCACTTTTTTATATCACGACCTACCTTGTTTTGGGCTCAAAAGAGGCTTTTCAAAGTAACCAAATCGCAATCGCACTAATCTGGCTAGCTTACGGGGCAATCTGCGCGGTTTTTTACGCCAAATCGGCCCAAAGCCCTGGCTATAAATTTTCAAATATCTATCTTATCGATCTTCGCTCAGGGCGCAAAATTTCATTTTTTCGCGCGTTTTTGCGCTTTTTGTGCTTTATTTTGGCGGGATTTAGCATGATTGGGTTATTAATCTGCTTTTTTCGCAAAGACAGGCTCTGTCTGCACGATATCCTAACCCACACAGCAGCTGTGAGAAAAAGCGATAATGGCTGAGATTTGCGGTATCGACGAGGCTGGCAGAGGCTGTATCGCAGGGCCTTTGTGCGTGGCAGGCTGTGTTTTGCATGCCCAAATTTCAGGGCTAAATGACAGCAAAAAACTAAACGAAAAAAAACGCGAAGAACTATTTGAAAAAATCATAAAAAACTCAAATTTTAAAATAGTCGAATTTTCTAGCGCCAATGTCGATGAAATGGGGCTTAGCGCGTGTTTAAAAACTGCGCTTGAAGAGATTGTGGCGCACTTTGGGGAGCAAAATTTTGACATTATTTTTGACGGAAATTCCAAATTTGGCGCAAGTGGATTTCGCACGCTAGTGGGGGCTGATGCTAAAATCGCAGAGGTAAGCGCAGCCTCGATTTTAGCGAAGGTTACGCGCGATCGCAAAATGCGAGAAATCGCTAAAATTCACCCAGAATTTGGCTTTGAGAAAAACAAAGGATACGGCGCAAAAGCCCATATTGAGGCGATTAAAAAATTTGGCTACACAGAATTTCACCGCAAATCATACCGCCTCAAAGCCTTAGAGGCGACACTTTTTGATTAAAATTTTAAATCGCATTGAATAAACATTAAATTTTTTGCCATAAAATAGCGAAATTTTTTATGGGGGCAAATTTTGCTTAAAAAAATTATTTTGATTTTCGCACCATTTTTTTTAATGGCTAGTTGGGAAGAGGTCGCTGTAAAGGGACTAGATGTGATGATAAGCGCCAATGTCGGCGACAGCGAAAATTTCAAACGCTCTCTTTCTTCGCTCATCGAGCGCGCCGCGAGAGAATACGCCAAATCAGGCATAACGCAATACGAGCTGGATTTGCCAAATTTCATCGCCAAAAAAACGAGCCCAAACTCCCCTGCTGCGCGCACTATGCGTCGCTCACTAACCCAAAGCCTAACCCCTGCAATCCCAAATTTAAAGCAAATTTTACAAACCAAAATCTCAGCTATGGACGAAAACTCCACGCAGGCCATAATGCGTGGCGAGCTAAGCTTAGCGCATTATATGAGAGTTAATGCCTTTAATGAAATTTACGCCGCCTTGCGCCCAAATATCGAAAACCTTGCCAGTGACACAAGCTTTGCCAAAAGCTACAAAAACGCCACAGGAAGCGAGATCGGCGATGATTTTGCGAACGAATTTACAAGCGAGTTTTTAAACGATGCCTTTGATAAACTAGTCGCCCACGAGCGCGAATTTCGCAACAGCACAGAGGCGATGTTTAATATCCTAAAAACTATTCGCTAGCTTATGCGCTCTAAATTTAACCAGCCAAATTCAACCCTTATTTGGGAGCTTGCCCTAATTTGCGTCGCGCTGATTTGGGGTAGCACATTTATCCCCGTCCAGCGCGCCACTGCAAACGCTAATATTTTTAGCTTTTTGTTTTGGAGATTTTTGCTCGCTAGCGTTTTTATGTATCTTGCGAGCCTGAAATTTAAGCCTAAATTCGACACAAAAACCATATTTTTCGGTATTTTTTGCGGGCTAATGCTATTTTTTGACTTTACCTGCCAGACCTTTGCCTTGCGCTACACTCTATCATCATCGGTAGCCTTTATTTTGGGGCTTAATGTCATTATGGTGCCATTTATGATGTATGCGTTTTTTCGCAAAAGTGTCGGAATTTTCGCTTTTTTGGGCGCTGGCGTGGCAGTTTTGGGGCTGTTTTTTCTAAGTGGGGCTAGCAAGGTTGGCTTTAACCTTGGCGAGCAACTCACGCTAATCTCAGCCTTTATGTATGCCCTGCACATCGTATTTACCGGCGTTTGCGCTAGGAGATGCAACCTGCACGGCTTTGTGGTGATACAGTTTGTTTGCGTGAGTGTTTGCACGCTTTTTGCCGCGATTTCCACACCGCACGAAAATTTCGCAAATTCCATAAATTTAATCGGAAATTTGACATTTTCCTTTAAATTTGACTTCATTTTTGCCCTGATTTTAACCTCGATTTTCGCCACCGTTTTTGCATTTTTTATCCAAACACTAGCCCAAGAAAAGGGCGTCAGCGAGATCAAAACGGTGCTTATTTTCACACTCGAACCCCTTGGCGCTGGCGTGCTAGGATATATTTTTGGCGAAAAGTTAAGCCCGCTTCAAATCACGGGCGCAGGTTTGATACTAGGCGGAATTTTACTAAGCGAGCTTGGCGGGATTTTAAGCGCGAAATTTCGCAATAAGCGCAGTGGCGAAAAAGCAGACCGAAGCGATTAAAATTATCGCCGCACCGCTTGTGAGATTGTAAAAATAGCTTAGCGCTAGCCCGCTAAGGCAAAAAATCGCAGAAATTATCACAGCACTTATCATCATAATGCCTAAATTTTTTGAAATTTTCTCCGCGATAAATGGCGGGATTGTCATCAGCGAAATGACTAGTATCAGCCCCACAATCTGGATTGCGCTCACAATCGCAAAGCTCGCCATTATCACTAAAACATAATAAAACACGCTCGTATTTACCCCACGAAGCGTGGCAAACTCCCTATCGAAGCTAATCGCCAAAAACTGCCTATAAAAGCAGATTATAATCAGCACAAAAACAGCGTCGCAAATGAGAGTGAAATTCAAGGTCGCGCTATCAATAGCCAAAATCGAGCCAAACAAAAAGCTCATCAAATCGCTTTTATAGCCCGGCGCAAGGTCAGCAAAAATAATCCCCAGAGCCATACCAAAAGCCCAAATTGCGCCGATTATGGCGTCAAATCGTTCGTTATTTCTAGCCGTGATATAAGCGATTATCAGAGCCAAAAGTAGCGAAAACACGCTCGCGCCCAAAAGTGGCGAAAATCCAAAATATATCGCCATACCGACCCCGCCATACGCCCCGTGCGCGATTCCACCGGCGATGAAGCTCATTTTATTTATGACGATCAGCGAACCTATAACGCCACAAATCACGCTGACTAAAAGTGCGCCTATTAGGGCATTTCGCATAAATTCCAAAGCCAAAATTTCACTCATGCTCGTCCCCGCAGTGGCAATCATTTAGCGCAAGCTCAACCGAGCAAAAATGCCCATGCTCCTCGCGTAGGTGTTTTAAAAACTTCGCCCTCCCACTCGGATGCACGCTGTGCATGTGAAGCGAACCACCACTGACATAAACAGCGCGGTTTGCGTAATTTAGCGCCAAATTTAGATCATGGCTAATCATAATAATGCCTGTGCCCTCTAAATTTAGGCTTTTTAGCAGTTCATAAATCTGCACCTGCCCCATAGTATCGATACTAGCCAAAGGTTCGTCCAAAAGCAAAATTTTAGCGTTTGCGCACAGAGCGCGCGCGATATAGACCCGCTGTCTCTGCCCCCCACTTAGCTCGCTGATTTTTGCCTCGCCTAGCTCTCTCATACCCACTCGCTCCAAGGCTTCAAGGGCTTTTAGGCGATCTTTTTTGGTGTAAAATCCAAAAATTTTTTTATCTATTAGCCCCATTAAAACCACATCAGCCACACTGATTGGAAAGCTTTTGTTAATAGCGATGAATTGGGGCACATAGCCGATTTGCTTCCTAGCAGCAACCGGGGATTTGCCAAGCACCTCGATTTTGCCACTATCTGGCCTTAAAAGTCCCAAAATCAGGCGCAAAAGCGTGCTTTTGCCACTGCCATTGGGGCCAAAAATTGATAAAAAATCGTTGATTTCATACTCTAAATTTATCGAATTTAAAATTTGGCGCTTTTCGTAAGAAAACGAAAGGTTGCTAAGCTTTACAGCGCTCATTTTTGCGCCCCCGCAGCCGAGATTTCATCTATTAATTTTTTAAGCTCGCTTTGCCACTCATAGCTTAAAAAATCGATTTGTGTGAGCTTTGCGCCTGTTTGGGCGGCTAGGATTTGCGCCGCCTTGCTTGCAAACTGCGGGCTAGTGAAAATCACGCCGATTTTTTCATCATTTGCTAGCTTTATCAAATCCGCCAAATCAGCCGGTTTTGGCTCGCCCCCACCTTGCTCGACTGCGATTTGAGTGAGTTCATACCTGCGCGCGAAATACCCAAGTGTAGGGTGATAAATGATAAATTTCGCCCCAGATAAATTTGATAAATTTTGCAAGGCATAAGCGTGAAGCTCGTCTAATTCGGCTTCAAATTTAGCCAAATTTTGCTCGTATTTGGCGCAGTTTGCGCTGTTTAACTCGCATAAATTTTTAGCGATATTTTGCGAAATTTGTTTTACCAAAATCGGATCTAGCCAAATGTGCGGATCGGCTCCGTCGTGGGTGTGGTCAGCGTGGTCGTGTTTTTCGGCGCGAGTATCACCCTCGCCAACTTCCTCGTGCGTTTCACCCAAATTTTCAAAATTTATCTTCTCTATCCCTGCGCTTAAATCATAAAATTTCACCCCGCTAGCGTTTGCGCTAAACCTTTTTAGCCACACCTCATCAAACTCCGTGCCGATCCCAAAATACGCCACGCTCTTTGCGATATCGCGCATTGTGGCGGGTTTGGGCTCGTATGTGTGAGGATCTGCGCTCTTATCCACGACACTTTTTATCACAAAATCACCATCTGCGATTTTTTGCGCGAAATATCTCACAGGCTCGATTGTTACGCTAATTTGCGCCAAATCTTGGGCAAAATTTGCGCTAAATAAAAATGGGATTATCAAAAATTTGGGCAAAATTTTCATAAATTCTCCTTGTAAAACTGACGATTATATCATTTATAATAGAAATTTTGGTATTATTGCGAGAATTTGAGGTCGTTATGGAAAATATCTGGGACAAAAAAGCCGAAACTTACGCTAAATTCGATACAAATTTAAATGAATTTGGACAAAATTTATTTAAATTTATCGAAGATGAGGGCATAAATTTCGCAGGCAAAAGCGTCATCGACATAGGCGCAGGAACCGGCGTGTATTCACTATATATCGCTACTTTGGGCGCTAAGCTTTACGCTCTTGATAGCTCGGCTGCAATGCTTGGCGCTCTTAAAAACAGCGCGCAAAAATACGGCATTAAAGTCGAGCAAATCATAAATGATGATTTTGCGAATTTTACCCAGAAAAATGAGCTTAAATTTGACATTGCGTTTTTGAGTATGAGCCCTGCGCTGCGAGATAGGCAGGACTTTGATATGTTTTTAGCCCTAGCAAAACGCAAAATTTATGTAAATTGGGCAAGCGAGCGCGCTTCCTCGATGTTATCGCCGATTTTCGCGCATTTTGGGATAAAAAAATCTAGTCTAAATTTAACCACGCAAAATTTCGAGTTAAATTTAAAAAACAAAAATATCCCTTACAAATCGCGCGAGATTAGCGAAAGGCGCATACAAAGGCGAAATTTAAGCCAAGCAGTGCAAAATGCGCTGTGGCATTTGGGGGTAAATGGCGCAAATATCAGCGAAAAGGCGCTAGAAAATCTTTTGGAAAAACAGGTAAAAAATGGGATTATCACAGATGAAATCAACGCTACTTTCAAAGCTTTTATTATTTAGCATTGTCCCTATTTTAGGCATTTGCGATGATATTTTCACACCGCTAAAAATGCCAAATTTCAGCCCCGAAAAAGCTAGCCTTGGCATGAAGCTTTACCGCGACGCTAAATTTAGCGAGCAAAAGCGCTCTTGCGATAGCTGCCACAATCTATACCTAAACTCATCGGGCGCTAGCGTGCGAAATGGCGAAATCCCCACAATCCTAAACGCTTATTATATCGAGCGATACTCGGGCGGAAACTTTTTCCCTAGCCTAAATGAGCGCATTAAAACCTCGGTTTTAAGCCCCAAAGAGTTAGCCTCATCAAAAGAGAAAATCGAGCTAATAATCACCCAAAATATAGCCTACAAACGCGAATTTAAAAAGCTCTATGGCAAGGCAAATTTCGAAAATTTCGTAGATGCCTTGGGCGAGTATCTGAAATCAAAAACCACGATAAATTCTAAATTTGACCGCGTTTTGCGCGATGAGGAAAAATTCAGCGAAAGCGAATTTAAGGGCTATTTGCTCTTTATCGAGCTGTGTTCGTATTGCCACAATGGCGCGAATTTAGGCACCAACTCATACGCCAAAGTGCCTAATAAAAACCTAAATTTCAACCCAAACACAAGGATTGCAAACTATCGAAGCCACACTTACAAAAGAGTGCCGACCCTGCGAAATATCACCAAAACAGCCCCTTACATAAACGGCGAGTATTCGCTAACGCGCTCGATTAAATTTTTGTTCCGCGATGTGTTTGATTACAGCTTAGATGATGATGATTTGCAAAATTTGCTGGATTTTTTGGCGACATTATAAGGAGTTATGATGAAAAAATTATTTTCAAATTTTAACCAAATTAGTAAAGACACCATAAACTGGATAATCATGAGTATTATCATGATAATAAGCCTTAGCTTCGCGCTAAGTTACTTTATTTCGCTAAAAAATGTCTCCGACTACAACGCCGTAACACGCCAAATGACGATGATTTATGATGCGAATACTAGGCTAAATACGCTCTTTGCCTCTGATAAACCTAGCCGCGATTTTAGCTCGATTAACGAAAATATGAAAGTCGTGTATAACACCCTAGATACGCTGGGGCAAAATCCGCTGATTTTGGATAATTCATTTAGCAACGATGTCGAGTATCTAAAAACAGCTTTTGCCGAAAAAATCAAACTCATCGACGAGCTAGGCGCGCTAAATTCGCAAAATAGCGTTATCTTGCACGCGATAGAGCAAAAATACATCAACCCAAACTCACGCTACGAAGTGGTAAATATTTTCTCACAAATCACGCAGCTAAACTACAATAACTACACCGAAATTTACGCCATAAAAGAAAAAATAAAATACATAACTCCGCAAAATTTAACCGAGCAAAATTTCTTAAAAAACGCAAATTTGGTGCTTGATAATCTCACTAAGCTAAATTTAATCATCACCAAAAATGAAAGCGCAATCAACGGCAAATTCAAGGATTTAAGGGAAAAATTTGCGAATTTCAACGCCGAATTTTACAACTCGTTTTCCGAAATGACTATGGTTTTTACCGCGATATTTTTGACATTTTTGCTCATCACTTACATGGTAAATTCAGATGCAATCAGCAAAAAACAAAAACTCCGCCCATACAAAGCCCTAGTCGATAGGGACGAAAACGCCGTGTTTTTGCTAAATCATAAATTTCAAATCACCTACGCTAACAAGCAAGTAACCGAAATGTTTGGCTACAAACTAGACGAACTAAAAGGCAAGGATATCGGCATAATCGCAGCTAGCGAGGACCATGCCAAATTCGAAAAAAAACTTAAAGAAGAAAGCGATAAGATTGGATATTTCACGCAGCAGTTGCGTTTGCTAGATAAAAATGGCACGCCGATTAACTCCAAAATAAAGCTCTCAAAATTAGACGAAAAGTCCAAATACCCGCACTATGGCGTTTTTATCAAAGATATGCGCCCAAATGAGGCTATGCAAGCTAGCCTAGCAGCAGCAGAGCAAACCCTGCTCGAACAAGGCTATGTCGATAAAATGACAAATTTCGGTAGCGAACTAGCCCTAAATGAAAGGATAATCAAACCAGAGATAGAAGGCTATATCATCTACCTAACAATCGCGAATTTTGATAATCTTAGACTATTTTATTCTAGCGATATTACTAGCCAAATCATAAAGGTATTTGCAAGGTCGCTTGATTTGTTTTTGGCCACAGAACAAATCCCAGCCCAGCCATTTCGTATGCAAGGCGATGAATTTTGCCTATTTTATCCCGTTCATAAAGCTAGCAAAGAAAATATCGATAATAGAATTATTGTCGCAAATCATGTGCGCAAAATCATCGCAAAATTTACAAACCAACAGACTAAAATCGCGACCAAAGCTGGTGACATAAGCGTAACGATAAATGTCGTGGCTGGCGTAAGTAGCAACAAAGACAATAATCGCGCTACAAGGGTGTTTCAAGCGGTCATGGCGATGTATGAAGCACAGCAAAAAAACGAGAATTTGGAGTATTACCGCCCAAACAACCCAATCGAGCTAAAATACACCCAAAACCAGCTTATGATAAATACAATCCAGCAAGCAATCAAAACAAACCATGTCTTCGTGCTAGTCCAGCCGATTTTCGATATCTCAAAATCAGATCCAAACGGCAGGGAATACGGCACGCAAAGGACAAATTTCGTCCCTCTTGTCTATGAAATTTTAATCCGTCTAATCGATGATTCTGGCAAGGTCAGGCACCCGGGCGAGTTTATGGATGTCGCAAAACAGGCCTCACTTTACACTTCGCTGACAAAAATCGTAATCGAGGAGGCATTTAGGCTAATCGAAAATTTCCCAAATTCGAAATTTAGTATAAATTTGTCGTTTTTCGATATCGCAAACAACGAAATTCGCGCACTTTTGGAAGAAAAATTAGCAAAGGCAAAAAACGCGAAAAATCTCTTTATCGAAATTTTAGAGAGCGAGGAATTCGACGATTACGATAGCCTGCGAAAGTTTATCGCCACAGCCAAAAACCGCGGCTGCAAGATAGCTATCGACGACTTTGGCTCGGGGTATTCGAACTACTACCGCGTTTTGACGCTCGATGTGGATTTCATCAAAATCGATGGCGCACTCATCAAAGATATCGTAGCTGATGAGAGCTCGCGCGCGATCGTGGAGACTATCACAGCCTTTGCGAAAAACAGAAATTACGAAATCATCGCAGAATATGTCGAAAATCACCAAATTTCGACGATTTTGGAGAGCATGGGTATAAAATACATGCAAGGATTTTTTTACAGCAAACCAATGGAACCATCAAAAATCGCCGTGTAAATGGCGATTTTATCGTGGTTGTAAGCTAAATTTGCTTAATTTGTCATTGTGCGCAAATTTTGCTAAATCCATAAAATTTAAAATTTTGCAAAAAATCGCCCCTGAATTTTATATTCGTAGATTGCTTCGAAAACTTCGTTTTCTCGCAATGACAAATCGAGCGTAAATTCTGCCTAATTTGTCATTGCGAGGAGCAAAGCGACGAAGCAAAACAAGCGTATCGGTGGCGTGCGAAGCACGACAGGTTTGGACGAGCCGTAGGCGAAGTCAATCTACGAGCATAAAATTTAAAGTGCGCGAATTTGCTGTCATTGCGAGCGAAGCGAAGCAATCCAGAGAAATTTAAATTCAAAATTCTACTTAAATTTAGCATTGAACGATTTTTTAAATTTTAAGCGAAATTTGAAATTCTCTGTAAGTGGGAGGGCGCGCTTTTTAGGAGACGCTACCATCCCCCTTACCAACCCCCACCCCTGTAAAACCTTAGAAGTGGCTAAATTTAAAGCGAAGCTTTAAATTTAGCTGGTTTTATTTTTACGGAAATGCTTCGCATTTCTTGCAATCGTGGTAAATTTACCCATTTTTTCTGTTATACAAAATCGAGCAAACAAAGGCAGAAAAAATAAAAATTATCCCCAGCGTGCCGGTTATCACCTCGCTGATTTCAAATTCGAGCTTGATAAACATAATCGCTGCAAGCGTGCCAATCGCATAATGCGCGCCGTGTTCTAAAAAGATAAATTTCGCCAGCGTGCCACGCTCGACCAAATATATCGTGAGCGAGCGCACAAACATCGCCCCAGCCCCAAGTCCTAGCATGATGATAAAGATATTGTTGCTTAGCGCAAACGCCCCAATCACGCCGTCAAAGCTAAAACTAGCGTCTAGCATTTCGAGGTAAATAAAGCCGTTTAGGCCGTTTCTAACGCCATTGCAACTGAAAATTTTATCAAACGACTTTATCAAAATAAACAAAATTATCGCGCTAAAATATGCGATAATCGCCGTTTTTGAGGGGATTAAAACAGCCAAAACTGCGCCTAAAATCACAGCGAGTAAAATTTCAAATTTTGGGAAATTTTTAAGCCTTCTTACCAGAGCATTTTCTTCTAAAACCCGTATCCAAGGCTCTCTGTCCTCATCGTCGAAGAAAAAGCTCAAAAACACCATCATCAAAAACGCCCCGCCAAAAATGTAAATGCCGTCTTTGTTTTCTTCTAAAATTTCACTATACCGCGCAGGGTTGTTTAGTGCTAAATTTAGGCTCTCAAAAAGCCCCAAATGCGAAGCAGCACTTACGATGATAATCGGAAATGCGAACCTCATACCAAAAACCGCCACAGGTATGCCCCACACGATAAACCTTTTGCGCCAAATCGCGTTCATATCCGCTAAAACCTTTGCATTTACCACGGCATTATCGAAGCTAAGGCTGATTTCTAAAATAGATAGTAGCGCGCAAATATACGCTCCAGCGAACCCGCCTAGCCAAAATCCTACCAAAACAGCTACAAAAAATATAAAAAATGATGAATAAAAATAACGCAAATTTTTCCTTTTTTTGAGCGATTTTAGCGTAAATTTGCCTTGAATTTAATATAATTTGCCTCAAATTTCACACAAAGGCAAAAAATGTTAAGCAACCCAGTGTTTTTAAGCATACTTTTGATGAGTATTTTGTGTTTGCTTCGCTGTAATGTCATGCTAGCTATCCTAATCAGCGCGATTTGCGCGGTGCTGACTAGCCATATCCCGCTAATGGACGCCATAGGCTATTTCATCAACGGCAACCCACAAACTGGCAGTGTCGGCATGGGCGGAAACTTGGAAACTGCGCTATCGTATATCCTACTTGGCGTCATCGCAAGTGCCGTAGCACGGACAAATTTAACGGCGATTTTGGTGCGAAGCGTGGCTGGATTTATCAGCGATAAAAAATTTATTTTCATCGCTATGATTGCCTTTATTTCGTGTTTATCGCAAAATTTAATCCCTGTTCATATCGCATTTATCCCGATACTAATCCCGCCACTTGTAAAGATTATGAACTCACTAAAACTCGACCGCCGCGCCATAGCCTGCGCGCTGACATTTGGTTTGCAAACCCCGTATATGGCGTTTCCTGTGGGATTTGGTCTGATTTTTATGGGAATTATCCAAAAAGAGATGAGCAAAAACGGCATGGATGTGGGTATCAGCGATATCGCTGGGGTCATGTGGATGAGTGCCATACCTATGGTAATTGGCCTTGTTTTGGCCATGCTTTACTACCGCAAGCCACGAAGCTATACTCAAACCAAAGAGAGCATTGAGGCGCATTTTGAGGAGTTTAAAATGCAAAAACGAGAGTGGGGCGTGCTAGCTGGGATTATAGTGTGCTTCATCGCTCAACTTGTCCTTAGCATGGTAATCCAAATCGACGCTGGTTCAATGCCATTTGCCGCTCTGGCTGGAATCCTTACAATGCTACTTTTAGGCGGTATTCCATGGGGCGAGCTAGATAGCATTTTCGACCAAGGCGTGCATATGCTAGGATACATCGCGTTTTTAATGCTTGTAGCTGGCGGATTTGGCACGATTATCAAAGAAACAGGCGGTGTGGGCGAGCTAGTAAGCGCAGTAGCTAGCCTAAGTGGCGGCAAAATCGGCGGAGCCATGCTAATGATAGGCATAGGGCTTCTTGTAACAATGGGAATTGGATCTAGCTTTGGCACGATTCCAATTATCGCGACGATTTATTGTCCGCTAGCAGCCGAACTTGGATTTAGCGTGGCTGCGACGATTTTTATCATCGGTGTGGCAGCAGGTCTGGGGGACGCTGGAAGTCCAGCCAGCGATAGCACGCTAGCCCCTACTGCTGGGCTAAACATCGACGGCGAGCATAACCATATCTGGGATACCTGCGTGCCGACATTTATATTTTTCAATATACCGCTAATCATCTTTGGCGTAATTTTTGCGATAATTTTATAAATTTTTAGGGTTAAATTTCAAAATTTAACCCTAAATAAATTTTAAAATTTGCAGAATTAGGCAATAAATTTGGATAATCTTTCTAACTAAAATTTCTTAAATTTGCTAAAATTTTCTCACTAAATTTCAATCAAGGAGAAAATATGAAAAAAGTCCTAATTTCACTAGCTCTCGGGGCCATTTTGGCCACCACTGCAAGTGCCAAAGGCGAAGCAGATATGCCAAAAAATGTAGTGAGTGCGTGGGATAAAACCTTTGCAAAAAGCGACAAAGTAAATCACAAAAAAGTAGCTTTCAAAAATCGCTACGGAATTGTAATCGTTGCGGATTTATACACTCCAAAAAATATGAGTGGCAAACTCCCTGCAATCGCCATTTCTGGCCCTTATGGTGCAGTCAAAGAGCAATCTAGCGGACTTCACGCGCAAACCCTAGCCGAGCGAGGCTTCGTAACTTTGGCGTTTGATCCAAGCTTCACAGGCGAGAGCGGTGGCGATGTGCGCGACATTTCAAGCCCTGATATAAACACAGAGGATTTTAGCGCGGCTGTGGATTATCTAGGTGTGCAAGACTTCGTCGATAGAGAAAAAACCGGAATTTTAGGCATTTGTGGCTGGGCTGGATTTGCGCTAAATGCCGCTATCAGCGACACTCGCATAAAGGCCGTCGCAGTTACTACGATGTATGATATGACGCGTGTAACCGCCAAAGGATACAACGACAGCGTGGGTGAAAACGAGCGATATGAAGCCAAAAAGGCGTTAAATTTACAACGCTGGACGGATTTTGAAAAGGGCGAGGTAGAGTATTTGCCAAGCGGAAATATCGACCCTAAAACCATTACCGAGCAAACGCCAAAATTTGTCGCTGACTACGCGCTGTATTATAAAACACCTCGCGGTTACCACGAGCGCGCAATCAATTCAAAAGAGCATTTTTGGAGCAAAACAGACGCGTTAGCGCGTATGAGCGATAAAATTTTAACCTACGCTAACGAGCTTAGGGCGCCTGTTTTGGTAGCTCACGGCGAGGTCGCGCACTCACGATATTTTAGCGAGGACGCATTTAAAGAGCTTGGAAGCAAAAACAAAGAGCTTTTTATCGTGCCGGGGGCAAGTCATACGGATTTGTATGATAAAAAAATTCCGTTTGATAAATTTGAAGAATTTTTTAAAGCAAATTTGAAATAAATTTGGCAAATTTGGCGCAAATTCGCGCCAAATTTAACTTAAATCACCAAAATTCCAGCATTTTTCATTAAATTTAACGCGCACTTTTCATAATACTCGCGCTCATGATTTGGCGCGTCGTATGTCGCCACACACTCGCTTGGCACGACAATGTCCTTATTAATGTCATTTTCGTTGAAATATGTGCGAAGCGCAAGGGCAAATTGCAAAACGCAAATATCCGTGCAGCACCCCGTAATCACAAATCTATCAAATTCGCTCAAAATAGCCTTATCAAGGGCGTAAAAGCCGTTTGTCGAGCGTTTTTTGGTAGTGTTTTGAGGAGTAGCAAATTCGGCGAGTTCATCGATTATTTCGGCCTCTGGCGAGCCCTCGATGCAGTGCGCTGGGTAGCGTTTCATCTCCAAATCCCGCTCGCCGTGCGCGTCGCAAATGAAATGCACGCCTGCGCTTCTGCGGATTTGCGAAGCGATTGCGGGTGCGATTTTAGCGATGTTTGGATCCGCCATTGCGCCAAATTTCGCAAAACCATTTACCATATCGATTACAAAAACTAAATCCTTCATAAAATCTCCTTTAAAATCTCTTTTCGCTCATCTTTTAAAATATCTATTTTAGCCCGAACTAGCGAAATTTGGGCTAGATTAATACCGCAAATTTCACTTTCTTGCCCCACTCCAAGCTCGCACAAAATCTCTCCCTCAGGGCTAATCACGCACGAATGCCCGCCAGAGGCACTATTTAGGGCTACTAAAAAACACTGCGCCTCAATCGCCCTAGCCCGCGCGAGAGTGCGGAAATGCTCTATGCGAGAGTGCGGAAACTGCGCGATGACAAAGATAATTTGCGCGCCATTTTTGGCAAGGTAGCGGAAAATTTCGCCAAATCGCAAATCATAGCAAATCGCAAGTCCGATTTTTATGGGCTTTCCGCCCTGCGAAATTTCACAAAGCCCGAATTTATCGCCAGCGCGGACAAATTTATTTTCACCTGAATTTGAAAAAAGAAAAATTTTATCGTAATGATAAATTTCACGCCCATTTTGATACACCAAGGCGCGGTTGTAAATTTCGCCATTTTCGTTCAGTGCTAGCCCAGCGATTGCGACTTTTTGCGCTGAAATTTCGCGTAAAAATTCGCGCGCTTTTTCGTTTTGCTTTGCTGGAATTTGGCTAAAAATTTCAGGCGCAAATCCGCTTAAAAATGTCTCAGGAAATACGATAATATCGCAATCCCTCGCCTGCGAAGCCAAATTTCGCGCATTGGATAAATTTTGCTTGAATTTTAAAATTTCGCTTTTAATCTGCGCTAGTGCGATTTTCACTTTTTTACCCCTTTTATTTTTCCAGCCCTCTCATAGCGTTTGCGTGAGTGAGCGCAACCGCGATAGCATCGGTTATATCGAGCGGTTTGATCTCGCCTTTGAGCCCTAGTATTCGCTTGACCATAAAGGCGACCTGCTCTTTTGCGGCCTTTGCCTTGCCGGTTACGGATTTTTTGATTTGAAGTGGCGTGTATTCGGCGAAGTTGCCATAAACTTGCAAAATTTTTAGCCCCAAAGCCCCGCGAAACTGCGCTAGTTTTAGCACGGATTGGGGATTGTAGGCGTAAAACATACTCTCGATTGCGACCTCGTCGATTTTGTGCTGCGAAAATATAAGATCAATCGCCTCCGCCATTTGCGTCATCTGAAACTGCACATTTTCGGCCTTCATTTTCACTAAACCTGCTTCGACGAGCGAAATTTTATTCACATTTTTTTCTAAAATCGCATAGCCTAAATTTCTAGTCCCCGGATCAATTCCTAAAATTTTCATCACAATCTTTCACTTTAATTCACGCCTTATTCACTTGTGAATTACTTTATAAATTTAACACAAATTTAGCGAAATTTTGCTAAAATTAAGGATTAAACAAAGGAAAATTTATGTCAGAAACTCAACCACAAGAAATTTTATTAAGTTTAGCGGGCGAAATTCCACCGCTTGATTACGAAAGATACATCAAAAATTTAAAATTTAATGAAAAGAACTCTACCTTTGAATTCTTTGTTTATCACGCAAACAACGAGCTTGTGGCTAGATACATACAGACTAAATACGCTGAAAGGATCAAAAACGCGCTAGTTAAAAAATTTGGCGTTAGCAATATCACGGTCAAAATCACTTCAAAAGCCAAAATTTCCCCAAAAGAAATTTCAAAAATGATTCCGCAAGACAAGCCAAAAAGCACGATTGTCAATGATAATTACACATTTGAAAATTTTGTCGTGGCTGATTCGAACAAACTCGCATTTTCCAGCGCAGTCAGTGCCGCCAAAAACCCCGGAAATAAAATGTATAATCCGCTGTTTTTATACGGACCTAGCGGGCTTGGCAAGACCCATTTGCTCCAATCAATCGCAAATCATTGTATCAAAAAAAATCTAAGCGTCATTTGCGTAACCAGCGAGCAGTTTGTAAATGAATTTATCTCAAATTTAGAAAATCAAACAATGGATAAATTCAAGCACAAATACCGCAACTGCGATATTTTGCTAATCGATGATATTCAGTTTTTGGTAGGCAAAAGCTCGACGATTGAGGAGTTTTTCTTCACTTTCAACGAACTAAGAGAAAAAAAATGCCAAATCGTCCTAACCAGCGATATCGCGCCAAAATACCTAAAAGGCTTTGAGGAGCGTATGATTTCGAGATTTAGCGACGGGCTAATCGCTGATATCATGCCGCCAGAGTTAGAGACCAAAATCGCAATCATCAAACGCAAAAGCGAAGAAAATAATTTTTATGTCCCAAACGATGTCATACAATACATCGCCGCGAATATGGGCGATAATATCCGCGAAATCGAGGGCGCACTAAACAAACTAAACGCATTTTCATCGCTTGTAAATGCCAAAATAGATTTAGCATTTGCCAAAACCACGCTTCAAGATCAGATCAAAGAACACTATCAAAATGTCGATTTGGAGCAGATTATAAGCGTGATTTCAAAAGAGCTAAATGTCAAACCAAGCGAGCTAAAAAGCAAAACAAGGGCCAAAAATGTCATCGAAGCGCGCCAAATTTGCATATATTTAGCCAAAATTTTAACCAAAAATTCAATGCCAAAAATCGCGTCGTATTTTAATCTCAAAGATCACAGTGCGATTAGCAAAAATATCAAAAAAATCAACGAAACGATTGAGAAAGATGAATTTTTTAAAATCAAAATCGAAGAGTTAAAAAACAAAATAACCCAAAAGGAAAATAATGAAAAAATATGAAATAAAATCAAAATTTGTGAATAATGGTGAATAAAATGGCAAATTTAATTCACAAAGCAAATTTCGCTAAATTCAGCATTTGCGCGGGGTATTCACTAAATCCCACACTCTACTATAACAAAAACAAAAATTTAAAATTTAAAGGACAGCTATGAAAGTCATAATTGCAAAAAAGGTTTTAGAAGACATTGTTTCAAACACCAATCCTTACCTTGACAAAAAGGATTTAAGCTCGATTACTTCTCACATCTTAATCAGAGCTAGAAATGGCGAGCTTAGTATCAAGGCCACAGATCACGAAATCGGCCTTAGCTATGTTTTGCCTTATGCTATGATTGAAGAAGAGGGCGAAGCCACAGCCAATGGCTCAAAACTTCTTAGTGTAATCAAGGGTCTAGGGGACGAAAATGTTACATTAGAGACAATGAACGGAGCGCTTTTTGTAAAACAAAAAAAGTTAAAATACAAACTCCCTATGTTTGACTCAAAAGATTTCCCAAATTTCCCTACAATCGAGGGTAAAAACAGCTTTAATGTAAATGCTTTGGTGCTTGGTAGAAGTCTTAAAAAAATATACTCTTCAATCGATACAAACAATCCAAAATACGAGCTAAACGGAGCTTTGATTGATGTAAAAGACGGATATTTGAATCTAGTCGGAACTGATACAAAACGCCTTAGTGTCTTTGTTCTAAATACAAATATGGGCGAATTTGCCAAAAAAGATACCCAAATTTTAATCCCTAAAAAGGCAATTGGCGAAATTCAAAAGCTATTTTCAGATAAAATTGAAATTTATTATGACGAAAATGTCCTTTTAGCAGTGAGCGAAAATTTCGAATTTTTCACAAAACTAATCAACGGAAAATTCCCAAATTATGAGCGCGTAATCCCAACTGAGACAAATTTTAAAGTGATTTTACCACGAGATAAATTTGTCGGTGGCGTAAAAGCAATCAACGCAATGTGCGAGGAAATGAAGGTTACGATTAAGCCTGATGGCATTATTTTTGAGAGCATTAACGAGGATAATTCTGAGGCAAAAGCCGAAATCGAGGCAAATATCGCAGTTTCATCAAATTTGATTTTTGGCGTTAAAAACAGATTTTTACTCGATTTTCTAAACAGCGTCGAGGACGATATGTTTGAGCTAGATTTTAACAACTCAGAAACAGCATTTGTGCTAAGCTCAGGCGAGCTAAAAACGGTCGTAATGCCGATTAATAAAATTTAAGAAATTTAAGGGAAAATTTAATGGAACAACAAAATTACGGTGCAGGAAATATTAAAGTTTTAAAAGGTCTTGAAGCGGTTAGAAAACGCCCAGGAATGTATATCGGAGATACAAATATTGGCGGACTACACCACATGATTTATGAGGTTGTGGATAACTCTATCGACGAGGCTATGGCTGGGTATTGTGATACTATCGATGTAGAAATCACACGCGAGGGCAGCTGTATTGTTACAGATAATGGCCGTGGAATCCCAGTAGATATGCACCCCACAGAGCATTTGCCAGCAGCGACTGTGGTTTTGACCGTTTTGCACGCTGGTGGTAAATTTGACAAAGACACTTATAAAGTATCAGGCGGACTTCATGGCGTAGGTGTGAGCGTCGTAAATGCGCTCTCATCAAAGCTTGTGCTTACAATCAAACGCCAAGGCAATGTTTATCGCCAAGAATTCGCCCAAGGCAAGCCAACTACCGATTTAGAAATCATAAAATCCACAAACCGCACTGGAACGACTGTGGAATTTTGGCCAGATGGCGAAATTTTTGAAATTTTAGAATTTAATGCCGATACTTTGTCAAAAAGATTTAGAGAATTAGCATATTTAAACCCAAAAATTACCATAAATTTTAAAGACCAAAGAGACGGCAGAAATGAGAGCTTTCATTTCGAGGGTGGATTAGAGAGCTTCGTAACTGATATGAACAAAGCCTCACCCGTTAGCAAGGCAGTTTCATTTAGCGATAGCGTCGAAGATGTCGCTGTGGATATCGCGCTAATGTATAATTCAACCTACGATGAAAAATTATTAAGCTTTGTTAATAATATCAAAACCCCAGACGGCGGAACGCACGAAGCTGGATTTAGAGCGGGACTAACTCGCGCTATCACAAACTATATCGCAGCAAACGCAGCCGCACGCGAAAAAGACACCAAAATCACCGGCGATGATGTCAGAGAAGGCCTAATCGCAGTCGTAAGCGTCAAAGTGCCTGAACCGCAATTCGAGGGTCAAACTAAGGGCAAACTTGGTTCGAGCTATGTCAAACCAATAGTGCAAAAAATGACCTTTGAGGTGCTTTGCAAATATTTCGAAGAAAACCCAAACGAAGCACGCGCGGTTATGGAAAAGGCTCTTTTAGCAGCCCGTGGTCGCGAAGCAGCGAAAAAAGCGCGCGATTTAACGAGAAAAAAAGATAACATAAACTCAGTCGGCACACTTCCAGGAAAACTCGCTGATTGCACCAGCAAAGATGCTAGTATGAGTGAAATTTTCCTTGTCGAGGGCGATAGTGCGGGCGGATCTGCCAAAGGTGGTAGAGATAGGGAATTTCAAGCGATTTTGCCTTTGCGCGGTAAAATTTTAAATGTCGAAAAAGCGCGCTTGGATAAAATTTTACAATCAGAAGAGATCAAAAACATGATAACCGCCTTTGGTTGTGGTGTGGGCGAGGAATTTAATGCTGATAAACTTCGCTATCACAAAATCATCATTATGACAGATGCCGATGTCGATGGTAGCCATATCCAGACCCTTCTTTTGACATTTTTCTTCCGCTATTTGCGTCCGATTATCGAAAACGGCTATGTTTATATCGCTCAACCGCCACTTTTCAAATATAAAAAGGGCAAAAAAGAAATTTATCTAAAAGATGAGCGCGCACTGAGTGAATTTTTGATCGAAACTGGTATCGATATGGGCGAATTCGAAGGAATTGGCAACCAAGATTTAATCGATTTTCTAAAAATCGTTTCAAACTACCGCTCACTTTTAAACGAGCTTAAAAAGCGTTTTAGCGTCATTTCTGCGATTAGATATCTAATCGAAAACGACGAAGCGCGCTCTATGGAATATTCTGCGCTTTTTGAAGTGATTAAGGCGCGCTTAGAGAGCGAGGGATTTAATATTTTAAATTCAAATGTCAGCGAGAGTGAAATTCGTATCTATGTCCAAACTCCAAATGGTTTGGAGCAACTAAATATCAACGAAGCCTTGCTTACAAATCATATTTTTGCCGAAGCGATCCGCGTATATGGGCTAATCAAAGAGCGTGAGGTCGATTTTGGCAGGGATTATATCGAGGTTTTGGACGAGATAGAGCGAAATTCGAAAAAAGGTGCGTATATTCAACGCTACAAAGGTCTTGGCGAGATGAACCCTGATCAGCTTAGAGAGACCACGATGAGCAAGGAAAATCGTCGTTTGCTTCGCGTGGGTATAGCTGATGCGCAAAGCGCTAGCGATACATTTAACCTTTTTATGGGTGATGAAGTGGAGCCTAGGCGAAACTATATCCAAGACCACGCAAAAGATGTTAAGAATTTGGACATTTAATGGGTAAATTTATCGAAAACGAAGTAATTCTAGTCTCAGAGCAAAAAGAGCGCGAAACCAGATTTATAACGGCACTTAAAATTTCAGTGCCTTTTACACTCCTGCTTATCGCTTTTGGATATACGATGTTCAAAAACGGTGAGTTTAATAGCGATGATGTGATACTTTTTTCGCTACTTTTGATTTGCTATGTGTATTATGTAATTTATCAAATTTACTTTGGTTTTAAAAAGACGCTAATCGATCCAGTCAGCCATGTATTCGTGCGCGATGAGATCGAGCGAATTTTAAAAAAACAGATGAAAAAAAACAAAATCAACCATGTGGTTTTGCTTCGTATCAAAAATATCGCCGATATCAACGATAGATATGGTTATCAAAACGGCGATGATATTTTGTATAATTTTTGCAAAGAATTTGCGAAATTTATGGCAAATCAGGGCTTTAAAAATTTGCATATTGGGCGTTTTATCAACGGCCACTTTATCTTTGGGCTTAACGGCAAAATGGCGAATTTAACGCACATTTTGAAGATGTTCGAGCATAAAATTTCAAACCAAAGCATAAACAATATCGAGATTAAAACCGAATTTGAAATCATGCCTACTTCGTATGACAAAAATCTCAGCAATATCACAAACGCGCTATTTTTTAAGATAAATCGCAAAGAGGTCGAAGAGGAAAAATCCAGCGAAAATATTGATCTAAATAAAATTTTGCTCGATGATTTTAAC
This sequence comes from Campylobacter sp. VBCF_06 NA8, assembly GCF_027737825.1. NCBI lineage: Bacteria > Pseudomonadati > Campylobacterota > Epsilonproteobacteria > Campylobacterales > Campylobacteraceae > Campylobacter > Campylobacter sp. VBCF_06 NA8. The sequence goes on from NZ_JAOVUB010000001.1 coordinate 102,260, forward strand.
AAAGATGTCGTTGATGCGATTGACAATGAGAGTTTTAGCTTTAAATTTCAATATGTCGCCGATAAAAATGGCGTCAAATCGCATATAAACTTAATCCCAAAACTAGATCTTAGAACCGGCGATAAGGTTACAAAAAGCCGAATTATTGATATTTTGCACTTTAATAATTACGATATCAAATACGATATTGCGATGATTAAGCAAATTTCGCGCATTATCTATTTTAAAGATATCGAGCATAAAATTTTTATCGAAATCATGCCTCAGACACTGCGAAATGCCGAGTTTCGCAACGAAATTTTAAAGCTAATTGACAATAATTTAATCGATCCAAGCAAGATTGTTTTGGAATTTAACGAAGAAGAAATTTACTCTGAAACAAAGCGATTTGCCGAAATTTTGCTTAAATTTAAAGAGCTTGGATTTAGCTTTGGACTTAGCCAGTTTGGCGGTGCGAACGCGAGTTTTGAGTATTTTAAATTTTTCGATATTGATTTTGTGATTTATGATATCGAGTATAATAAAAATTTAGGCAACGAAAAAATAAAAAATGTTTTTATGAAACTAAACGAAATGTGCCATAAATCGGGCATTAAAAGCATTATTCGCTTTGTAGATAAGCCGAAATTCCAAGACGAACTCTACGAGCTTGGGGTCGATTTCGTGCAGGGTTTTTGCGTAGGCAAACCAGAAGATATTATAAATTTAAGGAAATAAAATGCGTTATGGCGAAAAAGAGATAAAAGAATTTGACATAGAAAAAATGGAAATTTGGCCAAATAAACACGAAAATGATTATTTGATCAAAATCACGCTTCCGGAGTTTTGTTGCCGCTGTCCGCGCTCAGGATACCCTGACTTTGCGACGATATATTTAGAATACATACCGAATAAATTTGTCGTAGAGCTCAAAGCAATCAAACTCTACATTAACTCATTTATGGATCGCTACATCTCCCACGAGGACAGCGCGAACGAAATTTACGCTACCTTGCAAGAAAAATTGCAACCAAAATACCTAAAAATCGTGGCTGACTTTAACCCGCGCGGAAATGTGCATACCGTGATTGAAATAAATTCGGATAAAATTTACAAATGATAAGTTCAAATTTAGTAGAAAAAATCTTTAAAAGTGCGAGTATTTCGCGCTGGAACGACTACCCAAAAATGGTAAATTTAGTCGAGCTTGACAAACAAGCGCACAAATTTATAATCGCATATTTTATCGCTAGTTTCGAGCGCGATATTGATATGAGCTATGTCATCGAGGCTGGGATTTTTGATTTTCTCTCACGCATCGTAGTAACTGATATCCGCCCAGATGTCTTTCACCAAATTCAAAAAAGTAAAAAAGATCAAATTAACAAATGGGTTCTTTCACAGCTCGAAAACGACCTTTCTAGCGTGCAAGATGGCGAATTTTTGAAACGATTTATAGCCTATCAAAACGGCTACTCGCACGAAAAAGAAAAGCTCATTTTAAAGGCGGCAAGTTATCTGGCTACGAGGTGGGAATTTAATATCGTTTATCAAACTAGCCAGTTTTTAAACGATATCGAAGAGCTTAAATTTAAGGTCGAAGAGGAATTAGAGGATTATTATGAGCTAATCGGCGTGCGAAAAATCGTAATGAATAAAAAACTAGCCCGAATTGTAGATCTTAGCGGTAGGCTAAGGTTTCAAAAGCGTTGGGCACAAACCCCACGCATACCTGAGACTAGCGTGCTAGGCCACATGCTAATCGTAGCGATTTTAAGCTATTTTTACTCGCTAAAAGTCGGCGCGTGCAAGAGTAGAATTTTTTATAATTTTTACTGCGCGCTTTTTCACGATCTGCCTGAAAGCCTGACCCGCGATATCATCAGCCCCGTAAAATACGGCGTGGCTGGGCTTAGCGACATCATCAGCGAATACGAAATGCGCCTAATAGATGATAAAATTTTGCCCTTTGTGCCAGAGCATATCAGAGATGAGTTTAGCTATATTTTGGGCATTAGAAACGACGGCGAGAAATTTATAAAAGATGAGTTTGAAAACAGAATTTACGAGCTTGGAGGTAAGCCAAATTTCGCAGACGGCTCGCTTGGTGCGTATAACGAGGATAAATTTCGCGCAATTGATGGCAGGGCGCTTAAATTTTGCGATAAACTAGCCGCGTTTTTCGAGGCTGGAATTTCGATAAGCTATGGTGTGAAAAGCAAAGAATTAGTCAGTGGCTACAACTCAATGCTCGAAAATTTCAGACGAAATAAAAGTATAGAAGGCGTCGATTTTCACAGCGTTTGTGATGATTTCATCGAAAATTTTGGATTGGATAGGGTTGAGTTTTAAAACCCCTTCCCAGATGACTGCGGCACACGATAGGTAAAAGTGCTCTGCTGTGTTCCCACCCTGAAGCGGTGTTTTTAAAAACCGTTGCACAGGTCTAAGAAAGGGCGAACTGGATTATAATTAAAAGTTTCTTAAAATAAGGTTATAAATGAATTTAAAAGATTATATTTTTTCGGTTTTTCGTGAAATTTCGATTTCTCATCACCGCTCTATCGAATTTAGAGCGAAAATTTTCGCTGCAATGCTACTTGCTAAAAAAAAGCAAACCGATGAGGATTACGAAAACCTGCGCGAAATCGCAAGCGAAATTTACAGCGACGATTCGCGCAGAGTGGGGGTTTTGGTATCGATTGTGAGCGAATATATCCAAAAGGCCCACACCTACAAAAGTCTAAATTTAGACTCGCTTTTAGTAGAAATCGACAAAGAGATAAAAAATGCGCCTCGCTATGTCAAAAAGATCGATTTCTCGCACCTTAGACGCCTCATTAGCGATGATGAAAACGACGCTTTAATCCAGCAAAGAGTGTATGAGTATTTGGTAAATGAGGTCAAAGAGTATTCTTAGAATTTAAGAATTTTTAGTGTATAATCATCAGTTTTTAAACATAAAATTTTGGAGTAAAATTTGGAAAATATTAGAAATATCGCAGTTATCGCCCATGTCGATCACGGAAAAACCACTATCGTAGATGAACTTTTGAAACAATCAGGCACATTTAGCGAGCACCAAGAGGTCGGCGAGCGCGTAATGGACAGCAACGATATCGAAAGAGAGCGTGGAATCACGATTTTATCGAAAAACACGGCTATTCGCTACGGCGATACGAAGATCAATATCATCGACACCCCAGGCCACGCGGATTTCGGTGGCGAGGTCGAGCGCGTGCTAAAAATGGTCGATGGCGTTTTATTGCTCGTCGATGCGCAAGAAGGTGTAATGCCACAAACCAAATTTGTCGTTAAAAAGGCCCTATCTCTGGGACTTCGCCCAATCGTCGTGGTAAATAAAATCGACAAACCAGCCGCAGATCCAGATCGCGTAGTAAATGAGATTTTTGACCTTTTTGTCGCACTTGATGCCAACGACGAACAGCTCGAATTCCCAGTCGTGTATGCTGCGGCAAAAAACGGCTATGCTAAACACAATCTAAGCGATGAAAATGTCGATATGAAGCCACTTTTCGAGACGATTTTATCTCATGTGCCAAGCCCAAGCGGTAGCGATGAAAACTCTTTGCAACTTCAAGTCTTCACTCTCGATTACGACAACTATGTCGGTAAAATCGGAATTGCTAGAATTTTCAATGGTAGAATTTCAAAAAATCAAAGCGTAATGCTTGCCAAGGCTGATGGCACAAAGGTAACTGGCAGAATTTCGAAGCTTATCGGATTTAACGGCTTGGAGCGTATTGATATTGACAACGCCGGCACTGGCGATATCGTCGCTATCGCTGGATTTGACGCGCTTGATGTAGGCGATAGCGTGGTAGATCCTGCTAATCCTATGCCACTAGATGCGCTTCATATCGAAGAGCCAACTCTAAGCGTAATTTTTAGCGTAAATGACGGGCCGTTAGCGGGAACTGAGGGCAAATTTGTAACTTCAAACAAAATCGATGAGCGCTTGGCAGCGGAGATGAAAACAAATATCGCAATGCGATACGAAAATGTCGGCGAGGGTAAATTTAAGGTTAGCGGTCGTGGCGAGCTTCAAATCACGATTTTGGCTGAAAACATGCGCCGTGAGGGATTTGAGTTTTGCCTAGGTCGCCCAGAGGTCATCATCAAAGAAATCGACGGCGTGAAATGCGAGCCGTTCGAGCACCTAGTAATCGACGCTCCTGATGATTGCACAGGCACAGTTATCGAAAAACTCGGCCGCAAAAAAGCTGAAATGAAGGTGATGAACCCAACAGGCGATGGTCAAACTAGAATCGAGTTTGAAATCCCTGCTCGTGGGCTAATCGGATTTAGAAGCCAGTTTTTGACCGATACTCGTGGTGAGGGCGTTATGAATCACAGCTTTTTGGAGTTTAGGCCGTTTTCAGGTGCAGTCGAAAAACGCCAAAATGGCGCACTAACTAGCATGGAAAATGGCGTTGCGCTGGGATATAGCCTATGGAATCTCCAAGATCGTGGCGTGCTATTTATCGCTCCACAAGCCAAGGTTTATGTCGGTATGATTATCGGCGAACACAGCCGTCCAAACGACCTAGATGTCAATCCTATCAAAGGTAAAAACCTGACAAATGTCCGCGCTAGCGGTAGCGACGACGCGATTAAGCTAGTTCCGCCAAGAAGCCTAAATTTGGAGCGCGCATTAGAGTGGATCGAAGAAGATGAGCTAGTCGAGGTTACTCCGATAAATATCCGCGTGCGCAAACGCTACCTAGACCCGACCACGCGCAGACGCATGTCGAAAACTAATTCGTAAATTTTAAAATTCGTGCGAAATTTGGCTAAATTTTGCACGAATTTTGCTCAAATTTTTCTAAATTTTACTCCTTAAATTCCGCTATCGCAACCTTGAAATACTGCCCTTAAAATTTTCTTTTTGCTGTCATTGCGAGCGAAGCGAAGCAATCCAGAGAAATTCCGTTGAATTTTGAAATTCAAAATTTAGTCAAATTCGTTTTTAAGTGTCATTGTGAGCCGTGCGAAAGCACAGCGTGGCAATCTACAAAGTCGAAATTAACGGCAGGGCAAATGGCAGAATTTTGAATTTCATTAAATTTGACTTTTAAAATTCTGCCATTTGCGCGGTTAGAATTTTAAATTTTGTAGATTGCCACACCCGCAAAGTGGGCTCGCAATGACACTTAAAAAACAAAATTTAGCGAAATAAAAATTTCGGCGCAGTGTTTAGAATTTGCGATAGCTAAATTTTGCCTGCAAAATTTGGTAAATTTCCCGTAAATTCGGCTATTAACACACCATAAAATTTCCGAATTTTTATTCTAGTTTTGTAAAATTTAGCCAAAAGGATTTTTATGAAATTAGTTTGTTTTGACTTCGACGGGACGATTACCAGAGACGATTCGTTGCTCGAATTTATCGCCTATGTCGTGGGGTTTAAGAAATTTTTTCGCGGGATTTTTAGGCTTAGTCCTATTTTGCTGGGCTACAAGCTTGGGCTTTGTTCGAATAATTTCACGCGCAGGCGGTTAATGGTGCATTTTTTCGGCGGTATGAGCGTGGATAAATTCGCCAAAATTTGCAAAAAATACTCCACCACGCACATTGAAGATATTATCAAATTTGAAGCCATGGCAAAAATCAAAGAATATATCGCAAATGGCGATAAGGTCGTCATTGTAACGGCCTCTTTGGAGGATTGGCTAGCCCCTTGGTGCAAAGAAAATGGGCTCGAACTTTTGGGCACAAAAATTGAGAAAAAAGGTGGCGTAATCACCGGTGAAATCGAGGGTCTAAACTGCTACGGGGCGCAAAAGGTGGCGCGTATAAAGGAAGCTTATGATTTGAGCGAATTTGAAAAAATCATCGCTTATGGCGATAGCAGGGGCGATAAAGAGATGCTAGAATTCGCAGATGAGGCGCATTTTAGGGCGTTTGAGTGAAATTTTGCTAGTGCAAATTTGTGATACTGCGTCGAAAATCTAATAAAGGAGAAAAAATGAAAAAAATTTTAATCCCAAGCCTTGTGGCTATGGGTTTTGTGTGTGGGTATGCGGATGAAGGGCCAAGAAGCTATGAATACTTCGCGGCAAACTTGCAAATCGCTAAGGCAAGGGTGCAAGAGTGCGCGAAAACGGGCTCTGTGGCTTATATAGACGCGGTCGAGTGCAATAATGCTAGCAACGCCGTAAGCGAAGCGAACGAAAAAATTATGGCGAAGCTCCCACGCGAAAGAGTAGAAATTTTAAATGGTTTAAGAAGGATTTCGGTCTTGCTTGATGATTTTTACGCATACCACACTGCTATGGGAAAATTTGAAAACCAAGTCGAGCAAATGACAAATATCCCAAACCCTATCGCCGTAGCTGGTAAAAACTGCGCCAAATACGCTACCATTGGCTCCCACGAAGTAGAAATTGCAATAGATAAAAATGACGAAATTTGCAAAGGGCTTGCTAGCGAATTTGAGAAAAATTTCGGCCAAAATAGTGCGTTTTCGCGCAAAGAAAATAGCGAAAAAAGCGATATTTGGACATTTGATGTCACGAAAAAATCTAGTAATTTTTACTATATTTTCTTAAACGCTGTGGAGTAACTTAGAAAAATTTCGCTTCGCAAACCTAGATACTGGCGCGGGAATTTTGAATTTGGCGATTGCTTCGAATTTTGCAAAGCAAAATTCTCGCAATGACACTAAAAAGCAAAATTTAAAAATTCCGCGCCAAATTTCAAATTTAAAATTCCAAATTTCACGCTTTCGTAATTGCAATTTTGACAAGTTGCGAAAATTTCACACCTTTAAGTCCGCCGATTTTGGCGCTAAATTTCTCGATTTCGCCCATTTTGCCACGCACATTTATGGTTTCTAAGCAGTTGTCGTGATCGACATGGATATGGTTCGTGCAGACAACATCGATTTTAGCGTGGTGTTCGAGCTCGATTAGGTTTTCGAGCAGGTCGCTTTGGTGGTGCGAATACGCTATACAAATCACGCCAAGCCCCTCTTTGTCGCTGTTTTCCTCGCTCCATTTATCATTTACGATTTTCTCGCGGATTAGGTCTCTGATATACTCGCTCCTGCTAGGATAGCCCCTGCTATGCACGCGCGAGTTTAGCTCGTCAAAGAGCTCCTCTGGCAGTGAAACGCTAAATCTGATTACATTATCCATTTTCGCCCTTTTAATTTTCTTTTTTCTTAACCCTAAGCGAGGCTATCGAGGTGCCGTCCATCGCAAGCACGGTGTAATCGCAGTTTTCGTCGCTTATCTCATCGCCATTTTCTGGCAAACGACCAAAGAGATTAAAGACATATCCGCCGATCGTGAGCTGTTCGGTCTCATCGTCAAAGGCAATTTCCATTATCTCCTCGACATTTTCGATCTCGAAGCGACCTTTAAATTCGTAAGTATTATCGTCAATGCGGGTGAAATTTTGCTCTATATCGTCGTATTCGTCCTCGATCTCGCCAAAAATTTCCTCGATTATGTCCTCCATGGTCAAAAACCCCGCCGTTCCGCCGTATTCGTCGATGACAAGGGCGGCGAAAATGCGCTCTTTATTCATCATTGATAAAATTTTCGTTATCGGGGAGTTTTCTGGCACGATGATGAGTTTGCGCACGATTTTATCGAAGTTTTTCTCGCCGTTTTGCTGCATGATATCGCGGATATGAATTAGTCCTAGCACCGTGTCTTTGCCTCCGTCGATGTATGGGAAGCGGGTAAATTTCGACTCCAAAACTACGCGGTAATTATCTTCGTAGCTTTCGTTTTTATCTAGGCAGACCATATCCTTGCGCGGAGTCATAATCTCCTTTGCCACAGTATCGCCAAAATCCACGGCGTTTTTGATGATTTCGGTCTCTACGCTATCTAGCACACCGCCTTTTAGGCTTTCGCTGGCGATGATTTTGATCTCTTCTTCGGAGTGGGCGACCTCGCTATCTTTGACCGCGCGGATTCCAAAGAGCCTAACCACGCTTGATGCGACGAAATCAAACGCCTTAATCGCAGGCAGACACAAAACCCAAAAACAATAAAGCGGTCTAGCTATCCAAAGCACGATTTTTTCGGATTTTGCGATTGCGATTAGTTTTGGGGCCTGCTCGCCTAGGACGATATGCAGTGTCGTAATGATACTAAACGCGATAATCACAGCCACGGTATGCACGCTAGCCTCGCCTAAATTTAGGCTAGCAAGTGGTTTGCGGATTAGGCTAGCTACGGCTGGCTCGCCTATCCAACCAAGGGCGAGGGAAGCCAGCGTAATGCCGATTTGGCAGGCGCTTAGGTAGGTATCGATTGAGTTTGTCATTTTTAGAGCGAGTGAGGCGTTTGCGACCTTGTCTTTAACGAATTCTTCGAGTTTTGAGCGTCGAACTTTAACAAGGGCAAATTCAGATAAAACAAAAAAAGCATTTAAAAAAATTAAAACAAAAGCGAGAAGTAACATAAAGACCGAACGATCCGTGTCCAAAATTTAATCCTTTAAATTTAAAATAAAATGCAGATTATAGCAAAATTAAACTAATTTTCACAAATTTTTTTAAATTTTAAAAGTGCGGAATTTTGAAATTTAGCTGGTGCGAAATTTCATAAATTTCGCACCGATGAAGCTTACGAAGCTATTTTTTACCTTTTTTGGCTTGTTCGTATAGTGGCATGACCACTGGGATTGTTTTTTCTAGGTTTTTGATACGGGTTTCATCGCCTGGGTGAGTTGAGAAAAACTCAGGCGTTTTGCTGCCGCTTTCTAGTTTCGCCATTTTGCGCCATACATTTGGGGCTTCGTTTGGATTGTATCCAGCGCGCGCCATAAGCTCTAAGCCCATGATATCGGCCTCTGTTTCATGTGAGCGAGAAAACGGCAGACTAAATCCATACTGACCCAAAATCGCTAATCCAGTCGCGCCCAAATCCCCTAGCCCAGCGGCTTGCGCGCCGATTGAAATGCCTAGATTTTTTACAGACTCTGTGCTGGCTCGCTCTCGTGAGTGTTCGCGCAGAGCATGAGCGATTTCGTGTCCTACGACAGCCGCTAACTCGCCGTCAGTTAGGCTAAGCTTATTGATAATGCCTGTATAAACAGCAATGCGACCGCCTGGCATGCACCACGCATTTACTGTCGGATCTTCGATGACATTTACCTGCCAGTTCCAGTTGCGCGCATCTGGTCTGAAAACGCCTACTTGGTTAATCAATCTATTTGAGATTGTTTTGACCCTTTTGGTTTGTTTGGCGTTGGTGTTTAGCTTTTTTTGGTTTTTTGCTTGGTTGATTACTTGCGTGTATGAGCTTGCTGCTGCCTTGTCAAGCTCGGCTTCGCTGACTGTGAGAAGCTGGGTGCGATTTACTCCCACAGCGCCGCCTTGGGTCGTGCTAGCACAACCACCCAAAAAAATCGTGGCGAAAATCGCCAAAATTAAGGAAAGTTTTTTCATCTTTTCTCCTTTGAAATTTGAAAATTTAAATTCGCCAAATTTTAGCCAAAATTTTTAAAATTTCATTATAATTGAGTAAAAAAGGAAAATTTATGAAAAAAAATCTACTAGTTTTTATCCTCGCTCTGCTTGTTGGTTTGGGCGTTGGTGTGTATATGATGGGTGGGACTAACACTCATGGGGACGGCGGAAATGGCGAATTTAGCGCAGGTGAGCATTATTTGGTTTTGGATAAACCACTAAGTGTGGATAAGGGCAGTTTCGTGACGATTTCTAGCTATGCTTGTCCGTTTTGCTATAAATATTATCAAAATGTCCTGCCTGAAATTTTAGGCGAAATTTCGGCTACTTATGAGCCGTTTCACATGCACGCTATGGGCGAATTTGGCGTGAGTGTGAGTAAAATTTTGGCTGTGGCGAGAGTTTTGGATAAAAGAGAAAATATCGCCCCAAACTCGCCAAATTCGAAATTTAAGAAAATTTTATTTGCATATTTTGAGAGTTATCACGATAAAAAAGAGCGCCCTAGCGCGGAAGCAGACGAGATGAAATTTTTGCAAACGGGCTTTACAGCTGGCGGGATTACGCGCGAAATTTACGAGCAAGAAATGCAAAGTCAAGATGTGCTTAAAACGCTCACTCTTTGGGACGAGGGCTATGATGTCGCACTTATTCAGGGCGTGCCAGCCTTCGTGGTGAGTGGCAAATACCTCATAAAAACCGAAAAAATCGCCTCTACTGCCGAATTTGCGAAATTAATTGATTATTTGGCGAGCAAAAATGAGTAGAGCGCTGTTTAAAATTTGCGCGTGGCAAAACAGCGCGAAGCCTTGGATTTATCTGATTTTTGTCTGCGCACTTTTAATCATTATCGCGCACTATTTTTTCCAAGAATACCTATTTATGGCGCCTTGCGAGCAGTGTGTGTATATCAGGCTGGCGTTTTTTGTGATATTTTTTGGCGCGATTTTAGGCACGATTTGCGGGGGAAATTTGCTACTTAAATTTTGCGCTTATGGCGTTTGCTTTGTGGGCGCAATTTATGGAATTGCCCGCTCAATCCACCTATACAAGGTGCATAGCGCGATTTTAGGTAATCTGCCTTTTGGCGTGCATGGTTGCTCGTTTAAGCCAAATTTCCCGCTAAATTTGCCCCTTGATGAGTGGTTTGCTAGCTTTTTTAAGCCAACTGGCGATTGTGGCTTAGACGCTCCCATAGTCCCAGCAGGAGTTAGCTTAGATCCTATTCAAAGCTTTTTTGTGGATTTGTATTCTAATGGCTGGTATTTGATTCCAAGCGCGAAATTTGGCACAATGGCTGAGTGCATGATTTTAGCCTTTGGCGTGATTTTAGCGGTTTTATTTGTGATGATGAGTGCGCAAATTTACGCTATGTTTTCAAAGAAAATTTAGGGCAAAATTTTAAAATTTTGATGATCTAATTTTTGGATTTTTTTATTTTTGATTAGTTTATTTACAGCCACGGAGACATTTTGGCGTGGGGCTCCGACGAAGCTTGCGATTTCGCTGACACCGCCATTTACATGTGCTATATCGCCGTTTGCGATTTGAAGTAAAAATTTATAAGTTCGGGTTTCGACGCTGTCGAAAACTAGCTCTTTTATGACATTTTTTTGCATTGTCATATTTTTCAAAAACGAGTTAAAAAGATAAATCGCAAAGTCTTGGTTGAACTCAAAAAGATCAATCACAGTGGATAAATTTGCCTCTAAAATTTCAGCGTCTTTTGTGATTTCAAATGACGAAAAGGTATCGACTAGCACGAAAGAACCCGCCCGAAAGTAGCTTAGCACATACTCTCTGCCACTTTCGTGGTAGGTATTTAGCTTGCCCTCGCCTTTTAGGATTATCATAAAAAGCTTTTTTTGTGCATAAATCATCGAGCCTTTTTGATAGGAAATGCGTCTGAATTTATCCAAATCCTCTTTGCCGAAAAACGATAACTCCTCGCCCTCAAAAACCCCTGTCGTCCTAGTCCCCATTAAATGCCTTTTTATTTTTATTATCTCACAAAAAGGTTAAGTATCGATAATAAAAACTAAATTTGTCATAAAAATGACAAATTTTTATTTTTGTTTTTTATAAAATTTATCAAAATTTTGTAAAGGAGAAAATTTGAAAATTCTAAATTTAGCTCTTTGCTTAGGTTTTTTAACCTGCGCCGCAAACGCCCTTAGCGTGGGCGATAGCGCGTATAGCGTAGCTGTTAAAAATATCAGCCTAAGCGCGGATTTAAGCGAAAGTGTCGGAAGATTAATGCCGACAAATGAGATCAAAATCATCGAAGCAGATGATAAAAAGGTCAAATTTAGCCTTGAAGGCTACCAAAGCGCAAAGGCGCAAAATATCATTTATTTTACCCCTAAGGCGAGAATTATCTCGGTTGCCTTTTCAAAACAGGCGAAATTCGACGCTGAGGTTTTGGAAAATTTAGGCGAGTATAACAAAGTAAAAATCATAGCCTATACTTCGCCAGACGCGCTAGAAACGGATTTGAAAGCGATTTTTAGCACAGCGAAGAAAAACCACGAAGAAAACTGCGGCACCTGCCACCCGCTTCACAGAGGCGAAACTCAGGTCGCAAATAGATGGCCTGCGCTGATTAAATCAATGCAATCACGCACGCCATTAACCCAAGATGAAATTTGGGTTATCACTCAGTATTTACAAAAACATTCAAAAGACATTAATGTCGATTAAAGGAGAATAAGATGAAAAGACGAAGTTTCTTAAAAGGCAGCGTCGCTCTGGGTGCTGCTAGCGCAATTCCAAATTTTGCCCTTGGGGCAGAGGCAAATACCGCTTTGGTTAAAAACGGCGAAGTTATCACAGGAGCACACTGGGGAATTTTAAAAGCTACCGTAAAAGACGGCAAAATCGTAAAATCGGAAGCTTGGAAAAAAACTTCAAATGTGCCAAATCCTTTGCAAACTGCGATGGACGATTTGGTTTATAAAGCAAGAATCAAAGCCCCGATGGTTCGCAAAAGCTACCTTGAAAACCCAGATAGCCCAAAACCTGAGCTTCGTGGCAAAGACGAGTGGGTAGAAGTGCCTTATGAAGAGGCTATTAAACTTGTCGCTAGGGAGCTAAAAAAAACACGCGAACAAAAAGGTATGAATAGCATTTGTGCAGGAAGCTACGCTTGGCAAAGCTCAGGCGCACTTGGCATGGCAAGAACGCTTCTTCATAGATTTATGAATATGACAGGTGGTTTTGTGGGTGTTACCGGGGATTTTTCAACCGGAGCTGCGCAAGTGATTTTGCCACATGTCGTGGGATCTAGCCAAGTTTATGAGCAACAAACCGTTTGGCCTGTGGTTTTAGAAAATTCAAAAGTAGTCGTGCTTTGGGGTATGAATCCGATTGCGACTTTGCGTTTGTCATTTACGGTTTCTGATGAAGGCTCGTTTAAATATTTTGAAAAATTGCGTGATAGCGGTAAAGAAATCATTATAATTGATCCGCTCAAAACAATCACAACTAAATTTTTTGAAGGCAAAGCTACTCATATCAGACCTACTCCAAATACCGATGTAGCGATGATGTTAGCTATGGCAAATCACCTACTAAAATCAGGCAAATATGATAAAGAATTTTTAAGCACTTACACCGTTGGCTTTGATAAATTCGAGCAGTATTTACTAGGCAAAGAAGACGGCGTAGAAAAAACACCTGAGTGGGCAGAGAAAATTTGCGGAATTAAAGCAAAAGTCATAAAAGAATTAGCCGAAAAATTCTTTGATAATCGCACTATGATTATGGCTGGTTGGGGTATGCAAAGAGCGCACCACGGCGAACAAGTCCATTGGATGATAGTAACTCTTGCATCTATGCTTGGTCAAATAGGGCTTCCTGGTGGTGGATTTGGTTTTAGTTACCACTATGCAAACGGCGGAACGCCAAGTTGCGTAGGCGGTGTAATTAAAACAATCAACGCAGGAAGTGTAGGCGTTATCAAAGACGGCAAATATATGGGTCCTGCTAATGCTGATGGCGCAAAAGAAAACGCGGCGCAATCTTGGCTATCAAATACGGCACTAATGTCATATCCTGTCGCAAGAAACGCAGACGCTTTGCTAAATCCGGGCGCAACGCTTGATGATAACGGAAATAAAATCACATATCCTGATATGGATTTTATCTACTGGGTCGGCGGAAATCCGCTCACACAACAACAAGACACAAACAAAAATGTTAAAGCTTGGCGAAAACCACGAACTATCGTCGTAAATGAAATTTACTGGACGCCGACAGCGAAAATGGCTGACATCGTGTTCCCGGTTACAAGCTCGTATGAGAGAAATGACATTTCTATGACAGGGGATTACACAAATATGCATATCGTCCCACAAAAACAGGTTGTAGAAAAACAATTTGGCGCAAAAGATGATTATCAAGTTTTCGTTGATTTGTGTAAAGCTTATGCAGACGGCCTTGCAGAAGCCTACACAGAAGGCGGCAAAACCGAAATGGACTGGATAAAAGAGTTCTACGAAACTGCGGCAAATCAAGTAAATGCAAACGAAGCTTTGGGGATTAAAATGCCAAGCTTTGAAGAGTGGTGGAACAAAAACGAACCGACTGAATTTTTCCCTACAATGGAGAGCGAAAGCTATGTAACTTTTGCAGATTTTAGAGAAGATCCGATTTTAAATGCTCTTGGCACACCAAGCGGACTAATCGAAATTTACTCTGAAACAATCGAAAAAATGGGCTATGATGACTGCAAGGCTCACCCGACATGGTTTGAACCAATCGAGTGGCTAGGTATGAAGGATAAACCAGCCAGATTCCACATGATAAGCCCACACCCAAATGATCGCTTGCACTCACAACAAAACCAAACTAAGCTAAGAGATAGCTATGCAGTAGCAGGTCGTGAGCCGATTTTCATCAACGAAGAAGACGCAAAAGAGCTAGGTATAAAGGGCGGCGATTTGGTAAGAGTTTTCAACGCTAGGGGTCAAATTTTAGCAGGTGCGGTTGTAAATGACGATACGCCAAGAAATGTCGTAAAACTATGCGAAGGCGCTTGGTATGATCCAAACGAAAACGGACTTTGCAAAAACGGCTCAGCAAATGTGCTTACTATCGATATTCCGACAAGCAAACTAGCCAACGGAAATATCTCTCACACTTGCCTTGTAAATATCGAGCCTTACAAACCAAAAGACGGCGAAGACATCACGCTAACTGCGTTTATGCCGCCAAAAGGTGCGAAATAAGCAAAATTTGGCTAGGATTTCCTAGCCAAATTTTAAAATTCTACAAAATTTTGCAAATTTCAAAATTCCGCTATCGCAAATTTGAAATACTGCCCCGAAATTTTGCTTTTTAAAATCCAACGAAATTTCTACGAATTCCTCAATTTACAAAGTTACTTCGCAAGCTTATAATAAATCAATACAAAATTTTGCACCACATAATCAAAATTTCAACCCATTTTAAGGGGGGGGGGGGGGTAGAATAAAACTTTATTTTTTTTCAAGGAGAAAACTATGGATGAAGAGCTACACTTAGGCTGCCCATTTTGTGGCAAGGACGACATCAAATACGGAGTATCAGTTTGCAGTGGTTGCCAAGCTGAGATTAGATATGGTGTATCGTGGGCTCCAACTTTAATTTTGGGTGTAATATTGCTTATCGTAGGTGGTGCTATCGGTGGCGGTATTGGTGGCCTTGTTTGTATCGGTGGCTTGGTCGGTATCGTCATAGGTGCATATAGATTTTTACAAAATTTAAGCTATAAAAAGGGTCCTAAATTTTTCAGACGAGAATTTCGTTAATTTTATTGTTTATTTGTAGGTATCCAAACCTACAAATAATCGTTGCCCACCCTAAATTAAAATTTTGCCCATATCTTAAAATTTGAAATTTCAGACGCAGTATCTACAAAGTAAAATTTAACGAGAGTAAAATTTAAAGAAAAGCAAAATTTGGAAAAATCCAAATTTTGCTAGGAATTTAAAAAGATTAAGGAACAAAAATATTCCCACCGGCGCGTGGATTTAGCGGATCGTCGCCGTATTTGTTAGCTCCGTCGGTGCCCTTTAAAATCGTAGAGATAAAAATAAAAATTATAAGCCCCACAGCAACAAATAAAAACAGCATAGCCAAAATTCTAATCCCAGCACTAATCGCTGCAAGCACGAACGAAAGAACAAATGCGCCAAAATACCACCCGCTGATATCTCTATCATGCAGTCTTCTCCACAAAACCGCAAATGATGGCACAAGCAAGCCAAAAGCAACGACGCTAGCTACGATTCCTATGACCTCTGGGTCGCCGTTTTTGTCAAACCCCAAAACGATATTTGTGCCAAGCACGGCGTCGATTACGGAGGTTGCGACATTTACTAAAACGCAAAAAAGGTAAAACCACCAATACTCGCTTCTGCTAGCCCTGCCAGAAAATGTGGCGAATTTTTGTTTGAGGCAAACGCTAATCGCCTCGCCAAAACTCATCATTTTTTCTCCTTATGATTTGATTTTGTTAAATTCGCTAATGTGAAATTTCAAATTCGAAAAATAATAGTTGTTTTTCGAAATTTCGAAATTTCGGCTATCTTTGGCACAAGCAATGATAAAAAGCGAATTTATAATCGAGCAAATTTGCACCGCGATTATCGCTAAAATCGGATTAAAATAGACTAAAACTAGCCCAATCACGCACGAGAGCGCATATACAAAAAACGCCTTAACGAAAATTTCGCACCCGCTTGTCTGGAAAAGCTCTTTGTAAATCAGTAGCGAGGAGCATGCCGCTAGCCCCGTAAATACTGCGCCGAAAGCAAATACAACTAGGCTTTTATCCCCAAACATCATCATCAAAAACGGGATTAGCGCAAGGCCGTCAAATACGACAAAAAGGGTTAAATTTCGCAAAAGCGTCTTTGAGCAAATTGTGCTAGCGATGAAATACGCGCTCATTGCAAGGCAGATTTGCCCCGCTGTCGAGGCTAGTTCGGCGCCATTAATCTTGGTGCCAAAAATGTTTAAAATTGCCATTAAAATCAAAAGTCCGCACCCAATGTAAGCTAGCTGTCTAGCCGAGGCTAAATTCGCGCTTTTTTCTTCGAAATTTAGGCTTTGGCTGGGATTTTCGCTGGGATTTTCGCTCAAATTTTCGGTCTCGCACCCTGCGCTAAGGTTTGCGCTATCTACCATTTTTTCTAAATTGAAAAAATCGTGTATTATCCACGCCAAATAGGCGAAATTTGGCAGTGCAAAGACCATAATCGGTTTTATTAAATTTTCCCTAGCCCTAAGTGTATCTTGGTCGTCAAATTCGAGGCTTGGCCTTATGGAGCGCAAAATTTCGAGCGCGCTATCGTTTGATATCAAAGCATACGCCACCAAAAAGCAGACAAAGATGATAAACCCAAATCCGCCAAGAAGCTGGAAAATCGCGCTTACATTTTTTTTCAGATAAAATCTGTGTGCGCTAAAAACCCCTAGCGTCAAATAGAGCGTATAAGCGGTGTTGAGGTGAAATTTAGGCGCGTTTTGCGGGAGGGTTTGCATGGATTTCCTTTTTTTAAATTTGGGCGAAATTATAGCCAAATTTTAAAATTTTGCGCCAAAAAATAATCTGTTAAATTTTATGAGATAAAATGTGTTTTATTTTTACAAGGAGAAAAAATGCAAGTAAAATTTTTAGGAAACCCCGTAAATTTGGGCGGAAATGAAGTAAAAGTCGGCGAGGCTGCGCCAGAAGTTGTAGTCGCTGGCAAGGATTTAGAAGATATCGTAATCGGCAAAAGCGAGAAAAAGCAAATCATCGTAGCCGTTCCATCTCTTGATACGCCAGTTTGCGCTAGTGAGGCTCGCAAATTCAACGAAAAAGCAGCAAGCTTGCCAAATACCGAAGTAATCGTGGTTTCAATGGATTTGCCGTTTGCGATGGGCAGATTTTGCACGACAGAGGGTATCGAAAACTTGCGCACAGCAAGCGATTTTAGAGCGAAAAAATTCGCCAAAAGCTATGGAATTTTAATCGAAGATAGCGCGCTAGCAGGGCTAAATGCAAGAGCGGTTTTCGTCATCAGCGGTGGCGTAATCGCATACAAAGACATCATGGCTGAAATCACCGAAGAACCGAACTACGAAGCAGTTTTAGAGGCTGCAAAAAACGCATAAATTTTTAGCTTCCCCCTTAAAAATACAGCGAAATTCCGCAAATTTTGCGGAATTTCTAATTTAGATTTAAAATTTCCTTCGCTCTTGTTTTTTTGTATAAAATCGACTTCAAATTTTGCATTTCACGCTCGTTTAAAGGGCTAGCGTCAAGCAGTTTGGCGCAGTTTTTTTGCCTAGGATTTTCGCAAAATTTAGGCGCGAAAAACTCGCTAATACCGCCGTGAGTTTCTCCGCTTTGGAGCGGATTTTCGTGGCAGGCTTCGCAGGTTTTGCCGATTTTTTGCACGCTATGAGGCGAAAATGGCTTCCAAACCTCGAATCTCTCGCTACTCTCGCCAAATTTAGCCACGCTAGCATTTTCATCTTTTATGCCAAGATTATAGCCAAACACAGGACGCGCAAGGGCGATTTTGCCGTTATTTTTGCGCACCAAAAGGACATTTTCGAAGCGTTCTAAACTAAATGCGCTATGCCAAATGCCGGGTTTTCTCTCGCCTCCAAGCGTGCGCGAAAACGGCGCAGGGCGCGTATTTTGGCGCAGGGCGCGTGCGTTAAATCGCTTGGTGCTCGCGTCAAATTCGATTAAATTTTGCCAGTTTTCGTAATCCTTGCTAAAATCAAGCATAGCATTTAGCTCGTAAAAACTCCCGCCCCATGCGCTGTGGCAGGTGGCGCACTCCAAATTTTGGTGGAATTTGTGCGAGGTGTTATTTTGCGTGGCGGTTTCGTGGCAGGCTTCACAGCTTTTGGTTTCGCTCATTTTGTGGCAATCCGCGCACACTAGCCCCGCGCTAAAATGTGTGTCAGGGCGCAAATTTGCGTATGTCACGCCATGCCGTAGCCCTGGGAAATTTCCATTTTTTTGCAACGGCGTGCGGTAGTCTTTGTGCGTGTTTTGTGGGAAAAGCCCCATAAAATCGGCGCCAACGAAATATTTATTGTGGCAAGAGGCGCAAACTTCATTATCTGCGCGCGAGAGCGTGTGAGTGCGCGAGTGCGGGCGCGCGCTAGTATTTGTGTCGCTGCCGCTGTAATGCGCGCTGGGTGCGTAGCTAGCGTGGCATGCCATGCAACCCTTTCCGTGCGCTGAAAATAGGGAATTCTCGCCACTATCAAAAACATGGCATTTAAGACATTTGCGCTCCACGAAGTCCGCCACGACGCGCTCTTTTGCGCTTAAATTTGGCAAATTTTGGCTTAAAAAATCTTGCAAACTGAGATTTAAATCCATGTTAAATGCGCTAAAAATCGTTTTTATCTCGTTTTTGTGCGTGAAATGGTTGCTTTTTTCAAATTCGCTGATTTGCTTTGCGTGACAGGTGCTGCAAAACTCGCCATAATGCGCGGGGCTGGCTGGGTGAGCGATGATATTTTCGTGCGAAAATCCGCCAAATTTGGCTAAATTTTGTGGGAAATCTGAGGGTGAAATTTTACTTTTATGACAACTTTCGCATGAAAAATTGTGATTTTGCGCGTCAAATTTTTCGATTTTATGGCAGTTTTCGCAGGATAAATTTTGGGCAAAAGCGAAATTTAAAAGCGCAAAAAATATCAAATTTATCACTCTAAACATTTCGTCTCCCCTGCCCTAAATTTCGCTTTTGAGGCGTTAAAATCGGCATAAATTTTATCATCGTAGCGATCGTGACAGATAGCGCAGGCATAGGCGTCAAGGATTTTTTTCATTTGAGCTAAGCTTAGCGTGGAATCGTTTTTAGAAATGATTTGATTTTGCACTCCTTTTGGGCTAGCAAAGGCGTCAAGGGCGAAATTTAACTCGCCAAAATTTGCCAAATTTGGGCTAAATGAAATCTCGCCGTTTTTATAGTCCAAAACACCGCGCCCAAGCCCTAGCGCAGTAGGCGAGAAGTGGCAAGAGGCGCAGGTTTTGCTCTTGCCAACGCTGTGTTGCGCCCAGCTAGCTAGGCTAAGGGCGTCAAAGTGCTTCGTGGCGCCATTTTCGTAGATACTAGCCACGACCTGACAGCCTGGGGCGAGGTTTGCGATTTTGCCGTCATTTCTCACGCCCAAAGCGGGGTCTTCGAAGCGTAAAAAACTGCGCATTTCGCTCCACGCACCCTCGCTGTATTCGCCCTTTTGCCACTCAAACTGCTTTGCACCCGAAAATCTTTGCTCGTGGCAACCAAAACAGCTTGCCACACTTTTTTCGTGGCAGGCTTGGCAGGATAAATTTGCGTGCAAAGGCTCGTGGGCTGGGTGTTTTAGCGCTGAAATTTCAAATTTTGCTCCGTCTTTTTTGCGCGTAAGGACTGCTTTTTCGCCCACTTTGGCGACATTGTAAAGTGGGAAATTTCCCTTTTTTGTGTAGGCGATGAGCGTGCTATCTGGGATATTTGGATTTGTTTTGGCTAAATTTCGTGCCATTTCATTTGGCGTGGCAAAATTTGGCGCGTGGCAGTCCTCGCATGCGATAATCACGGCATGGCGCATATTTGCGTGGTTTTTCTTATCGCCCATTACCCCAAGGCTAGTGTGGCAATCCACGCACTCTAACCCTGCCCTTTCGTAGTGAATATCGGCGCGCAAATCGTGGAAATGGCGCCCGTCGGAGAGCGTATGGCTTTGCTCGAAAGGCGCCTTGCTTCCCTCGCTTTCGAATTTTCCATAATACGCAAAACCAATGCGAGCCGAGCGGTTGTGGCAGGCTAGGCAGTTTTGGCTAGGGATTGCGGTGGAAAATCGCGTGTGGGTTTTGGGCGCGATTTTGGGCGCAGTATTTTGGGAGGTTGCGTGCGCGCCGGAATTTACGCTGGAATTTGTGCTTAAATTTGGCGCAGAATTTGCATTTTTGCTAGCAAAAAATGGCGCGAGCAAGAAATTTTCATTTAAATTCGAAGCCTTATGACACGCCCCACACCCGCCACCTTTGGCGATATTTTGATTTATAAAAACCTCTTTTTCTTGCGAGATATGGCAACTAGCGCAGGCTTTGGCGTAGTGGTCTTTGGCGAATTTTTCGATTTGCTCTGCGTTAAAATCTGCGCTTGCGCCCTGCTTCGCCCACTCGCCTATCAAATTTTGCTTGATTGGATTTTGGGTTTGCATTGGCGTGGTTGAAACACGGGCGATTTGGTCCTTGTGACAGCGCGCGCAACGGCTTTTGGCGTTTTCTAGCGTGGCTGGATTGGGGATTAGGGCGATGTGAGCGAGCGATTTTTCGCTAGCAATCTCGTTGCCCCCATGGCAACTCTGACAGGCAACTTCATCGTGTGAGGGGCTTAGTGAGCCGTAATTTTCGTGGCAGGCGGTGCATGAGTTTATCTGCGAAAATGTGCTTAGCGAAAAAAACAAAATAGCAAAATTTGCGAAAATTTTAAAATTTAGCCCTTTTAAAATTTCGCAAATTCTTCTCACTAGCAACCCTCAAACTGCGCTGGTGCGCCACCGGCTTTTGGTGCGGCGGCTTCGCTTTCATCGGCTTTGGCGCCAAATTCGTCTATCATGCCTTCATCGGCTAAGCGTTGAATGACATCATCATAGCTTTCCCATGCTTTTTTGTTGTAAGCGTCTGCTTGAATCGCCTTTTTTGCGTATGCCCTAGCAAGTGTGAGATTATTTTTTGCCACAGCTTCGCGTGATAAATTTACAAAATGCTCCGCCTGCGCTTTTGAAGTATTGTAGCTTTGCAAATTCTCCGCAAAACCAAAACTGCAAAGTAAAACCATGCTTAAAATTATCTTTTTCATCATTTTCTCCTATGAATTTATCGTTACATAATAGACATTTGGTTCAAGTCCGTCGCTCTCTTTTAGGCGAGTTATACTTGTCGCCTTAGCTAAAATTTGCGAAACATCACTATTTGGGTCATTTAAATCGCCAAAATTTCGCGATTTTCCCACGCAGGTGGTTACGCAAGCCGGAAGCAAACCTTTATCCACCCTTGGGGCGCAAAATGTGCATTTATCGACGCTTTGTTTGTGTTCGTCGTAATATCTGGCATTATACGGACAGGCTACCATACACGCCTTGCAGCCTATGCAAAGGGAGGGATCGACGATGACGATGCCGTCTTTTTCACGCTTAAAACTAGCTTCTGTCGGGCAAACTGCTACGCATGGGGAATTTTCGCAGTGGTTACAAAGAACCGGCAAGAAATTTAAAATCGGATTTCCTGCGTTGTCTTCGTTTTCTACTTCAAAAACCCTTGTGCGATACGCTTCTTTGAAAAGCGGCACTTCCCACTCGGTTTTACACGCTACATAACACGCATCACACCCGATACAGCGATCGCCGATAATCACCATAGCTAGGTTTTTTTCTTTTTTGTGATTTTTATTTATTAGTGAGTTCATCTTACGCCCTTTCAAGTCTAACAAAGCCGTTGTTTAAGCCGCTACAACCGCTAACTGGGTCAATGTCGTTACTACAAAAATAAACATCGCTAATGCCTTTATCAAAGCCGCTCTTCCACTCTTTGCTAACATGCCCAAAGCCGTGGTGGATAAAGACATTGCCCTTGGTTATTCGCTTTGTGATTTTTATATTTTGTGGTTTTGATTGAAGCCCTGTTTTAGCATTTATCATTATAACTTTATCGCCAGTTTTTAAGCCTAAATTTGCCGCGTCATCAGGATTTATCCAAATCGGGCTATCATCTTCAAGTTCGAGCAAGAGCTTGTTATTTTGGCTTCTTGCGTGAGAGTGTGCTGGACCCCTGCCAAATAAAAGCCTAAATTCGCCTTCTTTTGGCTGTGGCGGTGCTACCCAAGTAGGCAGTGGCGCACAGACATCTCCGTATTCTTCATACATTTTTTCCATATCAGGGTTGTAGAGATGAATTTTGCCCGTGCTAGTAGGGAAGCTTAGTGGCTTACCACTACTTTGTGGATACGCATCGGCTAAATAATCGCACAAAATGCCGTCTTTTTCAAATTTAGCTTTCTCATCAGGGCTTAGCGAATTTACGAAATTATTTATCGCGTCGCTTGGCGAAATGGTAAAATACTCGTCCATATCAAAGCGTTTGCAAATCCCACGCACTATGTCAAAAACATGCTTAGTATCGTGTAGCGGCTTAATCGCAGCCTTTCTTACAGCCACAAACGGCACATCGTATTTTTGGATATATGGCCCGTCGTCTTTTTCTAAATATGTGCTTTCAGGCAAAACTATATCACAATACGCGCAAAAATCGTTCATCTGTGTATCGATTGCCATTAAAAAATCTAGCTTTTCGATCGATTTCATAACCCCGTTTGCTTCGACTGCCGTGTGTCCTAGCGGATTTGTATCGTAAGTCAGCCACGCCTTTATCGGATATGGCTGTTCGCTTAAAGTCGCGCGATAAATTTCACCGCTTAATCCTAAATTTGCAGGGTTAAACGGCCATTTTGTGCCAACGCCGTCAGCCCTTGGCTCCCTTACAGCTGGTGCTTCATCATCTTTTGGGAGCTTGGCTAAATTTATGCTTTGATTTACCCAAGTTCCGCCCTTTACGCCGTAATTTCCCATAATTGCATTTAATATCGCAATCGCTCTTGCTGTTTGCGTGTCGTTTGCGTATCTTGAAAATCTACGCGGTGCGATAGCTAGGACATGCGGGGCAAATTTCGCAAATTCCCACGCTATTTCTTCTATCTCTTCGGCTTTTATACCGCAAATTTCTTCTGCCCATTTTGGGGTGTATTGTTTGACATGGCGGGCTAGTTTATCAAAGCCGTAGCAGTATTTATTGATAAATTCCATATTTGCTAGATTATCTCTAATTATGACATGAATTAGCGCTAGTGCTAGTGCCATATCGCACCCAGGTTTTATGCGAAGCCATTTGTGCGCTCTAATCGCACTTTCGCTCTGGCGTGGATCTACATAGACGAGTTTTGCGCCATTTGCCAAGCCCTCCATAAAATCTCTTGCTTCTCTAACCTGAATCGCTCCTGCCATATTTCTGCCAAATAAAATCATATATTTGGTGTTTGCCATGTCGTAGTTTTCATGACCCCCAATACCGCCACCGCCAAATGTCAAAGACCAGCCAATCGCTCTACTGCCACGACACTCAGAAAATGAAGCGTAGCTTACATTTGGAGTGCCAAGTAGGCTAGCAAATTTGTGAAAATAAGAAGAGCAGCTTCCATGAGCAAAGGCTGCAATGCTTTTTGCGCCGTATTTGTCGATGATTTTTTCTAAATTTTCATGCACGAAGTCAAACGCTTCGTCCCAACTGACTTTTTTCCATTTGCCTTCGCCCCGTTTGCCGACTCTAATCATCGGGTATTTTAAGCGATCTGGATCGTAAGTAGAATAAACCCCCGCATTTCCCTTAGCGCAAATCGTGCCGTAATTGTATGGATTTAGCTTGTTTCCTTCGATTTTGTGAATTTTGCCGTCCCTTGTGAAAACATTTACGCCACAATTCCAAAAGCACATTTCGCAGTAATTTGGTGTTTTTACGCCTTCATCGTATTCTAATAAATTTGAAAGCTCGGGCGAATTTTTATGTGTTTTTGCCATTAGTGGATTTGGAAGCCCTGTGATACCTGCCGTGCTGGCAACTGCGACACTAGAAGCCATTTTTAGAAAATTTCGTCTTGTGATTTTAAGCTCTCTCATTTTTCACTCTCCAAATTTAAAAATGTTTTTCCAAGTGCGTAAATAAAGAGCATTACGCCAATGCCTGAGATAAAAATCGTGATTTCTGCCACGCTTGGGCAGTATGAGCCAAACTCTATCTTGCCTAAAAATTCGCTCTCAACTCTTACTAGCTGACCACCCACAATGCCGTCAAACCTAGCAAAAAATACGCCGATAATGGCTAAAATTCCAGCCAAAAATGAAATTTTTAAATTTTGAAATTTAGATAAAATTAATAAAATCATCGGAAGCAAAATTCCAACTAAAATTTCGAAAAAATAGAAATTAAATGACAAATTTCCGTTTGTAAAAACTTCAAAATTTTTGGCTAGATAGCTTCCTGCGCCATAGCTTGAAATTACCGCGTTCCAAAAATTTATAAATAAAACAGCCAAAAGTAGCAAAAACATAAAAATATTCAAATTTCGCAAAATTCGCTCATTTAGGGCTTTTTTGCTTAAATTTACAAAGGCAAAAATCACGCTTATGCCGCAAATCAAAGCTCCTAAAATAAATGAAATAGTAAAGCTTGGCGTGTGCCAGATTGGTCTAGCTGAATTTACGGCAAAGACCATTGAGAGTGTGCTAAATGCTACAATTCCCATTATAAATGCGACAATTCCTGCGTAAAACGAAGCTTTTTCGCTGTTTTTTAGCATTAAAATTAGCTCGATTATCAAAAGCGGAGTTTCGATTAGATAAAAAGTGCTCATCCACCAAATCGGGCTTTCTACCGCGAAATTAAAGTAATACCTTACAAAACGCAAAACTTGCAGTTTAAAAGGGCTTCCAAGCTCCCAAAAAATCAGCCAAAATGCCGCTAAAAGCGCAGCAATAGCTAAAAGCTGTAAATGGCGTGAAATTTTAGAAAATGCGTGAAATCCAAAAAGATGATCAGCCGTAGCGATCGTGGCAACTCCTACGCTAATGCCCACAAAAAAGGCATAACCCATAAGCAAAAGCCCAAGCGGAACCTCGCGGCTGACATTGTAGCTAGCCTCTTGGCCATTTAAAAACACGCTACAAATCCCCACGAGCCCCACTGCGCACAGCGCAAGCGATAGAAAAAGAAGCCCAAATTTCGGGGTTTTGGCGACTTTTGTCATCTTTGCTCCTTTAAATTTGATATTAAAAATTTGGCAAAATTTAAAATAAACTCAAATTCTTTTAAATTTTCAAAATTTGCTAAATTTTTACTCAAAGGCTCTAAAAAGTCCAAAAATTTAGTAAATTTCAAAAACTTCTCCCACTCGCCCTGCTCTGCTAAAATCGCGCAAAATGCGAGTAAATTTGAGGCGTGGTCGCAGTTTTTTTCCACCACAAAACCACAAATTTCATAAAATTTGCAAATTTCATTATAACTCTCGCCAAACATTTTTTTATCTAACCAAAACCCCGCTAGAAGCGAAGTGCCGAATTTGGCTGAGTTTAAATCAAAATAAAAAATGTAATTGCTGATAATTTCGTCTAAATTTGGCGTTTTTAAATCGTTAAATTTGAAATTTGAAAATTTATTGAAGCGCTTGGCGAATTCGCCGTTTGCAAATTCGCCAAGCGCGCAGTATTTCTCGCGCCAACCCTCCGCTGGAAAGGCGAGCAGGTCGGCGCATAAGTCTAGGCAATCAATCGAAATTTGATTATTTTTCATCGCCTTTTAGCACTTTTCTTTTTGGCAGGTTCGAATACTCGACCATGCTTGCTTCGTAGTTTTTGACCTTGTCATTTCCCATGATGTATTTTGTCGCAAACCAGCCACCACTTGCGTGCCAGCCTGTGTTGCAATACCAAATTTGTGGTGCGTTTGGATCTAGACCAGCTGTTTTAAATAGCTCGCCAACAGCTTCTTTGTCAGTGTTGATATAAAAAACGCCGTCATTTTCTTTGGCTAGTTTGCCGATAAAGATATTTCCATCAACGCCCTCTAAGTGCCCGCCTTTGGCTGCTTTTGGGTGAGCTTTTTCGCCAGAGTATTGAGCTTCGATTCTGCCGTCAATTAGCGCTACGCTGTTTGTAACCACAGCCTCGTCGATATCGTAAGCAGTCGCAACGATGTCTTTGTTAAATTTAGTGATTTTAAAATCGCTTTTTTCTGGTGTGGCGGCCTCTGTGCTTAGCTCGCCACCAGCTTTTTTCCAAGCGTCAATTCCGCCGTTTAAAATCGCTGTGTTTGTAAGGCCGTAGTATTCAGATACGAATAGAGCCAAAGTTGAAAGCGTATAATCAGGAGCGGCTTTTGCGTCGTTGTAGAAAACTACTGCGCTAGTATCTTTGATACCGCTTTTTTGAAATAATCTCTCAACCGTAGTCGGAGAAGCGATAAATCCTGGCATTTCGCCTCTTGCCTCTCTGAAATCAGCCTCTTTCCAAGCAACTGCGCCTTTGATGTGACCTGCGCCATATCCTTCGCCTTCTTGAAGGTCGATTAAAACTAGGTCTTTATCAGCCAAATTTGCTTTTAGCCACTCGACATCTACGACCTTGTTTTGTGGTAAATCTAGGGCAAATGCGCATGTGCAAGCAGCCGCTAGTAATGATGAAGTAAGTAATTTCATGATATCTCCTTAAAAATGAAATTGTTGCAAAAAAAAATTGTAACAAAATTTAGTAATATTAAATTAAAAATTTATCGAAATTTTATAAGTTAGATTAAAATTTTCCGTGATTTTGTCACAAAAAATGTGAAAAATTTAGAAATATTAAATTTTCATTTACTTTTGTGTTAATAATTTGTTATGCAGAATTTGGATAAAATCGACAGCTTTTTACTTTAATTATTAAAATTTAATAACCGAGGTTTGTATGAAGAAAATTTTCTCACTAATTGCGACGCTAGCACTGCTTAGCGGATGTTCGTATTTCGAAAAAAAAGAAGAGGGCGCAGGAGCGGGTGCCAAGGGCGCTGGCGGTATGCCGCCGCTTTCAGTAGCTGTTTTTAAAGCCCAAAAATCTGATGTTCCAATCGCACTAAAATTTAACGGCGAAACCGCAAGCGATTTAGATGTAACGCTAAAATCGCAGGTTTCTGGCACGATAGAAAAACAGCTTTTCACCCCTGGTGTGCGCGTAGAAAAGGGTGAGGGGCTCTATGAAATCGACAAATCTCGCTACCAAGCGATTTTTAACAGCGCGAAAGCTAGCCTAAACAACGCCAGCGCAGATTACGAACGCGCTAGAAAATTGAAGGCAAGCAATACCATTTCAGCGCGCGAATTTGACGGCGCAAAATCAGCTTACGAAGTGGCTAAGGCAAATTTTGAACGGGCGAAAATCGACCTTGATAATGCCCTTGTCAAAGCCCCGTTTGACGGCATTGTAGGCGATACGCAAAAAGATACTGGCTCGTTTGTGGGCGTAGGCGAAAATCTAGTCAGACTTACAAAACTAAATCCAATTTATGTGAAATTTGGGATTTCTGATACCGATAAGATGAAAATTGATAGAAATTTAGCCAGCAGTGATTGGTATATGAAAAACACAAAGGCTACAATTTCCTTTAATGACAAAACTTATGAAGGAAATGTAGTCTTCATCGATAGCGTCGTAGATAGCGCGACTGCAAGCGTGAGCGCCAAAGCGCAATTTAACAACCTAAATTATGAAATTCAACCAGGAATTTACACTAGAATTTCAGTCGATGGTTTTGTGCAAAAAGATGGCTTCCAAATCCCGCAAATCGCAGTTTTGCAAGATTTAAGCAACTCTATCGTTTATGTCGTAGATGCAAACAACACCGTGGCCAAAAAAATCGTAAAAGTTATAGCCCAAGATTCTACGACGATGACTATTTCAGAGGGTTTGAGCGAGGGGGATTTGATTGTTTTGGATAATTTTTCAAAAATTCAAGTCGGCGCCAAGGTAACCCCGCTTCCGCCAGAAACAGACGCGACAAAGGCTAGGTAGGCAAGTATGTTTTCTAAATTTTTTATCAATCGCCCAGTTTTCGCAAGCGTTATTTCGATTATTATCGTTATTGCTGGAACGATTTGTCTATTTATCGCCCCTGTGGAGGAATACCCGCAACTCACCCCACCTCAAATTTCAGTTACAGCCACATATAGTGGCGCAGACGCGCAGACTATCTCAGATACCGTCGCTTCGCCACTAGAAAACGCAATCAACGGCGTCGATGATATGATTTATATGAGTTCATCATCTAGCTCGTCAGGTAGGGCAAATATCAGCGTGTTTTTCAAGGTTGGCACCGATCCACAAGAAGCACTCGTAAATGTAAATAACAGAGTAAATCCAGCCCTAACAACGCTTCCGGCCGAAGTGCAAAGAATGGGCGTTAGCGTCACGGAGCGTTCATCATCTATACTTTCTGCGTTTTTCTTTTATGACCCAACAGGTCAAATGAGCCCGCTTGATATCCAAAACTATGTCAGCATTAATGTCGTCGATGAGCTAAAACGCGTTAGCGGTGTGGGCGACGCACAGGCCCTTGGCACGAAGGATTACTCAATGAGAATTTGGGTAAATCCAGGACTTATGGCTAAACACAATGTCGTATCATCTGACATAATCGCAGCCATTAGAGAGCAAAACAGCCAATACCCAGCCGGAAAGCTAGGCGAGCAACCAAACGATTTGGGTAACCCTTATGTCTATGCAATCCAGCCAGAGGGGCGTTTGAAAACGGTCGAAGAGTTCGAAAATGTAATCATTAGAGCCAGCGATGATGGTAAATTTTTGCGTGTAAAAGATGTCGCTAGGGTCGAGCTAGGGGCTGAGAGCCTTATCATCAATGGTAAATACCAAGGATACGACGCGACGCCAGTTTTCATCTATCAACAAAACGGCGCAAACGCCATTGCTACGCTTGATGCCGTAACTGCGCGTTTGGAGCAGTTAAAGCAAAATTTCCCAGGCGCACTGACTTATAGCAACGGATACGACACGACAGAATTCGTAAAGGTCTCTATCGAAGAGGTTATTCATACCTTCGTAGAAGCGATGATTTTGGTCGTTTTGGTTATTTATATGTTCTTAGGAAATTTCCGCGCGACGATTATTCCAATGCTAGCGGTGCCAGTATCGATTTGTGGAGCGTTTATCGGAATTTACGCTTTTGGATTTTCGATAAATTTAATCACACTTTTCGCCCTAGTTTTGGCTATTGGTATCGTCGTCGATGACGCTATTATCGTTATCGAAAATGTGGAGAGAATTTTGCACGAAGAGCGAAATTTAAGCGTCAAAGAGGCCACGATTAAGGCAATGGACGAGATCGTAAGTCCGGTAATTTCAATTGTGCTTGTTTTGGCGGCGGTTTTCGTGCCGGTTGCTTTTATGGAGGGCTTTGTCGGCGTTATCCAAAGACAATTCGCGCTCACACTTGTCTCATCTGTGGTTTTTTCTGGATTTGTCGCCCTTACTCTAACCCCTGCGCTGTGTGCGCTTTTGCTTCGTAAAAAAGAGGCCGAGCCGTTTTGGTTAGTGCGTAAATTTAACGAATTTTTCGATTTTTCAACCCGCCTTTTCTCAGCAGGTGTTGCAAAAATTTTGCGCCATGTGATTTTATCGCTGTGCCTTGTGGGAATTATTATTTTTGTGATGTTAGAGTTATTTAAAATTACTCCTGGCGGACTTGTGCCAGCAGAGGATAAAGGCTATGTAATGGGCTTTTCGACACTTCCGTCGGCTAGACCTTTGGTAGCTACTGAAAAGCACATGGATTTCTTGCGTGGCACACTTTCGCAAAACCCAAATGTCGAAGCAATCACCACAATCGCGGGATTTGATATGATGGCAGGTGGTGCTAGGGAAAATTCAGGCGTATTTTTCTCTAAACTCAAACCTTGGGAAGTCCGCCCTGAGGCTAACCAATCAGCTCAATCAATCGCAAACGCGCTAACTGGACAGCTTTTTGTTATGGATAGAAGCGCGATGACCTTTGCCCTAACCCCACCGCCAATCAATGGTCTATCAATGACTGGTGGATTTGAAGTGTATGCAGAAAATACTACGGGCAAAAACTATCAACAAATCGCCGATGATATGGCGCGAATAGTCGCCAAAGCTTCGCAAAATCCAGCTTTGCAAAATGTCCGCTCTACGCTAGATGTAAATTTCCCGCAATACAATCTAAGCCTAGATAAGGAAAAAATCAAAATGCTTGGAATTTCAATCCCTGATATTTTTACGACGATAAATTCGACTATCGGACAATACTACATAAACGATTTTAACCTTTTGGGTAAAACTTACCGCGTCTATATGAGAGCAGAACAGCTTTTCCGCGATACGCCAAATGATTTAAGGACGCTTTATGTGCGCTCAGCTAGTGGAAATTTGGTTTCGCTTGATTCGGTTGTAAATTTAGAACGCGCCAAAGGTCCTGATATCGTCGATCGTTTCAATGGCTTCCCGGCTGCTCGTCTTATGGGCGATCCTGCCCCAGGATATACTTCTGGTCAGG
This sequence comes from Campylobacter sp. VBCF_06 NA8, assembly GCF_027737825.1. NCBI lineage: Bacteria > Pseudomonadati > Campylobacterota > Epsilonproteobacteria > Campylobacterales > Campylobacteraceae > Campylobacter > Campylobacter sp. VBCF_06 NA8. The sequence continues at coordinate 132,844 of NZ_JAOVUB010000001.1, forward strand.
CGATTGATGCTATTAGAGATACGATTCTGGGCGAATTCCCTACTGGATACACACTTGGTTGGTCAGGCACAGCTTATCAAGAGGTAAATGCAGCAGGAACTGGCGCAAAGGCCTTTGCGTTTGGACTTTTGTTTGTATTTTTGATCTTAGCGGCGCAGTATGAGAGGTGGCTAATGCCAATGGCGGTTCTTACAGCCGTGCCATTTAGCGTGTTTGGTGCGCTTTTATTCACATGGGCTAGGGGATTAAATAACGATATATATTTTCAAATCGGACTTATTTTGCTTATCGGACTTGCGGCAAAAAATGCAATCTTAATCGTCGAATTTGCTATGCAAGAGTATCAACACGGCGGAAAAAGTATCGCAGAAGCTGCGATAAGTGCAGCAAAAATGCGTTTTAGACCGATTGTTATGACATCTTTGGCTTTTGGTCTTGGCGTTTTGCCTATGGTACTTGCCACAGGAGCAGGTTCTGCTAGCCGTCACGCGCTAGGAACTGGTGTGCTTGGTGGAATTTTGGCTGCTTCGACGATAGCGATTTTCTTCGTGCCGCTATTTTTCTACCTTTTGGAGAGCTTTAATGCGTGGCTAGATAAGCGAAAAATAAAATCAGAGGAAAAAGATGAAAACTAAAATTTTACTAGGAATTTTAACTGGCGCGCTGATTAGTGGTTGTAGTTTTAAGCCTGATATGCCTACTCGCCATATCGAGTATAGATCTGGATACGAGGCGACAAATGTGAGCCAAATGTGGTGGAAAAGCTACAATGACACCCAGCTAAATGCGCTAATTGATAGTGCTTTGGCGAATAATTCTGATTTAATGCTAGCTTTAAACAATATCGAGCGTGCAAGGCTAAATTTGGGTCTAAGCAAGCTTGAATATCTACCAAATATCGGAATTTCAGGCTCTGCAATGCGCCAGAATAATTATGCTAATATGCCCGATTCAAATTCTCACGCTTCTTACGCGATTTCGGCGCCACTTAGCTATGAGATTGATTTTTGGGGTAGGGTGCGAAATAGCGTGGGCGCTAGCGCGGCGCAGTATATGGGGACTAAATACGATTATGAAACAGCCAAAAATACAATCACTAGCGCGGTTGCAAGCTCGTATTTCGCGCTTTTATCCCTAAAAGAGCAAGAAAGAATTTTAACTAAATCGCTTAAAAGCTACGAGCAGACGCAAAATTATCGCAAAAAAGAGCTAGATGCTGGCGCGATAAATCAAATCACGCTTAGCCAAGCAAGTGCCGCTGTGCAAAACGCCAAAGCGAGCCTAATCGCCGTGCAAAACCAAATTTCTCAGGTGCAAACCTCGCTTGCGATTTTAGCTGGCAAAAGCTACGACGGGGTCGTAAATCCGCAAATCCTCACAGCCGCAAAACTTCCTAATGCCCCACAAATCCCAAGTGGCGTGCCAAGCGATGTTTTACTTCATCGCCCAGATGTGGCAAAGGCGTTGGAGGATTTGCGCGCTAGCAATTTCCTAGTCGGCGTTGCCAAGGCAGGGTATTTCCCGACTATCTCGCTAACTGGGGCGTTTGGCTATGCAAGTAGCGATTTTGATAGATTGATTAGCTCGACTACTAGCTCGTGGAGTATCGGCGGCTCGCTCGTGGGTCCTTTGCTTGATTTTGGGCGAACTAAAAAGAGGGTTGATATTGCTAATGTCGATCAAAACTCATCTTTTATCGCTTATGATAAGGCGCTAAAAACGGCTCTTGGCGATGTCAAAGACGCCCTAACTACGCTTAAAAACGCAAAAGAACGCAAAAAAGCGATGAGTGATTTGCTAAGCTCGCAACGCAAAATTTACAAAGACGCGACCGAGCTTTATAACGCTGGATATTCTAGCCATTTAGAATTCCTAGACGCGCAACGCAATCTTTTAAACACAGAACTTGCCAAAGTGGGCGCTGATTTAGAGGAATTGGAAGCTAGCGTAAATGCTTACAAGGCACTTGGCGGGGGATTTAGCATAAGCGATGAGGAGCTAAAAGAGATTTTAGGAGCTGATACCGATACTGCGCCTGATATGTCTGCTGTGCCGATAGATAGGATATTTAGGTAAAATTTGCGGAATTTTAAAATTCCGCAAATTTTCAAATTTCAGCTTCAAATTTAAAATTTTAGTTATAATCCATGCCTTTTTAGACAGGTGTCCGAGTGGTCGAAGGAGCACGCCTGGAACGCGTGTGAGGTGCAAGCCTCCGAGGGTTCGAATCCCTTCCTGTCTGCCAGAATGCAAATTACAGAATAAATTTTATTTAAATCAAATTTTGCTTATAATTGCGCCTTAAATTTTATTATAAGGAGGGGTGATGTTTTCGCCTGTTTTGATTGGATTTGGTGGCGGTTTGGTCGCTATCGTGGTCATTTGTGTGCTTGCAGCCATGTATTTTAGGACGGTCGTGGAGACAAACGAGGTTCATATCGTCCAAAGTGCGCGCAAAACGCAAAGTTTTGGCAAAGACACTGGAAATGGAAATGTGTATTATAATTTCCCCGGTTGGGTGCCGATTTTAGGCGTTAGCAAGATAATTTTGCCAGTTTCAGTATTTAGTATCAAAATCGAGGCTTACGAGGCTTACGATGTGGGTAGGCTGCCATTTGTCGTGGATATCACGGCGTTTTTCCGCATTGCTGATTCAAATTTAGCCGCCCAAAGGGTCAAAGACTTCGACGATCTCAAAAAGCAACTCACAGATATTATCCAAGGCTCAATCCGCTCGATTTTAGCCAAAAGGGAGCTTGAAGAAATTCTTACAATCCGCTCAGCCCTAGGCGAGGATTTTACTGTTTCGGTTCAATCCCAGCTCGAAAACTGGGGCATTGCGCCTGTGAAAAATATCGAGCTTATGGATATTAAAGACAAAGAGGGCGAAAAGGTCATTTTCAACATAATGGAAAAGAAAAAATCCGCTATCGAAAAAGACAGCCGTGTCGAGGTAGCCGAAAACCGCAAACGCGCCCAAATCGCTGAAATCGAAGCCAAAAGAGAAACCGAGATCAAAGAGCAAGAAGCTCTAAAACTCGTAGGCCTTAAAACCGTCGAGCAAGAGCGCGAGGTCGCAATCAGCAAAGAACAAGCCAAACAAGTGGTAAAAGAGCAGGAAAAAATCACCCAAGAAAAGGCAATGGAGGTCGTGCGCGTCCAAGATGTCAAAAAAGCAGAGATTAAAAAGCAAGTAGAAATCGTCCAAGCCGAGCAAGAACAGCGCAAAATCGAAATCGACGCAGAGGCTAAGAAAACAGCCAAAATCAAGGAAGCCGAAGCCCAAAAAGAAAACCAAATCCTAATCGCGCAAGGCGATAAAGAAAGGCAGTTTTTGGAGGCGGCTGCGCTTTTAGAAATCAAAGACAAAGAGAGCCAAGGTATCGCAAAAATTGGAACCGCCGAGGCCGAGGCTTTGAGATTAAAAGAGTTAGCCCCTGTCAATGCGCAAATCGAGCTAGCGCGCGAAATCGGCGAAAACGAGGGCTATCAAACATACCTAATCTCAATCGAGCAAATCAAGGCTAACCGCGATATCGGCTTAGAACAGGCCAAAGCCCTAACTAGCGCAGATCTAAAAATCATCGCAAACAACGGCAATGTAAGCGAGGGGCTAAATTCGCTTGGTAGCGTGCTAAGCACGAGTGGTGGCACAAAAATCGCCTCCATGCTAGAAGGGCTAGCCCAAAGCGAGCTAGGAAAACAGCTTGTCGATAAAATCACCAAGCCAAAAGAGGGCGAGAAATAAAATTTAACCCCAAATTTGGGGTTAAATTTTATAATATTAGACTTGACATTAATTCGAAATCTAACTATAATACGCCCTAAATTTTAGGGGCAAAAATGAAAAAAGAACGCAAAAGCATATTTTTAAGCGCACAGCTTGTAAGAGAGGCGAACGATTACATTATAAACGAATTTAAAAGGCTTGAAATTTTAGGGATTTCGCCCAGCCACGGGGATATTTTTCACTATCTTTTTGGGGGTAAAATTTTAAGTCCAGCCCAAATCGCCACTAAAATCAACCGCACAAAAGCAACTGTTACAACCCTGCTTGATAGGCTCGAAATGGACGGCTATTTGGTGCGAGAAAAGGACAAAAACGACGCAAGAAGCGTAAATGTAAAACTCACGCCAAAAGGTGAGAGTTTAAAGCCGAAATTTGATGAAATTTCAAAGAATTTAAATAAAATTTTAGCGAAAAATTTTAGCGAATTTGAATTAGATGCGCTAGATACGCTTTTAAGCCGTGCAATTAAAAATTTTAATAAAAAAATCAATTAGATATCAAAGGAAAATTTATGAAAAAATTTGCGATTTTTGCTGTTTTGGTGGGTCAAATTTTATGCGCTAATTCAAATTTGAGCCAAAATTTAGAGCCAAATTTTAACCAAATTTGCTACCAAAGCAGGGCCAAATCCGAGTGCAACAAAGAGGCGATGGCGCACTTCCAAACCGCCATAAATACTGCTGATACCGCCTTGGCAGAGAAGTTAATAAACCAAAACGCTACATTTTTTACCCCAGTTTCCAAAGATCCGCTTTATGGCGGAGCAGGGTATATCTCGGTGGTAAATTTCATGAGGCAAAGCTTCCCTGATATCAAATGGCAAATCAAAGATATCGTCGCAAACGACGCTGTGGTGGCTGTCTTGTGGGAGTGTAGCGGCACACACGAGAGGGGCGAATTTTACGGCAAAAAGGCGGACGGAGCGAAATTTTCGTTTAGCACGATGAATTTTTACTATTTTGACGAAAATGGCAAAATCACAAACGATGTCGCAGGCGAGGGGCTTGCGGGGCTTTTAATCGATCTTGAAATTTTAAAATAATCTTATTTAAGGAGAAAAAATGAAAAACTACACTTTTGCAAGGCTCGATAGCAACGAGCGCGTCGAGTTTAAAGAGCTTTTGGGTCTAAGCGGTTGCGAGATTAGCTTAAACACCCTGCCGGCGGGCATTAGCGTGCCTTTCGTGCATGCGCATGTCCAAAACGAAGAGGTCTATATCGTCCTTGAAGGCAGTGGCAAGCTTTTCATCGACGGCGAAGAAATCGCAATCGCTAAGGGCGATATTTTCAAAATCGACCCAAGTGGCGAACGCTGTATCAGCGCAGGCGATGAGACGATTAGGTTTCTTTGTATCCAGGTCAAAGCAGGCTCTTTGGAGCAATACACCGACACCGACGGCGTTTTGCGCGAGGGGATTAAGCCAAGCTGGCTATTTAATGTAAAATAGTGGAATTTGGAAATTCCGCTTCGTAGGCTTGTAATACTGCGCCCGAATTTTAAAATTCGGCGCAAAATTTGAAATTTGCGAAGCGGGAAAATTTAAAATTTAAGGGGTTTTTATGCCGTATATCGATGCGAAATTTAGCGCGAAATTTGATGAAAAAATGATAAAGTGTGTCGCGGGCGCACTTTGTAATGCCGTAAGCGAGGCGTTTGGTAAAAAAAGCGAGAGCATAATGAGCGCGGTAGAGTGCGACAAGGCGCTTTTTATCGCACAAAATGCGCTAGATAGTGGCGCGTATATCGCAATCTCGCTGCTAGGAACTAGCGTAGAGAAGTCAAAATGCGAGGTTTGCGTTAAGCTTGTGAGCGAGGCGTTGCGTGGCTTTGGCATAAATCCCGATGAGGTGTATGTGACATTTCACCCAATCCCGCTGTGGGGCAGAGGCGAGAAGATGTTTTAGGGTGAAATGAGCTTTAAAATTTGGAGTTAAATTTAGGCGAAAAATTTAGCCAAATTTCAAAATTTGGCTAAATTTTAAATTTATTTGATTTTTTCTATCTGTTCGACTAACTCTTTTGCGATTGCGACAATGGCACCATTTTCGAAATCATCGCTTCTGTTTGCGCCAGCAATCGTTTTTAGATTGCCAAAAAATCCAGGGTTATATCGCATTTTGTTGTTTTGGGTTACGGCTCTTACGATTTCATTGTTTTTTATGATTTTTATTTCGTAAGTAAAGAAGATATTGCCGATAGAATCGGTTTTTGCAAAGGTTGCCTCCCCTACAAATTCTCTTTGATAATCTAAATCTATATGAATTTGCTCACTAGAATTTGCGCTTAAAAGATTTTTTTGCGCTAATTGATTTTTGATTTCATTGTTTAACTTGGTTTCTACGACGCTTTTATCTTGATAAACAACATTTTCTGGCTGATGATTTTGTATGAAATTTAGATTTATAGCATCAAATTTATACACGCCACTTATCGGTTGGGAGGGCGTTTGTGCGCTATTTCCCACGCAACCTGTTAAAAATAGGCTAAAAATTATAGCCAAAGCAAAAGAAAATAATTTTTTCATAAGATCTCCTTAAAATTTTCATTGGCAAGGCATACGCCAAGCTCTGTTTGATTTTTAAATTCGAAAAATGATTTTATCGGTAAAATTTTAAAAGAAAGTAAAAATTTTGATTTAAAAAAGTGGCCGGGAGATAGGGATTCGAACCCCAGGAGGTGTTACCCTCAACGGTTTTCAAGACCGCCGCTTTCGACCGCTCAGCCATCTCCCGATAGAATTATTCTGTTTTTTCGCTGACCCACTCTGCGCCGTTATGAACCTTTTCTTTGGTCCATTGACCAGCGTTTTTTGAGTCTTGTTTCACGCCTTGCCATGTGTTTGAACACCCGCTAAACGCCAAAACCAAAAGTATCGTAACTATATATTTCATAGACTCTCCTTGTTGTTTTGGAAGCGACACCCGGATTCGAACCGGGGATCAAGGCTTTGCAGGCCCATGCCTTACCGCTTGGCTATGTCGCCACACTAAGCCGTTTTTGGTGGTGCCCGGAGCCGGACTTGAACCGGCACGGAAGAAAAAATTCCGAGGGATTTTAAGTCCCTTGCGTCTACCAATTCCGCCATCCGGGCACATTTTCAACACATACAAAATCATGGAGCGGGAAACGAGAGTCGAACTCGCGACATCAACCATGGCAAGGTTGCGCTCTACCACTGAGCTATTCCCGCGTCAAAAACGAAAGCTGATTTTAGCAAATTAAAACTTAAAATTTTATTTTATTTGCAAAATTTCTGTTTTTTAAATTCATTATAAGCTAAAAAGTGTAAAATTACAGAGCTTTTTGGGGTTATAGCTCAGCTGGGAGAGCGCTTGAATGGCATTCAAGAGGTCGGCGGTTCGATCCCGCTTAACTCCACCATTTTATTTTAAATCCACACTTATTTAACACTGCGCCGAATTTCAAATTTCATAAATTTTATCATTGTTGGTGAAATTTGCCCTATTTGTAATTGCGAGCGAGTGTAACGAGCGTGGCAATCCAGAAAAATTTATAGCAAATTTAAAATTTTAAGAATTGAAATTTATCTGAATTTCCCTAGATTGCTTCGCTACGCTCGCAATGACAAATTAATGGTAAAAAAATTTTCTGAATTGCAACGCTGAGCTCGCAATGACAGCGAATTTACAAAATTTCATCATTAAATGCTATACTCGAAAAAACAAAAGGAAATCCTATGAAAAAAGCATTTAGTATGGTTGAGCTTGTTTTTGTGATTGTGATTGTTGGGATTTTGGTTGGCGTTGCGCTTACACGCTTACAAGCTTCGAGAGATGATGCCTTGGTCGTGGCTGCCAAAAACGACCTAAAAACCGCACTTAGCGATGTCATCGCCTATAATCTCACGCAGGGGCGGTATTCAACCAATATCAAAGACATGACGAGCGTGGATTTTAAAAACAGCGTTTTTCGCGTGAAAAAGCGGGATTGTTTGAAGTTTATTTTCCATGGCATGAGCGTTATGGAGGTGCGGATTGATAGAGCTGGGCTGTGTGGGAGAGTGCTAGAAGGCTCTGCGGTCGAACCATACCTCAAAATGGACGCAGGAGAGCTCAAACACAGCGATAGCGTATCATACATACCGCTGGATAGTTCGACGATTTCGGCGATAAATGGAGCGAAATTTTAGGGGGATTTGCAAATTTTAAAATTTAATGTAGAATTTTGGGCAAATTTTGCCCAAAATTTTAGAAAAACGATTTATAAACATTGTCGAGTAGGAAGTATTTTTTATCAATCGTGCCCTTGTAAAACGGCTCGAAAGTCTCGTTATAGGCTTTTGTGAAAAATCCCTCTTTGCTTAGAGCAATGATTTGTTCGTTTAAAAATTCAAGCAAACTTGTGTTTCCTTTTTGGATTGCGATTGATAGAAAAACGGTGTTGCCAAGGTTTGAGAGTTTGACCTCCATTGTGGGGTCAAAAATCGGATAAGCATAGACAAAAAGGTTGTTATTGACATAGCCGTCAAGTTCGCCATTTTTGACTTTTTTATAGCAATCGACGCTGTCGTTGCAGTAAGTGATAGGAATCCCCTCTTTATTCAAAAATGCTTCGCCTGTGGTTTTAAGCAATGCGCCGATTTTTTTGCCTTTTAAATCCAAGACAGATTTGATGTCGCTACCTTTTCTGGTGAGAAGACCCAAATTTACGGTAAAATACGGAGCCGTGAAGTCAGCTAAATGGGCGCGCTCTGGCGTTACAGACACAGCGGCAACTATCATATCAGCTTTATTTTCTTGCAAAAGCGGAAAACGCACATCGTTGGTAACGCCCATGAGACTTATGTGGCCTTGTTTCTCGCCAAAAATCCTTTTTGCCAAAATTTCGGCAAGTTCAACCTCAAATCCCTCGAATTTACCATTGACAAGCTCGCCAAATGGCGGTTCAGCGTCATACACGCCGATACGGATTTCACCTCGCGCTCTAATCTCATCGAGCGAATACGAAAACGCACTTGTCGCAAGGACAGCCAAAGCCAAAAGAAACTTTTTCATGGTATTTCCTTTTTGTAGTTTTGCGCAAACCTGCGCCCGGCAAATTGAAATTTGCAACTTTTGCGGGGGGATTTACTCCTTTTTGATATTTTATCGCAAAGAGTAGCGAAAATTTAATTAAAATTTAATAATACATATTACAAATTTAATTTAAATTTTACAAAAATTCCAAAATTTAATAAATTTCAGTAAAATCACGGATTAAATTTCACAAAGGCAGGTAATGTTTTCATCGTTTTTTAAAAGCAAAAAATGGCGAATTTTGGCTTGGGGCGGACTAATTTTTATACTCGGCATTAATCTTTTTCAAACCATTTTAAATGTCAAATTTAACGAGTGGTATAGGGCGTTTTACGATATGGGTGGCGAGATCGACAAGCACACGATTGACGAGTTTTATGAGGCTATGCTTTTGTTTTTGTGGCTTGCGATGTGGTTTATAGCGGCGGCAGTTTCGGAGCGCTATATCACGCGCGTATGGGTGCTAAAATGGCGCGAGGCGATGACATTTTCATACATTGGCTTTTGGCGTAGGGTAGAGCGCGATATCGAGGGTAGCTCGCAGCGTATCCAAGAAGATATTTATCGTTTCACAAAAACGCTCGAAGATGTCGGCATGCGAATTGTCTATGCCTTTATGACGCTCTTTGCGTTTATTCCGATTTTATGGGGGCTAAGTAGCGGGATAAATTTGCCTTTTATCAAGGATATTCCGGGCTCTCTTGTTTGGATTGCGCTAGCTGTGAGCGTGGGCGGGCTTGGCGTGTCGTGGTTCGTGGGGCGCTACCTGCCACGCCTAGAATACAACAACCAAAAAGTCGAAGCAGCCTTTCGAAAAGAGCTAGTTTTTGCCGAGGAGGACAAGGCGAATTACGGAAGCGAGGAGAAGCTCATTTCGCTTTTTGACAAGCTTAAATTTAATTACCACAAGCTCTTTTTGCACTATTTGTATTTCGATACTTGGCTTCACACTTACTCGCAAATCCTTATCATCGTGCCATATCTCATCATGGGGCCAGGGCTTTTTACCAAGGTAATCACGCTTGGCGTGCTAATCCAAACGGCAAACGCCTTTAACAAAGTGCGCCAAAGTTTTAGCGTATTTACGGAGAACTGGACGACGATAACCGAACTTCGCTCGATCCACATGAGGCTTAGCGAGTTTGAGAAAAACATAGGCTATGATCCAAAACTAGCCTTGCAGGCCTAATTTAGGGCGTAAAATGGCGAATATCAACGACTATCTTTTTTGGCGTGGGGATTTGAAATTTAGCGAGCGTAAATTTAACGAGCTAGACGCGCTTGTTTTGGCACGATTTTCGTATTTGCCGTTTCATAAAATTTCGCTTTTTAATGGTGGAAATTTGGGTGAAATTTGCGAAAATTTGGCGAATTTAAGCGATGATGAGTTTTTGTGGGAGGGTGATAAAACACTCGCGCTAAATTTAGCCCAAAGCGCGCGTTTTGGGGATTTGCGCGTGAGCGATATAGAGCGAGATAACGACAAAGAGGCAATCAGGCAGTTTGGCGCGCTGTGTATTCATTTGGGCGAGGAAGAAATTTTCGTATCGTTTATCGGCACGGATAATTCGATTTTGGGCTGGCAAGAGGATTTTAACATGGCGTTTTTAAAAGAGCTTCCTTGTCAAATCTCGGGGCTTAAATATCTAGAAAAAATCGCGCAAAAATATCCGCATGCGCGCCTTAAAATCGGCGGGCATTCAAAGGGCGGAAATGTGGCGATTTACTCAGCGCTTAGGGCAAATCCTAGCGTGCATGGTCGCATAATAAAGGTCTATAACTACGACGGGCCGGGGTTTTTGCCGGAATTTTACGAGCAAAATTTGAGTGGCGAAATTTTATCAAAAATCCAAACCTATATCCCAAATGAGAGCATTATCGGCAATCTGCTAAGCCACAAAGAGAGCATAAAAATCGTCCAATCAAGCGCCAAACTTGTCTTTGCACACGATATTTTTAGCTGGGAGGTGGGCAAGGAGGATTTTATCTACGCCAAGAATCTTAGCAATTCGAGCAAGATTATTGATAAGACTTTGAGCGATTTTATGCAAAATACTACCGCCACTCAGCGCAAAATCGCAATCGAGGCGGTTTTTGAGCTATTTAATGCCACCAGCCTCGATACCTTCGCGCAAATCCCGCACAACCTGCCACTCGCGGTGCCTCAAATTTTGCAAAAATACAAAACGGTTGCAAAAGATGATAAAAAAATGATAGCAAATATGCTTTTGCAAATCGCCTCTGCTTACCTCGAAAATCTCGCCAAGCACACGAACGATAAAATCAAGGATAAAAGGCAGTCTTACAAAGATAAATTCAAGGAAAAATGGCAAATTTAGGCTAAATTTGGCGAAATTTTAAAATTTCGCCAAAAGGCAAAATTTAATTGTGTATTATTGGCAACCTTCGCACTCGATACTTCTGTCTGCGACATCGGAGTTGAAATCATCAGTCGAAGGGCTTTCGCTTCTTAGATAATATGTCGATTTAATGCCAAGCTCCCACGCAAGGGTGTAAATGTCATTTAGCACCTTACCGCTAGCCTTATCAAGCGTGATAAAGATATTTAGGCTCTGCCCTTGATCTATCCATTTTTGGCGGATTGCACCTGCTTTTATAAGCAGTCGCTGGTCTAGCTCGTATGCCGGAACATAGGCCTGCCAAGTATCAGGGCTTAGATTTGGCACGACCACAGGAATCATACCGCTTAGGTTGTGCTCAAACCATTTGCGTTTATAAACAGGCTCGATAGTCTGCGTTGTGCCTACTAAAATCGAAATTGATGAAGTCGGCGCAATCGCCATTAAATAGCCGTTTCTCATGCCGTCTTTTTTGACTTTTGCTCTAAGTGCGTCCCAGTCGCAAGAGTTATCTTCAAAAAGTCCCCCACGACCGACCAGTTTTTTAGCATTTTCGTTTGCTAAATCGATTGGGAAAATTCCTTGCGACCATTTTGAGCCCTCAAATTCAGGGTATTTGCCCTTTTCAAGAGCTAAATTTGATGAAGCGTAAATAGCGTTGTAGCTTATGTTTTCCATGATTTTATCGATTGTCTCAAAATGCTCGTAACTTCCCCAAATAACGCCCTTTTCGGCAAGCATTTGCGCTTCGCCCATAACGCCAAGTCCTATGGCGCGAGAGCGTAAATTTGTGCGTTTTACCTTTGCGTGTGGGTAAAAATTTAGCTCGATTACATTATCTAGCATTCGCACGGCGATCGGCACGACGCGTTTTATGTCTTCTTGGGTGTGAATTTTGCTTAAATTTACACTTGCAAGGTTGCAAACTGCCGTTGCGCCCTCATCTACGCCCTTTTCGACGATGAAAATGTCTTTGCCATTTATGCTATCAAGTGCCGTGATTTTTTTGGCTTTTTTGGTGATTTTACCATTTACCACTACTTCTTCGTTTTCTTCAAAAAGCTCTTCGCTTCCGTCAGCGTAAATCACTTTTGTTTTGTAGTGATTTGGCTGTGTATTTTGAAAAATTTCGGTGCATAAATTTGAGCTTCTAATAATGCCTTTGTGAGAATTTGGATTTACCCTGTTTGCGTTATCTTTAAAGCACAAAAACGGCATTCCCGTCTCAAAATAGCTTGTTAGGATTTTTTTCCAAAGCTCTTTTGCCATAACGGTTGATTTGCTGATATTTGGGTCGTTTTCGTAGGCGATATATTTTTGCTCAAATTCTTCGCCCCACACATCGCACAAATCAGCCACATCGACAGGGTCAAAAAGCGTCCATTTTTCGTTGTTTGCTAGGCGTTTCATAAATAAATCATTTATCCACAAAGCAGGGAAAATTTCATGCGCTCTGCGGCGTTCTTCGCCTGAGTTTTTACGCAAATCTAAAAAGTCGTTTATATCCATGTGCCACGGCTCGATATACACGGCGATTGCACCTTTTCTGGTGCCTAGTTGATCGACTGCCACGGCTATGTCGTTTGTGATTTTTAAGAAAGGTATTATGCCGCCTGCGGCGTTTTTGTGTCCGTCGATACTACCGCCCATTGCGCGGACTTTACACCAGTCCCAGCCGATACCGCCGCCAAATTTCGATAAAAGCGCCATTTCTTTGTAGCTATCAAAAATTCCTTCTATATTATCAGGCACAGAACCCACATAGCAAGAGCTTAGCTGGTGGCGTGTGGTGCGAGCATTTGAGAGTGTCGGAGTGGCAAGCATAACTTCAAATTTGCTTATTAAATCATAAAATTTTTTCGCCCAGCCTTGGCTGTCTAGCTCGTTTTGCGCCAAAAACATAGCAATCGCCATAAACATGTGCTGTGGAAGCTCAATCGGCTTTGCTTGTCTGTCTTTTATGAGATAGCGATCATAAAGCGTTTTGATGCCAAGATAGGTAAATTGCAAATCGCGCTCTGGCTTAATGTAGGCGTCTAAGTCGTCTAGGTCGTATTTTTCTTTTAGCCCTAGCATGATGCGACCCTCGCTCTCACCGCGCTCGAAGTAGGTTTGAAGCGATTGATAGCCGGTGAAGCCAGATACTTTGTGATACAAATCATAAAGGAAAAGTCGCGCTGCCACAAATGTCCAGTTTGGGCGGTCTATGTCGATTTTATCGACGGCGGTTTTGATAAGGGTTTGCTGAATTTCCTCCGTGGTAATCATATCGCGAAACTGAATTTTCGCATCGACTTCTAGCTCGCTAAGGCTGACATTTTCAAGCCCCGCTACCGCGTCTCCTGTGAATTTTTTGATTTTTGAAATATCGAGTTCTTCGGTTCTACCGTTGCGTTTAATAACTTTCATTTTTGCGTCCGTTTCTAAGAAAAAATAATTGTGCGATTGTATCTTTTTAAAGCTTATGATTTAAGAAAATTTATCCAAATTTTGCTTTGGAGTTTTGCTAAATTTTAAGTTAAATTATTATGGGAAAATTTGGGTATTTTTTGATTTTATGATAGAAAATTTAGCCCAAAATGGGCTAAATTTTTAAAATTTTAATCCAAAAATACAACGAGCTAAAATGCAGAGCCCAAAAAATTCCAAAAGAGTTAGTTTGGGGGCGTGAAAATGCTTCATAACAATCATTTCCCAAAGTGGAAAGCAGATAGCAGCAATGATAAACAAATAAATCAAAGAAAAAACATCTTCTATAAGTGCGCTAAAAAAACCCCTTTGTTTGCTCTCGTTCATACTGACTCCTTTAAATTTTACTCTTGTAGCTTACCCAAACACCCTAGCGAAAATTTTATCCACATTTTTGGTGTAATATCCATAATCAAAGCAAGATTTAATCTCATCTTCGCTCAAAGCTTTTCTTAGGTCGTCGTCGGCTAGTAAATTTTGCAGATACAAACTCGCTCCGTTTTCATCGATAGCTTTTTTGCCTTCTTGCAAGTCAGCCCAAACTTTCATCGCGTTTCTTTGCACGATTTTATAAGCTTCTTCACGGCTCAAACCTTTTTTAGGAAGTTCTAGCAAAACTCTTTGCGAAAATACCAAGCCGCCTGTTAAATTTAGATTTTTCATCATATTTTCAGGATAAACGACTAAATTTTCGATCAAATTTGCAAGGCGATTTAGCATAAAATCAGCCGTTACAAAGCCATCAGGCAGTATAAATCTCTCAACCGAACTATGACTTATGTCTCTTTCGTGCCACAAAGCGACATTTTCCATAGCAGGGATCGCATAGCTTCGCAAAACCCTGCAAAGCCCGGTTACATTTTCGCTAAGAACTGGATTTCGTTTGTGTGGCATAGCTGAGCTTCCTTTTTGTCCGGGAGCGAAATACTCTTCGCACTCATAAACTTCTGTTCTTTGGTAGTGGCGGATTGCTACGGCGATTTTCTCGCAGCTTGAAGCCAAAATCGCTAGTGCGTTCATCACTTGTGCGTAGCGATCTCTTTGTATGACTTGATTTGACGCTGGGGCTGGTTTTAAGCCTAGATTTTGGCAAACTAGCTCTTCAAGCTCTAATGGAGCGTGAGCGAAATTTCCCATTGCGCCGCTGATTTGACCCACACTTATGACGCCATAAGCGTGTTTTATAAGCTCTAATGCGCGGTTAATCTCATCGTGCCAAATCGCCAAAACTAAGCCAAAAGTTATCGGTTCGCCGTGAATTCCATGGCTCCTGCCTACCATAAGCGTATTTTTGTGCTTCATCGCTTGATTTTTGATTGCCGTTTTTAGGGCTTCAATGTCAGCGATGATTAAATCCAAGCTATCTTTTATCTGCAACGCCACAGCCGTATCGATACAATCGCTACTTGTCATGCCATAATGCACAAATCTGCTCTCTTCGCCCAAGCTTTCGCTCACGCTGGTTAAAAACGCAATCACATCATGCTTCGTTGTTTTTTCGATTTCGTCTATGCGTTCGACGCTAAATTTAGCGTTTTTGCAGATTTTTTCGCAATCATCATCAGGGATAAAGCCAAGCTTATTCCACGCCTTGACTGCTGCTAATTCCACTTTTAGCCAAGCGTCGTATTTGGCAAACTGCGTCCATTTGTCTTTCATAATTTTTCGTGCGTATCGCTCTACCATTTTTGTGCCTTTATTTGAAATTTGATATAATCCGAAATTATATTAAAAAAGGGCTGAAAAGTTAGTTAATATGGCGTATGAGAAATTTAGTTTAGGCGAATTTACAAATCGGCGAATTTTTGAGATTTTGCTGGGTTTGGGGCACGATATGAAAGGCGCTCAAAGGCTGTGCGACAAGGGTAGGGTGCTAGATAGCTCAGGCGTGGTTTTGGCAAAAAACAGCGTGGCAAATGGGGAAATATTTTTGATAGATTATAAATGTGAGCCGAAGGGAGCGCGCGCGATTTTTGAATGCGAAGAATTCGCCGTTTTTGACAAACCTAGCGGAGTGCTTTCTCACCCGAACGGCAGACACTGCAAATATTCGCTTTATGATGAAATTTGGTCGCTTTATGGTCGCTCTGCGGCGGTCGTGCATAGGCTCGATAAAGAGACAAGCGGCGTGATACTGGTCGCAAAAAATTTGGCTAGTTTAAATGCGCTAAAAATGCTTTTTGAAAATAGGGCAGTGAAAAAATCATATTTTGCTTTGGTGAGCGGGAGAGTTGAGCGAGATTTTGTGATAGACGAGCCGATTGGCGAGAGTTTAGAAACTGACGAAGTGGCGATAAAAATGCGAATTTGCGAAAACGGCAAAAAGGCGATAACCGAAATTTATCCGATAGAATATTTTAGCGAATTTAATGCCACTTTGGTTCGAGCCGTGCCACTGACTGGAAGACAGCATCAAATTCGTCTGCATTTGTTTCATGTGAAACACAAAATTTTAGGCGACCCGCTTTACGGGACTGATACGGCGACTTTCGAAGCGATTTTGGACGAGAAATTAAGCGTGTGTGAGCGGATAAATTTAACAGGCGCTTCTAGACTTTGCTTGCACGCAGCGAATTTGCACTTCGAATTTAACGGGAAAATTTATGATATAAATACAAAAAGCGACTTTAAAGCTGAATTTTTAAAGTCGCTTGGAATTTAAATTGATTATTTTTTCCCAAAACTATAACTTGTATCAGGACTATTTAAAGAGTTGCGAAACAATGCTTTTTTTACATTTGCACAATCTTTTTCTTGTTCATCGGTTCTAGTTTGCATATTTTTGCACTCATCAAATCGTTTTTTTGCCAATTCGATATTTTGTTCATAATATTCTGCTGTTTTGGCTGGTTCTTCACCGCAGCCACAAAAATTTAAGCTTACAAGAGCCGTAAAGCTCAACACCAAAATTTGTTTCATTTTTTTATCCTTTGAAAATAAAATTAAAAATTCGCAGAATATCAAAAAAAAAAAAAACAAATGGTAAATAAACGGCAATTTTTTAACATAATTTTTAAAATTTTATATGATTTAAATTTCGGCGCAGTGTTTCGGAGTTGCGCTAGCGAAATTTTAAAATTTGGGAAATTTTACTCTTTTTTTTCGTTTAAAACTACATAAAAAATTCCACAAATGCCGATTATAGCGACGATTGCGATAAAAACTACTTCGATTATATCAAGGGCGGTCATTTTTGCTTCTTTCTTTGAGTTGTCCGCACGCGGCACTAATGTCAAGCCCTTTGCTTTGGCGAATCGTGCAGGTTACGCCATGCGCGCTGAGATAATCTTGGAATTTCACCATATTTTCAGTGCTTGGGCGCAGATATGGGCTTCCTTCGTGCGGGTTAAAATATATCAAATTTACCTTTGCTTTTATGCCGTGAAGTAGCTTCACAAGGGTTTTTGCGTCGCTAGGGCTATCATTTACGCCACCCATGACAAGGTATTCAAACATCACTCGCTTTCGCATATCTATGGGGAAATTTCGCACGGCGTCCATAACCGAAGCTATGTTGTAGGCTTTGTTTATCGGCATTAGCTTGGCGCGAAGCTCGTCGGTTACGGCGTGAAGCGAAATGGCTAGTAAAACGCCTAAATCCATTTCTCCAAGCTTTTTTATCTGCGTGGCAAGACCGCTCGTGCTGATAGTCTGACGGCGCGGAGCGATGGCTAGGCCATCATTTTCTTTTAGAATTTGCACGGCTTTGCTGACATTTGCTAGGTTATCAAGCGGTTCGCCCATACCCATATATACGACATTTACGCGTCTTTCGTAAGGGATTTGGTTTGCGATTTTTATGTATAAAATTTGCCCTACGATTTCTCCTGCTGTGAGATTTCGCACAAAACCGCCTTTGGCAGTTAGGCAAAACGCACAGCCCATTTTGCAACCGACTTGCGAACTGACACAAATCGTGTATCTTGCATGGCGTGAAATTTTGCCGTTTTCGTCGGCGACTTCTTCTTTCATAGGAAGCAAAACGCTTTCTATGGTTTTGCCGTCTTTTAGCTCGAAAAGATATTTTTTGCTTCCGTCGATACTCTCTTCGCATTTCACGCATTTTACGGGGTCTAAATAGAAATTTTCGCTTAAATTTGCTCTTAATTCTTTTGGTAAATTTAGCATTTCGTCGAAATTTTTAACGCCTTTTTTGTAAATCCACTCGTAAATTTGCTTGGCTCTAAATTTTGGCGTTACAAGCTCGGAGAGTTCATCAAGTGTGAAATCTAGGATATTTTTCAAATTATTCCTTTTTGTTTTAAGTAATTTTCTAAAATTTCTTTGGCTTTTGCGTGATTTTTCAAAAAATCTGCGTGTGCGTTTTGGTTGCAAAAATTCGTCGCGACGAAAATTCCGCGAGCTGGGATTTTGAAACTTTCGGCGACTTTGACGACAGAGTAAAATTCCATATTTTCGATTTTGTAGCCGAGTGTGGCGAATTTTTGCGCGCAAATTTCATCTGTGGTGATGAAATTTGATGAATTGCAAAATGTTTCATATGAAACATTTGGGTCAAAAATCGGGCTGTATGAATAGCCTAAAAGCTCGGAAATTTCGTGATTTGTGGCTGTTTCACACTCGAAAATATCAAAAATTTTACCTTCGCCATATAGACCGCAACTGCCTACAAACAAAATTTCGCTATGTTTTTCGCTCGCTAAAATTTTGATTAAATTGATAGCGCAATCCACGAGCCCCACGCCGACAGCGCGCGCGAAGTCGAATTCTTCGCCATTTCCTGCGCACACTATCAACTTCGAACCCTTATGCCGTTTTGCAAAAGATAGGCTTTTAAATCTTTGATTTTTATCTCGCCGAAGTGAAAAATGCTAGCCGCGAGTGCCGCGTCAGCCCCACACTCAAAGGCTTCTTTGATATGTTCCATATTTCCAGCTCCACCACTTGCGATGACAGGGATTTTTAGCATTTTGCTAATTTTGCCCGTAACTTCTAAATCAAAGCCGTTTTTGGTGCCGTCGCAGTCCATAGAAGTGAGCAAAATCTCCCCTGCACCGCGGTTTTGCACCTCTTTCGCCCACGCATAAGCGTCCAGTCCGGTGTCTTCTCTGCCGCCTTTGACAAAGACATTGTAGCCCTCGCCAATTCGTTTGACATCGATTGCCACGACGACGCATTGAGAGCCGAATTTTTTCGCTGCTTCGTCGATTAAACCTGGGTTTGCGATGGCTGATGAGTTTAGGCTGACCTTGTCGCAACCCACATCCAAAAGTCGCGAAATATCGTCGATTTTGCGGATTCCACCACCTACGGTCAGCGGGATAAAAAGCTGTTTTGCCACGCTTTCGACCACATGCACGATAGTGTCGCGGTTCTCAAAACTAGCCGTAATGTCTAAAAAACAAAGCTCGTCTGCGCCCTCGTCGTTATAGCGTTTTGCGATTTCGACAGGATCGCCTGCGTCGCGTAAATTTACGAAATTTACGCCCTTTACCACGCGCCCATTTTGCACATCTAGGCATGGAATTATTCGTTTTGCAAATGTTTTCAAAATTTTGCCCTTTAAAATTTTTGTAAATTTTAGCCAAATTTCGCTTATATAACCATTTTATAAGTAAAAATTGGATAAAATCTCTCGATGATAGTTGCAAAGAAAAAATTCGGACAAAATTTTTTAAAAGATAGTTTGATTTTAGACAAAATTATCCAATCGATTCCCAAAAATGCTGAAAATATCGTAGAAATTGGGCCTGGCTTGGGTGATTTAACTCGTAATCTTTTAAAGAGTTATAAAGTAAAAAGTTTCGAAATTGATAATGATTTATATCAGATTTTATGCCAAAGCTTCGCCACAGAGATAAAAAACCGCGATTTGGAGCTGGTTTTGGGCGATGTTTTGGAAATTTGGGAAAATTCTCTTAGCGAAAAACCATATTTTTTGGTTGCGAATTTGCCGTATTATATCGCGACAAATATAATCCTGCGAGCCATTGAAGACCCGCTGTGTGAGGGTTTGGTCGTAATGGTGCAAAAAGAGGTCGCGCAAAAATTTTGCGCAGTTTCTGGGAAGCGGGAATTCGGCGCGATTTCGGTTTTGGCTAGCCTTTGTGGCGGGGCGCAGTATCTTTTCGAGGTGCCTCCACACGCTTTCGAGCCAGCTCCGAAGGTCATTTCAGCCGTGATGAGGATAGAAAAGACGCGCAATCCTTTCCAAAGCGTGGAGCAAAAGCGCGATTTTGAGGCGTTTTTGAGAGCGTGTTTCGCCTCTCCTAGAAAAACACTAGCCAAAAATCTAAGCGCAATCGCGTCCAAATCAGATATAACCCAAATTTTCGAAGAACTAGAAATTTTTGAAAACACAAGACCACACGAGTTAAATTTCGCCTTATTTTTAGATATTTTTAAAAAATTAAAGGTGAAAAATGGAAGAGAAAAAAACTAACAACCAAGCGCAAAATTCTGATTTTACAGGCCCTGAGCGCTTAAAAAAGGTAAATAGACGCCGCAGACACAGGGAAAATTTAAAAAAATCGTTTGATGAGAGCAAAAATCAAAAAGACGAGCAAAAAACCCCAGCAAACGAAAACAAAAAAAATAAAAAATCAAAAAGTGAAAAAGCGCAAAATATATCTGGCGAAACAGTCGCGCAAAGCCCAAATTCAGAGGAGGGCGCCAAAAAGAAAAAACGCTCCAAACGCAAGACAAATATGCCAAAAAGCCTAACTGGCACCGAGCCGTGGCATGTGGCTATGGACGAGGCAATCGCGGCGAATAAGGCCATGCACGAAGCAAGGCTCTATCCGCTAAAAAATGCAAATTCTAGTGAAACTATTCGCATAACTCCGCTTGGCGGACTTGGCGAGATTGGCGCGAATATGACGATTTTCGAGACCGCTACGAGCGCGATTATCGTCGATGTGGGTATGAGTTTCCCTGATGATAATATGCCCGGCGTGGATATTTTGATCCCTGATTTTAGCTATGTTCGCAAGATCGCTGACAAAGTCAAAGGTATCATCATCACTCACGCGCACGAGGATCACATCGGCGCAATGCCCTATTTTTTCAAGGAATTTCAATTCCCAATCTACGCTACGCCGTTGCCTTTGGGTATGATTTCAAACAAATTCGAAGAGCATGGCTTAAAGGCGGAGCGAAGCTATTTCCGCCCAGTGCAAAAGCGCAAAATTTACAAAATCGGCGATTTTGAGGTCGAATTTATCCACATAACGCACTCGATTATCGATGCTAGCGCGCTTGCGATTACCACAAAGGCTGGTACGATTATCCACACGGGCGATTTTAAAATCGACCACACCCCAATCGACGGCTATCCGACCGATTTAAACCGCTTGGCGCACTATGGCGATCGTGGCGTAATGCTATTGATGAGCGATAGCACGAATTCTCACAGAGACGGCATTACCAAATCCGAAAATTCGGTAGGCAGGACATTTGACGGCATTTTTGCTAGCTCGAAAGGGCGCGTGATTATGAGCACATTTAGCTCGAATATCCACCGCGTCTATCAGGCAATCGAGCGCGGTGTGAAATACGGCCGCAAGGTCTGCGTGATAGGGCGAAGTATGGAGCGAAACCTATTTACGGCAATGGAGCTAGGCTATGTCGAGCTTGATCGTAAAATTTTCATCGATCCAGATGAGGTCAGCAAATACCCTGACAATGAGGTCTTAATCGTAACCACAGGCTCTCAGGGCGAGACTATGAGTGCGCTATATCGCATGGCCACAGATGAGCATAAATACATAAAAATCAAACCAACTGATCAAGTTATCATTTCGGCAAAGGCGATTCCAGGTAACGAAAACAGCGTCTCAACCGTGCTAAATTTCTTGCTAAAAAGTGGCGCAAAGGTGGCGTATCAGGATTTCAGCGAAATCCATGTCAGCGGACACGCTGCCCAAGAGGAGCAAAAATTAATGCTTCGCCTAATCAAGCCGAAATTTTTCCTACCTGTTCATGGCGAGTATAACCACATAGTCAAACACCGCGAAACTGCGATAGAATGCGGGATTGATGAGAAAAATATCTATCTGATGAACGACGGCGATCAAATGGAGATTTGCGAAAAATACCTAAAACGGGTCAAAACCGTCAAAACTGGCAAGGTTTTCATTGACAATCAAATCAATAAGCAAATTTCCGATGAAATCGTAAAACACAGGCAAAATTTGGCCGACGCTGGCGTGGCTGTAATCATCGCTCAAATCGACAAAACAGCCAAAAAGCTTATCAAATCTCGCGTCATTACCTACGGGCTTGTCGCAGAGTCGCAGACATCTGCCTTTACCAAGGATATGGAGGGCTTAATCGAGCAGTTTTTGGCGAATATGAAAACCGAAATTTTGCTTGATAACCGCGTGTTAGAGTCGCAAATTCGCCAAGCCGTGCGAAAGCATATTTTTAGAAAAACGAAAAAATATCCGACAATCGTGCCGGTTATTTACCTAATGTAAGGGGTATTTTATGGGCATTTTAGAAAACGCAAAAGAGGTTTTAAGGCTCGAAGGTGGCGAGCTTTTACGCCACGCAGAGCTTATCGGCGATGAAATCGAAAGAGCGGTAAATTTGATTTTAGAGTGCAAAGGAAAGCTAATCGTAACAGGCGTGGGCAAAAGTGGTCATATCGGCGCGAAAATCGCTGCGACTTTGGCAAGCACGGGAACTCCTAGCTTTTTCATGCACCCCACAGAAGCCCTGCACGGCGATTTGGGAATGGTAGGCAAAGATGATTTGGTTTTGGCTATTAGTTTTAGCGGTGAGAGCGAAGAGCTAGTGCGAATTTTGCCACACATTAAGCGATTTGGCGTGAAAATCATCGCAATGGCAAGAGATAAAAATAGCTCTTTGGGGCGAATTTGCGACGAATTTATTAGTCTTAAAATTGAAAAAGAAGCTTGTCCGTTAGGAGCGGCGCCTACGGTTTCTACCACGCTAACACTCGCGCTTGGCGATGCGTTAGCGGTGTGTTTGATGAGTGAGCGAAAATTTCAAAAAGAAGACTTTGCGAACTTCCACCCGGGCGGCAGTCTTGGCAAACGACTATATCTAAAAGTTAGTGATGTCATGCGAACTAACGATTTGCCGATTGTTAGTGAAAGTGTTAGCCTAAAAGAAGCCATAAATGCGATGACGCACGGCAAACTAGGCACCGTTTTGCTAACTAACGCTAACGGCAAACTAACGGCGATTTTAAGCGACGGAGATTTGCGTAGGGCTTTGATGAGCGAGAATTTTAGCCTTGAAGAAAGCGCGATTAAATTTGCTACAAAATCGCCAAAAACCATTGAAAATTCGCAAATTTTAGCTTCCAAGGCGTTAGAGATGATAGAAAATTTCAAAATTCAGCTTCTTGCCGTTACGGACGAAAACGGCACCCCAATCGGCACCGTGCATATCCACGACCTTAAAAACATAGGGCTGTAAAATGGAAAAAATGCGTTTAAATAAATTTATCTCGCACAACACAGGCTATTCGCGCCGTGAAGCCGACGAGCTAATCAAAAATGGCAAAGTTAGCATTAACGGGCGAGTTGTTAGTGAGTTTGTCGAAGTCAGTGGCGAAGAGAAAATCCGCATAAATGGGCGAATAATCAAGAAAAAAACCGAATTTAGCGTGATTGTCTATCACAAACCAAAGGGCGAGTTAGTAACCAAAAAAGACGATCGCGGTCGCAAGACGATTTATGACAGCTTACCAAACGGATTTTCTAAATTTGTTAGTATTGGACGGCTTGATTTCGCTAGTGAAGGGCTTTTACTTCTCACTGACGCCCCTGCTATCGCCACTGCGTTAATGAAAAGCGACATCGAGCGCGAATACTACCTAAAAGTCAAAGGCGAAGTAACTGACGAAGTCGTAACGGCGATAAAAGAGGGCTTCTACGCAGATGACGCCACCAAGGGCGCTCATGCCAAAAGCAAAATCAAATCAATGGAATTTAAGCCGTTTTTGGCATATCGCATAATGCCAAGCAGCGGCGGCTATACCAAAATCAAAGCTATCATAAACGAAGGGCAAAACAGAGAGTTAAGGCGGTTTTTTGGGTATTTTGACCTAGAAGTGGTAGATCTCAAACGCACGGCATTTGGGCGAGTTACGCTAGGGACTTTAAAGCCCGGAAAGTGGCGATATTTGGATAGCTCGGAATATGATGATTTGAGAGATTTTTTGAAGGAAAATAACATTAGATATTAAAATAGGAATAAAATTTATGCAAAAAATAACAAAAGCTAGATTTTTAGAATTTTGGAAAAATATTTTTCTTGGAAATATTTTGCCACTTATTATTCTTTTTCTTATTGTGGAAAACGAGCCTAATGTTAAGGCTTTTACAATTGTATTTTGGACAATAGGTTCAGTTTTTATTTATATGATAGGTGCTATCACTACAAGAAAGAGCGATAATAACTTTTTTAAGGATAATTTAAAATTTATTGCTGGTTTTTGGATTAGTCTTTGTATGATTTGGATTAGCTTTGCTATAATACATATTTTCGTGTCTAAAATTTTTGCATAAAATGGGGAATTTATGGCAATCGATAAGGTTAGAGAATATTTTAAAACTAACGGCATAAAAAACAAAATTTTGGAATTTGAAGTATCGTCTGCCACAGTGGATTTGGCGGCAAAGGCTGTGGGTTGCGAACCTTGCGAAATCGCAAAAACGCTGTCGTTTGATTTAAAGGGCAGGACGATTTTAATCGTAACGGCAGGGGATACCAAAATCGACAATCAAAAATTCAAAGCTCACTTTGGCACAAAGGCTAAAATGCTAAGCCCCGAAATGGTGGTAAAGTTAGTCGGACACGAAATCGGCGGAGTTTGCCCCTTTGGCATAAATGACGGCGTGGAAGTTTTCCTAGATAGTTCGCTTAGGCGTTTTTCCAGCGTTTATCCAGCCTGTGGAAGCTCAAATAGTGCCGTTAAAATGACAATCGCCGAACTTGAAAAATACTCAAATTCAAACGGTTGGATTGAAGTTTGTAAGATTTGCGAGTAAAAATGTCCAAAAAAATAGAAAAAACAAACGCTTGTCGCATACTTGACGGGCTTAAAATTCCTTATGAAATCCTAGAATACGAAGTAGATGAAAACAACCTTGACGCCGTGCATGTGGCAAATTCGTGCCAAAAGCCAATAGAGCAGGTCTATAAAACGATAGTTTGCGAGTGCGGAAACGAATATATCACGGCGTGTTTGCAAGGCGATTTAAACCTTGATTTAAAGGCGTTAGCTAGAATTGCGAAAGTAAAACGAGCTGAACTAATGAACCTAAAAGAGCTAACAAAAATCACAGGCTATGTTAGGGGCGGTTGCTCGCCGCTTGGCATGAAAAAGCACTTTCGCACATTTATCGACTCACGCGCACTAACGCAAACGCAAATTTGCGTTAGTGCAGGAGTGCGGGGCAAACAAATTTGGCTAAATCCAAACGATTTAGCGACTGCGACAAAAGCCGAATTTGGCGAATTTGCCGTGAAATTAGAAGGCTAAATTTCAGCGCTCGAATTTACCCTAAATTTAAAAGCTAAATTTCGCTAAGAGCGCATTTCGTTTAGCAAAGCCGTAATCTTTGGCTCTTCGCTCGCTTTAATTTCGCTAGTGGCGAAGGGTGCGAGATTTCGCGCGATTTCTATCATCATATTTATGCTTAAAATCACATTTGCGTTTTGGTTCGTGTCTATGCGAGTAAAGAGCGTGTCGTTCGAAACCGCGATAAATACGGAGTTGCTCACAGCGTGCATTTGCACTGGGGAGTTTAGGCTAATGCTGATGAGTTCGAGCGTGGTTAGGATTTTGCCGTCTTTTAAAACCTCGCTGTCAAAATTCTCGCCGGCGTAAATGTCGAAAATATCGGACTTGGCGATATTTGCCTTTTGGAGTTTGAGGTGCGGGGTTTGGAGCATAAACTCACCCTTGCCAATCGCCGAAAAATCGCTAGCAAAGGCGAGTGGATAGTCAAATTTCGCTATAAATCCAGTGTAAATTTTGCCGTCATTTATGCGCCCCCACTCGAATTTATCAAGCCCTAACAAACTTTTTTTGCGCCCCTTAGCCCGTGTTAGCGCAGCGTCGCCAAATTTCGCCTCGATTTCACCTACTTTGCCTACTAGTGATCGTTTGCAAACGCATGTGTTAGCGTCTTTTTTAATCGGAAGCGAGTTTAAATCCTCTAAAAAAAATGCGCCAAATGGCTTAAAAGTAAGCCCAGTTTCCTTGGCGATCCAGAGCAAAATTTCATTGTCAAACGCCTTGTCGAGCAGGGCCGAGAAGTGCTGTTTCTGGTTTTTGTCAAAATACGAGTGCGCCAAAATCCCGCAAATACCAATCAAACAGCCCAAAATGATTTTAAATTTCAGCGAATATCCGCCACTTAAAATCAAAAACGCCAGCGCACAAACCACGCAAACGACGATAATTAGCCGTTTTTTCGCGCTCACTTCACTTTCTAAAATCGTCTTTTTTTTCAGCTCAAACGATACTATACTCATATTTTCTCCACAAATGCTTTTTGATTATTTTTCAAAATTTTAGCCAAAATTTTAAATTTTTCCAACTCCTTTTTTAGCGTGACGGCTGGGGAGTTTTCGCCAAGGAGCGGGTGTGAAATATTTGGCTCGAAGCTGTTTTTACCAAGCGCGATATATAGCCAAATTTTGCCTCCCTCACACGCTAGGCTAAGTGGAGCTTTGAAATAATCCCTAAGTGCGATCAATTGCTCCATAAATTTGGGCGTTAGTATGTAATGTGCGCTGATAGGATCATTTGAATATGTGCGGAAATACTGCTCAAACTCAGCGTTATCCATACTAACGCGTTTTAGGTGTGAGTTAGCTTTGGCGTTAGTGTCGATGACATGGAGCGTGGAGGCGAAATTTTGGTTAAATTCGGCTATAAGCGTTATGCCATAAAACAGAGTTGTTAGCTTGGGCGTTTGTTTTTGGTTAGTGTTTGTTTGTGTTTGTTTGGCAAGATAAATATCGCAAAACTGCGCCCTCACGCCCTCGATTTCGCCAGCGAAAAAATCATCGCCCCTATACACGCTAAAACCGCTTTCATAAAACCCGGGTGCGTTAAATTCGGCGAATTCGAAAAATCTCTTGCGCTCGTAGCTTAAATTTTCGTCTTTGGCGATTAGGCTTAGGATTTCGTCTTTAAAGCGCGCGTTAAAGGGCGTTATAAGCCTAGCGTGCGAAATGCTAAAAAACATAAGCGAGGCAAAAACGCAAATTATGCTAGAAATGAGTAAATCAGGCACAAATCGTAGCAAAACGGGGAGCAGGACGAAAATGAGCGCAAATGAAGCGACCTTTAAAATGCGTAAATTTTTGGCGATTTTTGCGCGCTTTTTTTCTAAAATTTCCAAATTCTGGATAATTTCTTCGTTTTTAAATTTTAAAATTTTTTCCATTATTTTAGCATTTCTGATAAATTTGGCGCCTGTTTTTCGCTCTCATCGGCGGCGAAAAATTCGCTTTTTTTGAAGTGAAAAAAGCTAGCGATGAGGTTTGTGGGAAACATTTCGCATGCGTTGTTATACACCATAACTGCGCCGTTGTAAGCGCGTCTGGCTGCGCTGATTTGCTCCTCGACTTCGCTTAGCGTGGCTTGGAGATGAAGGACATTTTCGTTGGCTTTTAGCTCTGGGTAGTTTTCCACAGCGATTTTTAGCGAGCCAAGAGTGCGCGAGAGTTCGGCGTTTAGGGCGAATTTTTGTGTATTGTTTGTGGTATTCATTGCTTCGCTTCGTAGGGTTGAAATTTTGGTCAAAACTTCGCGCTCGTGTGTCAAATATGCTTTAAGGGTAGTGACTAAATTTGGGATTAAATCATAGCGTTTTTTGAGCTGTGTATCGACGCTAGAAGCGATATTTGCGACCTGATTTCGCTTGGCAATCAAAGAGTTATAAATCCCAATAATGCTAAAAATCAAAACGGCAACAATGATTAAAAAAATAGTAAAACCGCCCATATTTTCCCTTTGAAAATGAAATTTTGCTATTTTAGCATAAATTATATTTAAAATTTTGCGTTTTTTAAATTTTATATAAGTAAAATTTGGATAAACTCCATTTTTCCTACAATGTGTCAAGGTAGCTCAGCTGGTTAGAGCGCTGGTCTCATAAGCCGGAGGTCGAGAGTTCAAGTCTCTCTCTTGACACCATTTTTTTATACGATTTTAAATTACACCGATTTTAGCTTAGCGTCAATTCTTTTAGCGTTTGGATATGCGCTTTTGGGGGCAGTCCATACATGCGCGCGTATTCTCTGCTAAACTGACTTGTGCTCTCATAGCCCACATCAAACGCCACTTGCGAGACCGAAGTCGTGGTATTTAGAAGCATAAATTTCGCCTCTTCTAGCCTAATTCGCTTTTGAAATTCTAGTGGCGAAAGGGCGGTAAATTTTTTGAAATTATGGTAAAAAGACGAAACGCTAATGCCGATTTTTTCAGCCAAATCGCTCATATTTATCGCTTCGTTAAAATGCGCTGAAATCTCGCTGATAGCGTGTGCGATTTGGTTTTGCATGGTGCCGTTTAGGATAAATTTGTATAAGAAATTCGCAGCCCCTTCATCGCCACTCATCAGCGAATACAAAACCTCTTTTACCGATAGATTTACCAAATACTCGCTGTGCGCGCCACCTCGTTCTAGCAAATGCACCAGCCTAGCGATAGAATCAGCCAAATCGAAGCCGATTTTGCTCACATATAGGCTCTCTTTTAGCTTTTTTTTCGACGGGGTGAAATTTATGTTTTTGATCGCCTCTGCCAAATCATCGACTTTAAATTCGACAATAATTGACAAAAGTGGGCATTGCGTAACCCTGCCCGAAATCGGTATGTGAGTAGGGGTGAGCATGAATTGGTCTTTGTTATAAAAATACTCTTTGCCGTTAAATTTAACTAGCTTGTTTCCGCGTAGAGCGATACAGATACTAGGCTTGTAAATTCCGCTGCGAAACTCGGTAGTTTCGTCCGCACGGTAAAATTTAATCTGCTCGATTTGTGTATCTATAATGCCATAATTTGGATAATTTTTATCAATAAAATTTGCAATTTCATCTAAAATTTTGTTTTTATCTTTCATTTTTACCCCTTTTGAAATTTTGATTTATTTTAGCAAATAATTTTAAATTTTGCAGAATTAGGCAATAAATTTGTAAAATTTGTCTATAAGAATTTTGTAAATTCGGTTATAATGTGCGAAATTTTTTAAAGGAGAATTATGGAAAATTTCAGTTTTAAAAACCCTGTGCAGGTCGAATTTGGCAAGGGCAAAGAGAAAAATATCGGCGAGTATATGGCAAAATACGGCGCGAAAAAGGCGCTTGTCGTTTATGGAAGCGATAGAGTGAAAAAATCTGGGCTTTTCGATACAGCCATAAATTCGCTCAAAGCGCACGGCATAGAATACGCCGAACTTGGCGGGGTCAAAAGCAACC
Organism: Campylobacter sp. VBCF_06 NA8; assembly: GCF_027737825.1. Taxonomy (NCBI): domain Bacteria; kingdom Pseudomonadati; phylum Campylobacterota; class Epsilonproteobacteria; order Campylobacterales; family Campylobacteraceae; genus Campylobacter; species Campylobacter sp. VBCF_06 NA8. Next base: position 161,932 of record NZ_JAOVUB010000001.1, read on the forward strand.
CAGTGCTTAGCAAAGTCCATGAGGGCGTGAAAATCGCGAAAGATTTCGGCGCAGATAGCGTGCTAGCAATCGGTGGCGGAAGCGTGCTAGATAGCTGTAAGGCAATCGCAGCAGGAGCGTGCTATGAGGGCGATGTGTGGGACTTTTTCTTCGCAAAAGAGGTTCAAAAAGCACTTATGATTTTTGACATTATCACACTTGCCGCGACTGGTTCTGAGATGAATAGAGGCGGCGTAGTCACAAACGAAGCGACAAAGCAAAAATTTGGCATAGATGGCCCAGCTTTGTTCCCAAAAGTTTCAGTCATAAACCCAGAGCTTCAAGCTACCGTAACGCCTGAATATTTGGTGTATTCGGCTAGCGATATCATTGCACACTCAATCGAGGGCTATTTCACAGCCACAAAACACCCTGAAATCATCGATATGTATATTGAAGCAAACATCAAAACCGTTATGAAAACAACCGAAATTTTGCTTAAAAACCCTGATGATTACGAGGCTAGGGGCGATTTCGCGTGGGCTGCGACAATGGCACTAAATGGACTAACTTATGTGGGCGTGAGCGGTTATAGCTACCCAAATCACATGCTAGAACACGCAATGAGCGCGGTGGTCGATTGTGCGCACGGAGCGGGGCTAAGCGTGATAATGCCAGCGTGGATGAAATGGTATAAGAAAAATAATGAAGCCAAATTTGCGCGCTTTGCCAAAGAAATTTTTGGGCTTGATAGCGCAGAGGCTGGAATTGACGCACTTAAAGCGTGGTTTGATAAAATCGGCACTCCAACTACGCTTGGCGGGGTAAAAATTGGTGAAGCTAATGTGGGCGAAGTCATGGAAATAATCGTGCGAGACGCGCCAAAATGGGGCTTACCACAATACGACGCAAAAGCTGTGAAAGAGATTTTTGATCTAGCAAAATAGTTTAAAATGTTGGCGGAATTTTAAAATTTCGCCAACATTTAATTTAATATCCATTTGATTTTAGCCACTCGCAGGCACTTTGTTCGCCGTTTTTACACTTGCTTCTGAAATGTTCGACTGATGCCAAACCTCTTTGATAAACACTGCAAGCATTATCGGCATGCTCTTTATCGCAACATAGTTTTAGATATTTTAGTGCTTTTGCTGAATTTTTCTGTGTGCAATTGCCTCTTATGTAAATACCTGCTAACCTCAGGCAAGCGCCATAAAAAAAGGTTTCATCCGAATTACATATTTTTTCATAGTATTTTATGGCTTTTGCGCCAACTTCAAAATTTTTGGTTTTATCGCAACTATTTCCTAAATTTGTCGCCAACTCAAAGCATTTATCTAAATTCCCAGCCTCGCACTCTTTTTCGAGCCCTGAAAATTGTGTGTTAGCAAACGCACTAACACACAAAACCAAACAAAAAACGAAATTTTTCATAAATTTGTTAGCCTTTGTTAGCGCGTGATTTACGCCATTATTACGCCATTTCCCTCGCATACTTCGCCGATAACATATCCGTCAGTGTTAGCTAACACAAAATCAGCGTTAGCCTTCGGTGCGACTAACACCAAACCCACGCCGTTATTAAATGTGCGCTCCATTTCGCTAGCTTCTACCTTTTTGGCTAAAATTTTAAAAATCTCAGGCGTTTTGATTGCGTTTTTCTCGATTTTCGCACCAAGCCCAGCAGGGAATACACGAGGTAGATTTTCTACCAAACCACCACCCGTGATATGTGCGCAGGCGTGAATTTTATCTTTCAGTGCCAAAAACTCTTTTACATAAATTCTAGTCGGCTCTAAAAGCGTGTCGATTAGGGTTTTTTCGCCGATTTTCTCGTCAAATTTCAGCCCTAGCTCGCTAACTACTCTGCGCGCTAGCGAAAAGCCGTTTGAGTGCAGTCCGCTACTTGGCAAAGCAATTAAAACATCGCCACGCTCTACAAATTTCGTGCGATCTATCTCGTCTTGTTCAGCGATTCCTACGGCAAAACCAGCCAAATCGAAATCTTTGCCCTCATACATCGACGGCATTTCGGCTGTCTCACCACCGATTAGCGCACACTTAGCCATTTTGCAGCCCTCGGCGATACCTGCTACTACGCGTTTTGCGCTTGCGATTTCTAGTTTTGCCGTAGCGTAATAATCTAGGAAAAATAGCGGTGTAGCGAAGTTGCAGATGAGGTCATTGACGCACATTGCGACTAGATCGATACCCACGCCGTCAAGCTTATCTGTGTCGATTGCTAGGCGAAGTTTGGTGCCTACGCCATCTGTCGCGCCCAAAATCGCTGGTTTTTTATACCCGCTTGGTAGTGCGAACGCACCGCTAAATGAGCCAATTCCGCCAATCACGCCTGGGGTCATTGTGGATTTGACTAGGGGTTTTATACTTTGCACAAACTCATTTCCTGCGTCGATATCGACACCTGCTTCTTTGTAGCTAATCACGGTTTTTCCTTTTTTTGGATTTATTAGAAAATTAAATTATTTTAGCTAAAATTGCATAAAAACGCTATAAAGGGGTGTGAAATGGCATATAAAAATGGTTATGTAATCACAGGCTCGATAGGATCTGGCAAATCTAGCGTTAGTAAAATTTTGCGTGATTTGGGCTATCAAATCATCGACGCAGACGAAATCTCGCACCAGCTACTGGATAAATCCTGGATAGATATTTCAAAAATTTTTGGCAATGAATACATCATAAAAGACGGCAAATCCGTGCGAATCTGCAGGAAAAAGCTAGGCGATTTGGTCTTTAACGACAAGGCAGAGCTTGCCAAACTAGAAGCAATCTTGCACCCAAAAATCAAAGATGAAATTCTAAGACAATCTGAAATTTTAGAACACCTAAATAAACCATTTTTCGCCGATATTCCGCTGTATTTCGAGCGCCAAAAATACGATGAATTCGACAAAATCGTAGTCGTATATGCCCCACACGACTTGCTTATAACGCGCATTATGGAGCGAAACGCACTAACGCGTGAGCAAGCCACGCTTCGCGTTAGTTTGCAAGCAGATATCGAATTTAAGCGCGCAAACGCAAATTTTGTTATAGAAAATGTTAGCGATAAAATAACACTTGAAAAAAATGTGAAAAAATTTTTAAAGGAGATAAATTGAATTTTTCAAAGTATAACGCATGCGGAAATGATTTTGTAGTAGTCGAGTTTTCACAAAGTGCCGAGCGTGGCAGTCTAGCTAGGGTGCTTTGCAACCGCGCAGAGGGGATTGGAGCCAACGGATTTATTTCGTTAAGCAACCAAAAAACCCCCGGAAGCAACGACAATAATATCATTGTGGAGTTTTACAACCCAGATGGCACTAGAAGCCCGATAAGCGCAAACGCCGCAATGGTTGTGTGTATGTATGCTTACGAGCGATTTTTATCTGGCAAAAATGTGAAATTTAAAAACGACGCCAATGTAATAAACGGCGAAATTCGCGGATTTGACACAGGCAGAAGCGTGAGCTTTGGCACAAAAAAACGAGATTCGAATTTTGGTCAAATTTATGGCATGGGCTCAAACCGCGCAATCACGGCAAATGTCGAGGTCGAGTTTGATAATGTCAATCGCCTTGGCGAGGGATTTATGAGCAATGGGCACATGTGGTATTTATACGAGGTCGGTATGCCAAATGTCGTAACCTTTGTCAAAGATTTGAGCGCATACAACCACACCCTAGCCACCGAGCTTAGCGAGAAATTTAATGCCAATGTAAGTTATGCTGAGATGAGTAGCACAGGGGTTAGGGTGCGCACATACGCACACGGCGCGAAAAAAGAGGTGCTATCATGCGGAACCGGCATAGCTAGCGCATATATCGCAGGCAGAGCGCACTATAATCTGAGCGAAAACGCAAATATGGCGTGCGTGAGTGGCGAAAAAATCGGCGTAAAAATGCGTGGCGAGACTGCGTGCATATCAGGCGATGTCAGACACCTTTTCGACGGCGATTTTATCGCGTAAGGGGAGATTGTGAAAATCAAAAATATCGATCACTTTGTGATTTTAAGCGCAAATTTAGAGGCTACGCTGAAATTTTATGGCGAAATTTTGGGGCTTGAAATCGTGCAAAACGGCGCCAAAATGGCTGTGAAATTCGGAGATTCTAAAATCAATATCCACCAAAAACTAGCCGAATTTCTACCCGTAGCGAAAAATCAAACCTACGGCTCGGCTGATTTTTGCTTAATCGCGCAAGGGAACATCGATGAAATCGCGCGCGAAATCACCTCTCGTGGCGCTGTGATCGAGTTAGGACCTGTGGAGCGAACTGGCGCGCTTGGCAAGATGAAAAGCGTGTATCTATACGATCCAGACGGAAATTTGGTCGAAATTTCGGTTTATTAAATTTGATTTGGCGTAAATTTTGCGAAATTTGCGCCAAATTTGCCTTAAAATTTCAAAATTTCATAAATTTATCAAGGATTAAAATGAAAAAATTTCTTAAATTTGGCTTTGCAGTTTGCGTGGCTATGGGGCTTGCGGGCTGTGGCGACGATAACGAGTGCGCGGTCTTTATCATGAACGAAAACGGACTAAACGAACCACCATATATAAAAGAAGGTAGTGGAGCGGGCGTGTATGCGTGCAAAAGCGCCATGAGGATACGCACTATGGATATTTTGCACCAAAGATCTTTCAAAGATAGTGGCAGAGGGAGCGCAAGTATGTTTAGCGTGTATGCCAGCATAGAAAAAGAGGAGCTAAGAGTCTGGGCGAAGAGGGGCGAGATATTTTCTGATATCAACAAAATCACTAATGGCGTGCAAATCACGCCGGAGATAAAAGCTAAATTTGAGCAGGCAGATAAGGCGTTCGCGCTGCTAGAAAGCAAATCTAGCGAGAGCGAGTTTCACGATAATTTCGTGGAAGCCTTAGGGAGATTAGGCGAGTGCGATAAAGAAATAAGGCGTCAAAAAAAGGCAGATGAGGCCAAAGCAGGGGCGAAATAGTAGAATTTAGCGCGAAGCCATAGTAGAGTTTGGCGCGAAGCGAAGCAATCTAAGGAAATTTATATTTCGCTTTTAAGTGTCATTGCGAGGGATTTTGCGCCAGCAAAATTCCGTGGCAATCTACAAAGCCTAAATTACCAACCACAAAAATAGCAAAATTTGAAATTCTAAAATTCTATAAATTCTAAAATTTCATGAAAATTAAAATTTTGCTATTTGTTATACTATTTATTTTGCTTTCTGGATTGCTTCGTCGCTGTTTCACAGCTCCTCGCAATGACATTTAAATGCAAATTTTTGCATTTATAATAAAAGGTAAAATTTCGGCGCAGTATTACAAGGTTGCGTAAGCAAAATTTTAAAATTCAATAAAATTCCAAAATTTCAGCTAACTTTAAGCAAAACAAAAAAAAAAAAACGATAAAATGAAAATTTTAATTTCATTTCAAAGGAAAAATATGAAAAGAATTTTAACTCTTAGCCTTGTGGCGGCTGTGGGATTTGGTTTGAGTGGTTGCGGGGAGGAAGACCCTAGAACGGTTGAATATTTTGCCGCTAATTGGAGCATCGCCGTAGATCGTGTGGGTGAGTGCAATAAAATGGAGCGGATGAGTGAAAAAACCGCAAAGGATTGCGCAAATGCAAAAACAGCAGTAAGAGAAGATATGGAACGCACTGAGAGAGAAATAATAGCATTAAAACGCAATGCATCTAAGTATGTGCTAGATTTTATTCATTATTACGACTCGCATGGTAAATTTGTCCCAGATATTCAAAGTATGACCAAACTGCCAATACCAATAAAAGTGGATGATACAATTTGTGTCGATTTTGCAATAAAAAACGAAAATGAGTTAGAAATCAAGAGCACATCATACTGCGAAATAGCATTCAAAAAGTATATAGGAACACATGAAGCAGGTCAATTGAGAAATTCAAAAAATAAAGGCAAAATCATTATAAAATAATCAAAGTCCCAGTGCGAAGCTGTGAAACGGCACGACTTCGCACTTTATCCCCTCGATTTCAAGCGCGCCTGTATTTGCCATGGAGATCACGGCAAGGCGGGTGATTTTGAGCCGTTTGAGCTCTAAAATCAGCTTTTTAAATCTCAAAAACACAATCTCACTCGCGCTAAACGGCACGACTATGACCCCTAAATTCCTGCTCGGCAGGTAAAAATCCAAATCCTTGGTGTAGTAAATGGGCGCGCCCAAATTTGCCAGCTCGCAATACACGGCGTTTAAAAATTTTTTCACAAAATCCTTTTTGAAACCGAGAATTTCTTTGAGATTGAAATTCGAAAAAAACATCTTTTTCGCCGCTTTTTCATCGCCAAATTTTGGGATAAAATTTATGAAATTTTCATCGTCAAATTTCGCTATGGTCGCATAGACGCTGTCCTTTGAAATGCGGATTTTTTCTTTTAAATTTGTATAAATTTTATTCGCGCTAAATGACGCTGCGACGAAAGCCGCGCACTCTTTTAAAATTTTAATCTCGTTTGCGCTTAGAGCCGATTTTAGCGCATTTTGTTCGGAATTTATGTTCCCTGCTGAGTGCAAAAGCGAGCCACCCACACTCCCGCCTTGCGAGAAAAATGCCGAAATAATGGCGTTTATCTCGCTGTGTCGTTTATCGAAAGCGATAAATTCCTCAAAACAAAGTGGCGTAATTTTTAGCTTTGCAAAATTTTCTAGCTCAAAGCTACTTTTGCGCGTGGAGATGATAATGCTTTGCAAATTTTGCGAGGTGCCAGAGTTTAGCAAATTTTGCAAATGCGAAATTTCACACGGCAAAATTTCATCTAAATTATCCAAAAAAAGCGCGATAATCTGCGAATTTTGCTCTAAAAAATTAAAAATTTTATCAAATTCATCGCTTAAATTTGAAATTTCATAACGCAAATCTGCGAAATTCAGATACAAAAACTCGCCCTTTTTGAAATTTGAAATATAATCAAACAAAATCAAACTTTTCCCAGCCCCAAGTGCGCCATAAAGTATAGTTTTGGGCGTATCAATGGAGGTTTTTCTGGCTATAAATTTCGCCTCTTCTGGCGGATTGTCATAAAAATATTCTAAATTTTGCATAATTTGCATTTTAAAATTTTCCTTATTAAAAGGAAATAAATTCAGCAAAATTTACAAAATTTTAAAATTTCAAAAATTTTGCTCTAAATTTCAGAATATTTCCTTATAAAAAGGAAAAAATTCTATAAAATTCACCGAATTTCTTGACAAAATTTTGCCTTTTTCATATAATCCCAGTCTTTTGTTTTTAAGGCAAAAGGTCACGCGTTGTGACAAGTTCTTTTTAAGGAAAGCAGATGCAAAAAATCAGGTTAAAGTTAAAAGCTTATGACCATAGGGTTTTAGATCGCACAGTTGCGGCAATTGTAGAAGCCGTCAAGAGAACAGGCGCCGATGTGAGAGGTCCAGTTCCAATGCCTACGAAGATCAAACGCTACACAGTCTTGAAATCTCCACACATTAACAAAGATTCGAGAGAGCAGTTTGAGATGAGAATTCACGCTCGTATGCTAGATATCGTAGCGGCAACCCCTGATACAGTTGATTCGCTAACTAAACTTGACTTAGCCCCAGAAGTTAATGTCGAAGTTCATGCGATGGGCAAATAAGGAGTTAAAGTATGGAATATATCGTAGAAAAAATAGGCATGAGTAGAACAGTCGGCATCAAAAGCACGCCTGTAACGCTTTTAAAGCTTATTAATACTAAAATTTGCGAAGTATGCAACGACAAGCAAGCTATCGTAGCTTACGCTAACGGCAAAGCATACAACAAATCTATCGCAGGAATTCAGAAAAAATATAGCCTAAGCAAAGAATTTAACAAATTCGCGACACTAAATGTCGAAAATGCTGAGGTTGGCGATCAAAGCACAGAAGTATTAAGCTCAGCTAAAATCGTAAAAGTTACTTTTACTTCAAAAGGTAAAGGTTTCCAAGGTGTTATCAAACGCCACGGTTTTTCTGGCGGTCCAGCAGCTCACGGCTCACGCTTCCACAGAAGACCAGGTTCTATCGGAAACTGCGAGTGGCCAGGTCGCGTCCAACCAGGTATGAGAATGGCAGGTCACACAGGCAATGAGACAATCACTGCTAAAAATGAGATAGTAAGCTTCGATGCTGAGAATAAAATTTTGGTAGTAAAAGGTTCTATCCCAGGATTTAATGGTGCAATGGGCAGAATAAGGATAGTAAAATGAGTAAAGTAAGCGTTCTTAATGAAAAATTAGAAAAAGCTAGCGAAATCGAGCTTCCTGCAAAATATGCAGAGGTAAATTCGCACAATTTATATTTATATGTAAAATCTTACCTTGCTTCACTTCGTGCAAATACGGCACAAACAAAAGGTCGTTCAGAAGTTAGCGGTGGTGGCAAAAAACCATGGCGTCAAAAAGGTCGTGGCGGTGCAAGAGCTGGTTCGACTAGAACAAATGTTTGGGTTGGCGGTGCGGTTGCATTTGGTCCGACAAACAACAGAAACTATGAGCAAAAAGTCAATAAAAAACAAAAACGCCTTGCGCTTGAATTTGCTATGAACGAAAAAGCAAACGAGGGCAAATTTTATGTTTTCGATAACCTAAGCGTAGAAAGCGGCAAAACAAAAGACGCTGCTAAATTTATCGAAAAACTAGGTGTAAGAGATGCTTTAATCGTTAAAAACGAGCTAGATGCACAAACACTTTTAGCATACAGAAATTTGAAAAATTGCTATGTAGTTGATGCTAGCGAAGTAAATGCTTATTTGGTTGCAGTATATAGCTCAATCGTATGCGAAAAAGCTGCATTTGAAACATTGGTGAAAGAGGACTAAAATGGCAGATATAACAGATATCAAAACTATACTTTATACAGAAAAGTCTCTTGGCCTACAAGAAAGTGGCGTAGTTGTTATCCAAACAAGTCCGTCAATGACTAAAAATGGACTAAAAAGCGTTTTGAAAGAATACTTTGGCATCGTGCCTGTAAAAGTAAATTCATTGCGCCAAGATGGTAAAGTTAAAAGATTTAGAGGAAGATTAGGCGTAAGAGATGATGTAAAGAAATTTTATGTCAAACTTCCAGAGGGTGCAACCCTAGAAAATGCGGAGGCGTAAGATGGCGATTAAAACATACAAACCATATACTCCAAGTAGAAGATTTATGACAGGCCTTAGCAGCGATGATATCACTGCAAAAGCAAGCGTTAGAAGCCTACTTGTAAAAATCCCAGCCGCTGCTGGTAGAAACAATAATGGTCGCATTACAAGCCGCCATAAAGAAGCTGGTGCTAGCAAACTTTATAGAATTATTGATTTCAAAAGAAGAAAATTTGGAATTCCAGGTAAAGTAGAGGCTATCGAATACGATCCAAACAGAAATTGCCGAATCGCTTTGATCTCTTATGCTGATGGCGAGAAACGCTATATCATCAGACCAAATGAATTAAATGTAGGCGATGTCGTTGCTTCTGCTGAGGCAGGACTAGATATCAAACCAGGCAACGCAATGAAAATGAAAAGTATCCCAGTGGGAACTATCTTGCACAATATCGAGCTAAAACCTGGCAAAGGCGCTCAAATGGCAAGATCTGCTGGTGGATATGCTCAACTAATGGGTAAAGAGGAAAAATATGTAATCCTACGCTTACCATCAGGCGAGATGAGAAGAGTTTTGGCTGAGTGTATGGCTACTATCGGCGTTGTTGGTAACGAAGACTGGGCCAATGTCGTTCTAGGAAAAGCTGGTCGCAATCGCCACAGAGGAATTCGCCCACAAACCAGAGGTTCTGCTATGAACCCAGTAGATCACCCACACGGTGGTGGTGAAGGCAAGAAAAATTCAGGTCGTCACCCAGTTACTCCATGGGGCAAACCTACAAAAGGTGCGAAAACTCGTCGTAAAAAAGCTAGTGATAAGCTTATAATTTCTAGAAAGAAAGGAAAATAAAAATGGCTAGATCGCTTAAAAAAGGTCCTTTCGTAGATGATCATGTAATGAAAAAAGTAGTAGCTGCAAAGGCTGCTAACGATAACAAACCAATTAAAACTTGGTCAAGACGCAGCACAATCGTTCCTGATATGATTGGACTAACATTTAATGTTCATAATGGCAAAAATTTTATCCCAGTGTATGTTACAGAACACCACATTGGTTATAAATTAGGTGAGTTTGCTCCTACTAGAACTTTCAAAGGCCACAAAGGCTCAGTTCAAAAGAAAATCGGTAAATAAGGGGAAATAAATGAGTAAATCAACTATCAAATTTGTTCGCCTTTCACCGACTAAGGCAAGACTTATCGCAAAACAAGTTCAAGGCATGAACGCTGAATTTGCACTTGCTACATTGGAATTCACTCCAAATCGTGGTGCAAAATATATTGCTACTGCTATTTCAAGCGCAGTTGCTAATGGCGGTTTTGAACCAGAGGAAGTTATAGTAAAAAGTTGTCGCGTAGATGCTGGTCCAGTTCTAAAAAGATTTAGACCACGCGCTCGTGGAACAGCAAGCAGAATCAGAAAGCCAACTTCACACATTAGCGTTGAAGTAGCAAAACCAAGTAAGGAAGCGTAGTATGGGACAAAAAGTTAATCCGATTGGTTTAAGACTAGGTATCAATAGAAACTGGGAATCAAGATGGTTTCCTGCTAAATCAACACTATCAGAAAACATCGGCGAGGATTACAAAATCCGTAAATTCCTAAAAGCTAAACTTTATTACGCAGGAATTAGCCAAATTCTTGTTGAAAGAACAGCTAAAAAAGTTCGCGTAACTATCGTTGCAGCTCGCCCAGGTGTTATCATCGGTAAAAAAGGTGGCGAAGTAGAGAATTTAAGAGCCGAAGTTGTTAAACTAGTAAATAAAGATGTGAATTTAAACATCAAAGAAGAGCGCAAAGTCGGCGCTAATGCACTTTTGGCAGCTGAAAATGTAGCTATGCAATTAGAGCGCAGGGTTGCATTTAGACGTGCTATGAAAAAAGTAATTCAAGGTGCGCAAAAAGCAGGCGCAAAAGGTATTAAAATTTCAGTTTCTGGCCGTTTAGGTGGCGCTGAAATGGCTCGCACAGAGTGGTATTTAGAGGGACGCGTTCCACTTCACACTCTAAGAGCAAAAATCGATTATGGTTTTGCTGAGGCTCATACTACATACGGAAATATCGGTATTAAAGTTTGGATTTTCAAAGGCGAAATTTTGCAAAAAGGAATTCAAGCTGAAAAAACAGAAGAAGCTTCTAAAAAACCACGCAGAACAAGAAGAGGTAAATAGCCATGTTGATGCCTAAAAGAACAAAATATCGTAAGATGATGAAAGGTCGCAATCGCGGCTACGCAACTCGCGGTAATGCTTTGACATTTGGTGATTTTGGTATCAAAGCTGTTGAAGCAGGTAGAATTAATTCACGCCAAATCGAAGCAGCTCGTATCGCGATGACTCGCTATGTAAATCGCCAAGCTAAAATTTGGATTAAGGTATTTCCTGATAAACCACTTACTAAAAAACCTCTACAAACTCGTATGGGTAAAGGTAAAGCTGGTGTAGAAGAGTGGGTAATGAATATCAAACCAGGCAGAATGATTTTCGAGATGACTGGTGTAAGTGAGGAGCAAGCAAGAGCAGCTCTTACGCTATCAATCCACAAATTACCTTTCAAAACAAAAATTGTAACTAGGAATAGCGAAAATGAAATATACTGATTTGAAAGATAAAGATTTAGCTGAGCTAAATAAGATGTTAAAAGATAATAAGTTGCTTTTATTTACGGCTAAGCAAAAGCTTAAAACAATGCAGTTAAGCAATCCTAATGAAATTCGTGCGATTAAAAAAGATATCGCTAGAATCAATACTGCTATAAAAGCAAAATAAGGATAGAGTTATGGCATTTAAAAGAGAAATTCAAGGCGTAGTCGTAAAAAAAGCGGGCAATAAAACTGCTACTATTTTGGTAGAGAGAAGAGTTATCCACCCAAGATATAGAAAAATCGTCAAAAGATTTAAAAAATATCTTATCCATGACGAGAACAATATCGTCAAAATTGGCGATACTATATCAGCAGTTGAGTGCAGACCACTTAGTGCGAAAAAAACATTTCGCTTAAAAGCGGTTTTGAAAACAGGAGTTGAATAATGATACAAAGTTTTACAAGACTTGCAGTAGCTGATAACAGCGGTGCAAAAGAACTTATGTGTATTAAAGTTTTGGGTGGTAGTAAACGCCGCTATGCAACAGTAGGCGATATTATAGTTTGTTCTGTAAAAAAAGCTCTACCAAATGGCAAGATTAAACGCGGTCAAGTTGTAAAAGCCGTCGTCGTTAGAACAAAAAAAGAGCTTCACAGAGGAAATGGCTCTTTGATTAGATTTGATGAAAATGCAGCTGTAATTTTGGATGCAAAAAAAGAGCCGATTGGCACTCGTATTTTTGGCCCAATCGGTAGAGAAGTCAGATACGGCGGTTTTATGAAAATCGTTTCATTGGCTCCGGAGGTTCTATAATGGCAGTGAAATTTAAGATTAAAAAAGGCGATCAAGTAAAAATTATCGCAGGTGATGATAAAGGCAAAACTGGCGTTGTAAAAGCTGTTTTCCCTAAAAAATCACAAGTTATAGTTGAGGGTTGTAAAATAGCTAAAAAAGCTGTTAAACCAACTGAGCAAAATCCAAGTGGTGGTTTCACAAACAAAGAAATGCCTATGGATATTTCAAATGTCGCATTGGTTGAGGGTTGATTATGAACAGATTACAAACTAAATATGTTGAGTCAATTAGACCAGCTTTACAAAAAGAATTTGATATAAAAAATCCTATGCTAATTCCGGCACTTGAAAAAATCGTAATTAGCGTTGGTGTAGGCGAATCTGGCAAAGATCAAAAAGTGCTTCAAAACATGGCCGATACAATCTCTTTGATTGCAGGTCAAAAAGCACTTATTGTAAATGCAAAAAAATCAGTTGCTGGTTTTAAAGTCAGAGAGGGATTTCCTGTCGGTATTATGGTTACATTGCGCAAAGAGCAAATGTATGCGTTTTTTGATAAACTTATCTCAATCGCATTACCAAGAGTAAAAGACTTCCGTGGTGTTGCACGCAATGGCTTTGATGGTCGCGGTAACTATAACTTCGGTTTGCAAGAGCAATTAATGTTCCCTGAGGTAGAGTATGATAATATCCTAAGAACTCACGGTATGAACATTACAATCGTAACTACAACAAATAGCGATAAAGAGGCGTTTAAATTGCTAGAATTATTTGGCATGCCTTTCGCAAAAGGAAAGTAATATGGCAAAAAAATCAATGATAGCTAAGGCAAAACGCCCTGCTAAATTCAGCTCTCGTGCATATACAAGATGCCAAATTTGCGGTCGCCCGCACTCTGTTTATAGAGATTTTGGAATTTGCCGTGTATGTTTAAGAAAAATGGCTAATGAAGGTCTAATCCCTGGCCTTAAAAAAGCTAGCTGGTAAGAAGGAGTAGATATGGTAAATGATCTTATTTCAGACGGATTAACCCGCATTAGAAATGCAGCTATGAGACGCTTAGACACTGCTAAATTGTTTCACTCAAATGTTGTAGAGGCTACTCTTAAAATTTTAGCTCAAAAGGGCTATATCGAGAGCTACAATGTAGTAGAAGAGGGAAACAAAAAATTCATCAATGTTGTTTTAAAATATGATGAAAAAGGCAGAAGTGTAATCAACGAAGTAAAAAGAGTTTCAAAACCAGGTCGTCGTGTTTATCAAGGTAAAGACGAGATTAAAAGATTTAAAAATGGTTATGGAACGGTAGTTGTTAGCACTAGCAAAGGCGTTATGAGCGGTATCGAAGCTAGTAAAGCTGGCGTTGGCGGCGAAGTGCTTTGCACTATTTGGTAAAAAGTTCTACTTTTTATGGCATTGTGGTATCCATTCGTAAAAGTAGTCATACCCTAGACAAATAAAAAGGAAAATTATGTCAAGAATTGGTAAAAAACCTATCTCTATTCCAAACGGAGTAGAGGTAAAAATCGATGGTTCATCTTTAAAATTTAAAAAAGCAAACAACGAAAGAGTCCTTGATTTAAAGGGCAATGTCGATGTTAAAATCGAAGATGGCCAAATTTCATTTTCACCAAAAGGTGAAGATAGACAAAGCAGAGCGTATTGGGGAACATACCGTGCGCTAGCTAACAACATCGTTATTGGCCTAACTGACGGCTTCACAAAACAGCTTGAAATCAACGGCGTTGGTTACAGAGCTGCGATGAAAGGCAAAGTTTTAGAGCTAAACCTAGGTTTTTCTCATCCGATAAATTTCGATTCACCAGCAGGTATTGAAATTTCAGTAGATAAAAACATCATCACAATCAAAGGCGACGATAAACAAAAAGTTGGTCAAGTCGCTGCTGAGATTAGAGGATTTAGACCACCTGAGCCATACAAAGGCAAAGGTGTAAAATATGTCGAAGAGCATATTATCCGCAAAGCCGGTAAAACATCTAAAAAATAAGGGTTGAGAAATGACAGCAAATGTATTAAAAAGAAAAATAGCTCTAAGAATTAAGAGAAAAAGAAGAATTCGTGCAAAAATTTCCGGCACTAGCTCTTGCCCTAGAATTTCTATTTTCAAATCAAATAGAACAGTTTATGCGCAAGTAATCGATGATGTTGAGGGAAAAACAATATGCGCTGCCAGCGGTAAAACTTTGGGTGTGAAAGCAAACAAAGAAGGCGCTGCTAGCCTTGGCAAAGATTTGGCTGCTAAGCTAAAAGATAAAGGCATTTCTGAGGCGCTTTTTGATAGAAACGGTTATTTATATCACGGAGTGATTGTAAGTTTTGCTGATGCGTTACGCGAAAACGGCATCAAACTATAAACCAAAGGAATTATCGTGGAAAAATATAATAGAGAAGAATTCGAAGAAGTAATCGTTAATATCGGTAGGGTTACAAAGGTCGTAAAAGGTGGTAGAAGATTTAGATTTACTGCCCTAATCGTTGTTGGTAACAGAAATGGTTTAGTTGGCTTTGGTTTTGGAAAATCAAAAGAGGTTCCAGACGCGATTAAAAAAGCCGTAGATGATGCGTTTAAAAACATCATCGAGGTTAAACTAAACGGTTCGACAATCACTCACGATGTAGAGGTTAAATACAACGCTAGTAGAATTTTACTTAAACCAGCTAGCGAAGGTACCGGCGTAATCGCAGGCGGATCTGTTCGCCCTGTTTTAGAACTTGCAGGCGTTAAAGATATTTTGACTAAGTCTCTTGGTTCAAACAACTCATCAAATGTCGTAAGAGCTACAATGAAGGCTCTTAGCATGCTAAAACACTAACAAGGATTTAAGATGGGATTAGAAAATCTTCAAAAAGCACCAGGCTCTACTCATAGCACCAAAAGACTAGGTCGTGGTCAAGGTAGCGGTCTTGGCAAAACAGCAGGTCGCGGTGGCAAAGGTCAAACTGCGCGCACTGGCTCACATGAAAAAAGAGGTTTTGAGGGTGGCCAACAACCACTTCAAAGAAGATTACCAAAAGTTGGTTTTTATTCAAGATTTGAAAAACCTTATGTAATCAATGTAGAAAAAATTTCAGCTGTAAAAGAGCTAAGCGAGATTACAGTTGATACTATCAGAACTGTTCATAAAATGTCTAGCTCTGTAAAAGTAGTAAAACTTATCGGTGCAAGTGCAAAAGGTCTTGCTAGCAAGATAAAAGACGAAAATGTAAAATTTAGCGGACAAAACTAATGAACAAAACACTTCGCAACAAGATACTCATTACATTGGGTTTTCTATTTGCTTTCAGGCTACTGGCTTATGTGCCAGTGCCGGGCGTTGATGTTGAGGTGATAAAAGAATTTTTCAATACAAACAAAGACAATGCCTTTGGTATGTTTAATATGTTTAGCGGTGGCGCGGTCGAAAGATTTAGCGTCATTTCGCTGGGCATTATGCCATACATTACAGCTTCGATTATTATGGAGCTATTATCTGCTACATTTCCAAATTTAGGCAAACTAAAAAAAGAGCGCGACGGTATGCAAAAATATATGCAAATTATTCGTTACGCTACAATCGCTATTGCGCTTGTGCAAGCAATCGGTGTTAGTATCGGTTTGCAGGGCATTACAGGCGTAAATGGCGCTAAGGCTATCATGGCAGAAAATACAAACGAATTTATATTTATTTCGTGTATTTCTATGCTTGTAGGCACTATGCTTTTGATGTGGATTGGCGAGCAGATTACTCAAAGAGGTGTTGGAAACGGCACGAGCTTAATCATCTTTGCTGGTATTGTTAGCGCGATACCAACGGCGATTGGCGGCACAGTTCAGCTCGTAAATAACGGCGAACTTAATATCTTAAAATTAATCGCAATCGCCTTAATTATTTTTGCTACAATCGCGGCGATTTTGTATGTCGAGCTAGGCGAGCGCAGGATTCCAATCTCGTTTCCTCGCAAAATTTTGATGGCGAACCAAAACAAACGCATTATGAATTATGTGCCAATCAAGCTAAATTTAAGCGGTGTTATTCCGCCGATTTTCGCTAGTGCGGTATTGATGTTTCCTAGCACGATTTTGACTGCTAGCACAAATTCTTTTGTCCAAAAAGTAGCTGACTTTATCAATCCAAGTAGCTATTTCTTTAATCTTTTGACATTTATTTTAGTTGTATTTTTTGCGTATTTTTACGCTTCAATCGCGTTTAATTCCAAAGATATCAGCGAAAATTTGAAAAAACAAGGTGGATTTATCCCCGGAATTCGTCCAGGTGAGGGCACAGCGACATTTTTAAATGATGTTGCATCTCGCCTTACATTTTGGGGTTCGATTTATCTAGGCTTGGTGACTGTTATTCCATGGTTGCTGGTCAAATTTATGGGTGTTCCATTTTATTTCGGTGGCACGAGCGTGCTAATCGTAGTGTCGGTCGCACTTGATACTATGAGAAGAATCGAAGCGCAAGTGTATATGAACAAATACCAAACCCTAAGTGCTGTTGGACTATAAAATGGCAATTTTACTCAAAAATCAAAAAGATTTAGAGGGTTTGCGGGCGGCGAATAAAATCGTCGCCGCTGCCCTTGATTATGCGGAAGAATTCATAAAACCCGGTATGACGCTTTTAGAAGTGGATAAAAAAATCGATGATTTTATCACGAGCAAGGGCGCATATCCAGCATTTAAAGGGCTTTATGGTTTCCCAAACGCAGCTTGTCTTTCACTAAACGAAGTTATAATCCATGGCATACCTGATAACACTATCCTAAAAGAGGGCGACATACTAGGTATCGATCTAGGCTCTCGCTTAAATGGATATTACGGCGATAGTGCGCGCACTTTGCCGATTGGCAAAATTTCAAAATCAGACGAAGAGCTCATCGCATGTAGCAAAGACGCGCTGTATCATGCTATCGACACGATAAAGGTCGGCATGCACTTCAAAGAGCTATGCCTAGCTATCGAGCAATTTATCAGAGCGCGTGGATATGTGCCACTATATGGATTTTGCGGGCATGGAATCGGCAAAAAACCGCACGAAGAGCCTGAGATTCCAAATTATTTGGAAGGCAACAATCCAAAATCAGGGCCAAAAATCAAAAACGGCATGGTGTTTTGTATCGAGCCGATGATTTGCCAAAAAGACGGCACCCCAGTCGTGGGCGCAGACAAATGGACGACGACGAGCAAAGACGGCCTTAGGACGGCTCATTATGAGCATTGCTTGGCGGTTGTGAATAATAAAGTCGAAATTCTAAGCAAAAGCTTGAAAGATTAAAAGGAGAAAATTTAATGGCAAAAGATGATGTCATTGAGATTGATGGCAATGTAATTGAGGCGTTGCCAAATGCGACATTTAAGGTCGAGCTTGATAACAAGCATGTGATTTTGTGCCATATCGCAGGCAAAATGCGTATGCACTATATCAAAATCATGCCGGGCGATCGCGTCAAAGTCGAGCTTACGCCATACAGCCTTGATAAGGGCAGAATCACTTATCGCTACAAATAAATTTTGCATTGTCTAAAATTTAACTGCATAGTTAAATTTTAGATACTTTTTTATAATTAAAATCAAATTTAAACCTTATTAAATTTTCCCTTTTATACTTGCGCGATTTAATTCAAATTTAGGAATTTTTATGCAAAAAAGCGCGTTTAAAACGCTTATTTTCATCGCGTTGAAACATTACAAAAAGCTGATTTTTACATTTTCGTTGGTGATTTTGGAAAATTTGGCCTTTATGCTCTATCCGATTTTTGGCGGATTTGCGATAAATAAAATTCTAGCAGGCGAGGCGAAAATCGCGATAATTTATATTTTTGTGATATTTGGAATTTGGTTTTTGGGCGCTATTAGGCGCAAAATCGACACCTACGCATTTAGCAAAATTTATGCAAATTTAGCCGTCAATATCATCTCAAACGAACGAAGCACAAACACCAGCGTGAGCCAGACAAGCGCACGCGTCGCGCTTTCGCGTGAATTTATAAATTTTTTCGAGTACTCCTTTATTTTCTACCTTTTTTTTGAACCATTGCAATGTTTCCCAAGCATTATGCGTAGAAGCATAATTTCTAGCTTCATCAATATGTTCTTGAATATTTACAGGCGTTGAGCCATCTTTTTCAAAAACTGGCTTTGAACCAACAAAACTATTTTCTATACTCATACTTATCTCCTAAATTAGATTTTTTCAAAACAAAATAAATAACAAACAAAGTATATAAATTTGGAATTAAAGAAAATAAAAAATTCTTAAAATTTGTATCTAGCATTGGTAAAAAGTATAATAAAATAAATGAAAATATTACTGGCAATGCAAACAAATAAGCTGAAATTTTTTTAATTATTTCCATAAAACTATCAAATTTATCACAAGATATAACTGCATAAATTACTAAATTTAGAATAAACAAAAACACAAATAAATACGCAAACAAAAAAG
Organism: Campylobacter sp. VBCF_06 NA8; assembly: GCF_027737825.1. Lineage (NCBI taxonomy): Bacteria > Pseudomonadati > Campylobacterota > Epsilonproteobacteria > Campylobacterales > Campylobacteraceae > Campylobacter > Campylobacter sp. VBCF_06 NA8. The sequence goes on from NZ_JAOVUB010000001.1 coordinate 180,811, forward strand.
CAAATTTAAATCCAGCCAAAAGCGCTTCGCCTTTATTGTCAGTAAAAATTGTGTTATCATTTGTGTCAAAATTTAATTCAAAAGTTATAAATAATAGATAATAAACAGAAATTGTTAAAATTGTCATATAAAAAGCGTTGGCAAATGATTTGAGAATTTTTGTTTTAATTATATTCATCATTTTCCTATCTAAATTTTTTCATATTTATTTTAACTTTGTAATTCTACAAACTTTCATTTAAATTTAAATTTAAATTTAAATTATATGTTTTAAATACATATAATTTATAAACCCTTATATATATGTTTTTAATATAAATTATATTATTCTGTCATCGCGAGTGTCGAAAGACACAAAATAATCGCCAAATTTTAAATTACCAAACTGCAAATTTGCAAGCTGGTTTATTTAGCTTTGGCGATTGCCACGAATTTGAAATTTTGATAAATTAAATTTCCGCGAAATTTAGGATTTCGCGGATTTTAACGCCTTAAATTTTGCCTTGCTTTGCTCGGTGAAACGCAGGCTTTCGCAGATTTTTTTAATCGCAAGATTTTTGATTTTTTCGTTTTCATATCCCTGCAAAAACTCAAAAATTTCACGCTCAAATTTCACGGCGAATTCACACAGCGCCCACGCTGCCCCCATTTGGACATAGTATTTCTCGCTTCGCTCGGCGCGCGCAGTATCTATCAAAAGCGCCAAATTTCGCGAATTTACGAAATTTACCAGCAAATTCACATAAAAAAACCGCTTCTCAAATTCGCCCCTAGCCTCCCTAAACCCAAGCGTAAATTCCCGCCAAAGCTCTAAATCGTTTTTGCGTTTGGCGCAAAATGTATCGCAAACGCCCCAGCTTGTGATACGAGGGATAAAATCTCGCGCCAAATTTATGCGATTTTTTTCGCTGATTTTTAGCGAATTTATCAAAATCGCCTTTAATGTCATTTCTTCGCTAAATTCGCCCATAGCGCGGATAAACTCTAAAATTTCGCCCTCGCTTTTTTCATGCAAAACCTGCTTTGCAAGCGCGCGTAAATGTGGCATTTTCACGCCCAAAATTCGCGCCCCTGGCAGAATTTTCGCGCTAAATTTGGCGTATTTTTCATCGCTTAAATTTCGCAAATTCTCTAAAATTTCCATTTTTTACCCCTTGAATTTGCAAAAATTTTATAAATTTTGCCCTTAAAATTTAATCTAGCTTTTTTAAAGCTTTGTTGTGCTAAAATACAAATCTTTCAATTCTACGATTACAACGATTCTTACCGCTTATTTTTGGAGGCGAAAATGAATAAAGATGAACTTTTGAATTTAGCCGTGGTTGCAGCAAAGCGCGCAAACAAGGCGATTATGGAGCATTATGAGAAATTTGATGTCTATGTCAAAGAGGATAAATCTCCGCTAACAACCGCGGATTTGGCTGCAAATGATGCGATTGTAAGCACGCTAGCACCTAGTGGGATTGCGATTTGCTCCGAAGAGAGCGTGATGAGTGCAGATGAGCGCATGAGCGCAAAGAGATTTTGGCTAGTCGATCCGCTTGATGGGACGAAGGAATTCATCGCGCGAAATGGCGAATTTTGCGTTTGTATCGCGCTGATAGAGGACGGAAGGCCGATTTTGTCGGTGATTTCATCGCCTGTAAGTGGCGATGTGTATAGCTCTAATGGCGGTGGCATCGTCTATAAAAACGGCGAAAAAATCGAGCGAAAACCAGATTCGCCAAAGACTTTCATGATAGGCCGAAATGGCAGAGGCTCAAAATACATGCCGTTTTGCGAGGAATTTGGGCTTGAATTTACTAGGCTTGGCTCTGCGCTGAAATTTTGCATAATGGCGGAAAATGGGGCGAGCGCGTATGGTAGGTTTAGCGATTGTTCGCTGTGGGATATCGCGGCTGGGGATTTTATAATCCACCAAAGCGGTGGCGCGATAATCGACCTCAAAACAGGTGTCGCTCCGCTGTATAACGGCAAAAGTCTGATAAATAATCACTACATCGTCGTCGATGCAAATACAATAAATTTATTATCAAAAATGGTAGAATTTGCGAAAAATTTATAGATTGTGGTAGAATACGCCTGCAAAATTTTTATCAAAGGATAAAAAATGAAACAGGCTTTTACAATGATCGAATTAATTTTCGTGATTGTTATTTTGGGTATCTTGGCGGCGGTAGCTATCCCTAGACTGGCTGCTACCAGAGACGACGCAGAGATTGTCAAAGCGGCGCAAAATATCACTACATCGCTAACCGATCTCATGGGTTATTACACGGCAAAAGGTGCTTATGCGCAGGAATTTAAGCAAATGACAAGTGTTGCAAATCCTATCAAAGTAAAAGATAATGTTTGCGCTACATACTCATTTGTAACCGATAAGCAAATATTGCTAAAAAGAGGCTACGACGGGCTTTGCACTAGCGTTTGGAAGTTTAATGATCTAAAAGATCTATCGACCATTTACAGCTCAGATGCTCTAATCATCGTAGAGTAACTCTCACGCAGGGGGGGCTATCCCCTGCGCCTGATAAATCCCAAAATCACTCCCAAAACACAGACAAAAGTAAAAAATCCAAATACAATAAACCAAAGCGTAGGCAAACTTAGGCTTTTTGAGCTTACAAAAAGATACCAGCCATCATTATAGGCGCTAATTAAATTCGCGCGCATACCGCTGATTTCGAAATTTGCAGGCGGTGTGGGTATATCAAAAGCGCAAGAATTATATGATTTAAAAAGCGAAATTTTATTTAAATCAAAACTCAAAAATTTATTCGCCCCAGCGCAGTTCATCACGCCGTCCATATCGCTACTAGCGCGCACTGCTTTGTGTAGATACGATAGGCTTTTCGCACAAATTAGCCCGCCAAGCGCGCCATAAAACCACAAAAAATACCCACAAATCGTGCTTAGGCTATCCTTGCTAAATGCCACAAAAATCACGCCCAGAGTTAAAACGCACAGATCAAACCTAAGCCTAGCGCTGAAAATTTCAGGATACATAAACAAGAAATTTTGCAAAAAGCAGTATGAAAAGCAAACCCACAAACCCGCCCAAACTGCGCAAAATAGCAGAAATTTGCGAGAATATTTATTATTAAATTTTAAATCCATTTTTATCCTTTTTTGTTCGTTATTTTATTATTTTTTGCGCTAAATTTCGATAAAATCGCAAGTTTATTTTGAAATTTAATACAAAAAGGTTCAAATTTGAGGAAAAATCTCCAAATTTTAGAAAAAATTTTCGATAGTTTTGCGAAAATTTTAGGTTTTTTTAGCATTGTTTTTTTAGCCCTTTTAGTCCTTTGCGTTTTTTACAATGTCGTTGCGCGCTATCTCTTTCCAAGCGCGAATTCTGTGGCAATGCAAGAGATTAGCTGGTGGCTGTTTTCGGCGATGTTTTTGTTCTCTTCGACCTACACTTTACAGCAAAATTCCCATGTCAGGGTCGATGTGCTATATGAAAAATTTCGCCCCAAAACAAAGGCGATTATCAATATTTTAGGCACAATCTTTTTTATCTTGCCATTTGTGGCGCTCGTGGCGTATTTTTCGCTAGATTTCGCGCTCGAAGCCTACGAGAGCAAAGAATCCAGCCCAAATCCTGGCGGATTAACGAATTTATGGATAATCAAATCATTTATTAGCCTATCTTATGTCTTTTTGTTTATTTATTCGTTTGGGTTTTTGATAAAAAATATAAATTCGCTAATCCATAACCACCACGGTGAATTTTTAGACGAAAATTCTAGTGCAAAGGCTGTGTGATGATAGGGATAATAATGTTTGGCGCAGCGCTTTTTATGCTGCTTTTGGGATTTCCGGTAGCCTTTACATTTGGGGCTGTGGCAGTGATTTTTGGATTTATTTATGGCGTGAGTGAGGCGTGGGAATACGCCGAGGGAAGCGAGGTTTTTACAGAGGCTATAAGCGAAATGAGCAACCAGTTTTTCTCTCTTATGCCAAACCGAATTTACTCGATTATGGAAAATCAGCTTCTAATCGCGGTTCCGCTTTTTATTTTAATGGGTATGATTTTGCAAAAAACGCGCTTAGCTGAGAGGCTTTTGGAGTCAATGGCGTTTTTATTTGGCGGGGTTCGCGGTGGCGTGGCGATTAGCACGGTTTTGGTGGGTGCGCTTTTGGCGGCTACGACTGGAATCGTGGGTGCTAGCGTGATTGCTATGGGTATTATTAGCCTGCCTGTGATGATGAAATACGGCTACGACAAAGCCCTATCCACTGGCACTATCGCAGCTTCTGGCACACTTGGACAGATTATTCCGCCCTCAATCGTGCTAATCATTTTAGGCGATGTTTTTTCGGTATCAGTAGGCGAGCTATTTTCCGCAGCTATCGTGCCGGGGCTAGTTTTGGTGGGGCTTTATATAGTTTTTATCCTCATAATCTCGTATGCCAAAAAAGACTGCGCGCCCGAGCTTCCTAAAATCGATGATGAAACCAAAGCTCGTCAAATTTTTAATGCTCTAAAAAATGTCGTGCCTGTTTTTGTGCTGATTTTGCTAGTGCTAGGATCAATCTTTGGCGGTATCGCAACCCCTACGGAAAGCTCATCGGTGGGGTGCGTGGGCGCGATAATTTTGTCATTTTTATACCGTACATTTTCATTTTCTTTGCTTTACGACGCGCTTCGCCAAAGCGTGAAAATTTCGGGTATGGTTTTTATGATTTTAATGGGCGCAACAGCCTTTTCTATGATTTTTTCATACACAGGCGGGGACTATGTCGTGGAGGATTTCATGCACGCGCTTCCTGGCAAAGAGTGGGGATTTATCGCGCTAACTATGATTGTCATCATAATTTTGGGCTTTTTCCTTGATTATGTTGAAATTTCATATATCATTTTGCCGATTTTATTCCCGATAGTCGAAGCGATGAATATAAATCCAGTTTGGTTTGCGATACTAATCGCTGTAAATTTACAAACATCATTTATGACGCCACCTTTTGGATTTTCGATATTTTTCCTAAAAGGCGTCGCGCCAAAATCAGTGCGCACGACAGACATTTATCGTGGAGTGTTGCCGTTTATCGGGCTTCAAATTTTAGTTCTTTTCGCCCTTGCGATTTATCCAGAAATTTTTGGATTAAAAGCTTTTTTAGGCTAGAAATTGTAGAATTTAGAATTATTTTAAAGGAGTTAGCATGAGCAAAAAATTTATTGATGTTATGGACACTACATTTCGCGATGGTTTCCAATCTGTCTTTGGTGCGCGTGTAGCGATGAAGGACTTTTTGCCAGCAGTGAGCGCGGCAAAAGAGGCTGGGATTAGACACTTTGAATTTGGCGGTGGAGCTAGATTTCAGAGTCTGTATTTTTACCTAAACGAAGACGCGTTTGCGATGATGGATAAATTCCGCGAAACCGTGGGAGACGAGGCAAACCTGCAAACCCTAGCCAGAGGCGTAAATACCGTTACGCTTGATACTGGTTCGCGCGAAATGATAGACATGCATGCCAAACTCTTTGCCAAACACGGAACTACGACTATTCGAAATTTTGACGCCTTAAACGATGTCGAAAATTTAAAATATAGTGGCGAGCGTATCAAAGCGCATGGCTTAAAACACGAAATTACCGTTACTATGATGGATTTACCACCTCGTTGCTCTGGCGCGCATGATCCTGAATTTTATGCTGGAATTTTGCGCAAAATTTTAGAGGCTGGAATTCCTTTTGATAGCGTTTGTTTCAAAGACGCTAGCGGAACTTCAAGCCCACAAAAGGTTTTTGAGACCGTAAGAAGAGCGCGCAAACTCCTAGGAAACGATATTCATATCAGACTTCACACTCACGAAACAGCTGGTGTTAGCGTGGCTTGCTATCAAGCAGCCCTAGCAGCAGGCGTCGATGGAATCGATCTAGCTGCTTATCCAGTCAGCGGAGGCACAAGCCAACCAGATATTTTGACGATTTTACACGCGACAAAGGGGCAAAATTTTGATTTTGGCTTTAACGCTGAGAAAATTTTAAAATACGAAGAGGTTTTGGAGGATTGTTTGAAGGATTATTTCTTGCCGCCAGAAGCGACAATGGTAAGTCCGATAATCCCATTTTCGCCTATGCCAGGCGGTGCCCTAACCGCAAATACGCAAATGATGCGCGATAACAAAATCATGGATAAATTTCCAGCCGTCATCAAAGCTATGCGCGAAGTCGTCGAAAAGGGCGGTTATGGCACGAGCGTAACGCCTGTAAGTCAATTTTATTTCCAACAAGCATTTAATAATGTAATGTTTGGCGACTGGAAAAAAATCGCTGAGGGATACGGCAAAATGGTGCTTGGATACTTTGGTAAGACCCCAGTTGCCCCTGATAGCGAGGTTGTAAGATTAGCTAGCGAGCAGCTTGGCTTAGAGCCTACTACCAAAAATGCCGTTGATTTGGCTGATTTGGACGAGACAAAGAGCATTGCTTATGCCAAAAAACAGCTTGAAGATGAAAATATAGAACCTAGCGAGGAAAATATTTTTATCGCTCTTGCGTGCCGTGAAAAGGGCATTGCCTTCTTAAAAGGCGAGGGCAAGGTAATGATCCGCAAAAACGAAGCAAAAGAATCTAGTGATGGCAGTGAGAAAAAGGCAAAATCTGATAAATTTGACATTAATGTCAATGGCAAAGCCTATGCGGTGGAATTTAGCGGAAATAAGGTCTTAGTAAATGGCGATAGCTACAATGTCAGTATTGGCGCGCCAGAGCCTAGCGAAGCCAAAACTGAGGCAAAATCAAGTGCAAATAGCGATGATATCGTGGCTAGCCTACCAAGTAATGTCTTTAAAATTTTAGTCAAACCTGGCGAAAAAGTCGTAGCTGGTCAAACCGTAGTCGTGCTAGAAGCTATGAAAATGGAGATAAACATCGAAAGCCCAAGAGACGGCGAAGTCGCTGAAATTTTGGTATTCCAAGGTCAAAGCGTCGATGCGGGCGAGCCACTAATTCACTTAAAATAACTTTTAAATTTAACTACCACAGGGGCGGAATTTAGTGGGTTTCGCCCCTTTTTAAATTTACAAAAACGATAAATTTACTTCAAATTCCACAATCCTAATAAAGGTTAATCAAATTTCGATATAATTACTTATTTATAATTTTTTAAAAAAGGATTTAAGATGAGAATTCCAAATGATTTTGAAAAACTAGGAATTAGCGGCGAAAAAGAAATTTTTTATAACCTTAGCTATGATGAGCTTTTTGAGCACGAAAAACGCGCAAACGAGGGCAAGGTAAGCGATAATGGCACCTTTATGGTCGATACTGGCATTTTTACAGGTAGAAGCCCAAAAGACAAGTATTTTGTAAAGCAAGATCCAAGCGCGAAATATATCAGCTGGGGCAAAATCAATCAACCGATTAACAAAGAGCTTTTTGATAAACTTCTAGCAAAGGCCAAAAATCAGCTTTCAAACAAATCAATCTATGTCCAAGACGCGTATTGTGGCGCTAGCCTAAAAAGCCGTAAAAGCGTGCGCTTCGTAACCGAAGTAGCGTGGCAAGCGCATTTTGTAAAAAATATGTTTATCCGCCCAAGCGATGATGAGTTAGCAAATTTTCACCCAGATTTCGTGGTTTATAACGCTTGCAAATGCGTAAATGAGGATTACGCCAAAGACGGGTTAAACTCAGATGTTTTTGTAATCTTTAATGTCGAGGAAAATGTCGCAGTCATCGGTGGCACATGGTATGGTGGCGAGATGAAAAAAGGAATTTTTTCTATGATGAATTACTGGCTACCATTAGAGGGCAAAATGTCAATGCACTGCTCAGCAAATGTCGGAGCTGGCGGCGACACTGCGCTATTTTTCGGACTTTCAGGCACTGGCAAGACTACGCTCTCTACTGATCCAAACCGCGCGCTAATCGGCGATGACGAGCACGGCTGGGACGATGAGGGTGTGTTTAACTTCGAGGGTGGTTGCTACGCAAAATGTATAAATCTCGATCCAAGCTCAGAGCCTGAAATTTATGGTGCGATTAAACGCAACGCACTTTTAGAAAATGTCGTAGCTGACGCAAACGGCAAGGTCGATTACGCTGATGGTAGCAAGACAGAAAATACCCGTGTAAGCTACCCAATCGAGCATATCGCAAACCACGAACCAAGCCTAAGTGCAGGACACCCAAAAAATATCATTTTCCTAAGCGCTGATGCTTTTGGCGTTTTACCGCCTGTTGCGAAGCTTACAAAAGAACAAGCGATGTATTATTTCCTAAGCGGTTACACTGCCAAAGTCGCAGGAACTGAACGCGGTATCACCGAGCCTGTGGCGACTTTTAGTGCTTGTTTTGGTGAGCCGTTTATGCCGCTTCATCCGACAGTTTATGCAAAACTTTTAGGCGAAAAAATCGACAAACACGGCGTAAATGTATATCTAGTAAATACAGGTTGGAGTGGCGGTGCTTATGGCGTTGGCAAACGCATGAGCATAAAAGCCACTCGTGCTTGTATAAATGCTATCCTTGACGGAAGTATCACAAAATGCGAATTTGAAAATTTTGAAAAATTTAATCTAGCCGTTCCAAAAGAGTTAGCTGGTGTTGAGACAAAACTTCTAAATCCGGCTAACACTTGGGAAAATGCTGACGAATACGCAAAAACTCGCGAGAAATTAGCGAAAATGTTTGTAGAAAATTTCAAACGCTACGAAGATGTCAAAGAGGGCGTAGAGTATGCAAAAGCCGGCCCAAAAGCTTAAAATTTGGCTTTTGTTAGGCACTGCGGGCTTGTTTTTGGGTTGCAAAGGCGAGCCTGCGAATTTAAAAGAACCGCTTCCTAGTAAAAGCGGTTTTTCTTTTTATGATACGCCGATCAACTACATAAACTATATCCGCCAAAGCTCGAATTTAAACCCATTTGCGCCAAATTCGCTTTTAGACAAGGCTGCGCTAAATCACGCTAAATATGTCGTTACAAACGATGAAATCACCCACGATGAGAGCGAGGGAAGGGCTGAATTTAGCGGCAAAACCCCAAGCGATCGCGCATTTGCGGTAGGGTTTAACTCTGGGATTGTAGAAAATCTCTCTTACAACGCCCACGATATCAAAGCCTCAATTGATGGGCTATTAAGCGCGATTTATCATCGTTTTGGGTTTTTGACATTTGACGCAAATCTTCTTGGCGTGGGATACTATGAGCAGGGCGAAAAATCTGCCTATGTCTATGAAATGGGAAATGAGTATTTAGAGGAAATTTGTGGTGGCGGAAAGAGCCAGAGTGGGGACGGCAAATTTATCATAGGGCTTTGCAAAAACAAAAGCCTTGCCATACGAAACGAAAACTACGAGCGCACCAGATCGCTAAATACCACGCTTTACGCGCATTATCCAAACAAAGAGCCCTCGCTTGCATTTTTTAGCCACGAGCTTCCCGACCCTGTGCCAGAGTGCGCGATTACAGCAAATCCTATTAGCATAGAATTTCACCCCCAAGCCAAACCTGTGGAAATACTCGAATTTAGGCTATTTGATAGCGAGGGAGCAGAGATTAAAGATACTAAAATTTTGGATAAAAAAAGCGATCCAAATAGACGATTTAATGACAAACAATTTGCGCTTTTTAGCAAGGAAGTATTTAAATTCGACGCTACTTACACAGCGGAATTTAGCTATAAACAGGGCGAAAGGCAAGATAAAATTCGCTGGGATTTCACTACCCAAACCCCAAAATATGACTATTTTATAGTCAGCGGTGGCGAGAATTTAGCCATAAAAAACGGCAAATTTTACGATATATTTTTTGCGCCAAAAGATTGCAACGATGAGGTCAAAAACTACAAAACCAGCTACAATGGCGCAATCGACAAGCCCGAAATCCAAAATATCGCCACAAATATGCTAAGGGTGCGTGTAAATGGCGAACGGGGCGCCAAGCTCGAAATCAGCACGGATAATGGCAGGGTGGTGAGATTGTATCTAACAGACGAGCCAAAAAATTCTAGTTTGAAACGCAAAATTATAAATTTATTCTAAGGATTATTGATGAAAAAAATGTGGGAAGGCAGGTTTAGTGAGGCTAGTAGCGAGCTTTTGGAGAGATTTAACGCTTCGATTATGTTCGATAGAGAGCTTTACGAGGACGATATTGCAGGCTCAATCGCTCATGCGAGCATGCTAGGCGATGCAGGAATCATCACCAAAGACGAAGCTAGCGCGATAAAATCTGGTTTGGAGCAAATTTTAGCCGAGATTAATGAGGGGAAATTTGAGTGGAAAATCGCCGATGAGGATATCCACATGTCGGTGGAAAAACGCCTAAGCGAAATTGTAGGCAAAGAAATCGGCGGCAAACTCCATACTGCGCGCTCTCGCAACGATCAAGTCGCCCTTGATTTCAGGCGTTTTGTAATGCGAAAAAACCGCGAAATTTCGGTTCAAATTTTAAATTTGATCAAAACCTTGCTTGAAATTTCAAACTCCCACACAGACGCTTTAATGCCAGGCTACACTCACCTCCAACACGCTCAGCCTGTAAGCCTTGCCTTTCATTTGCTAGCTTACATTTATATGTTTAAGCGAGATTATGAAAGGTTTGTATCAAGCTTCGAGCGCGGAAATTTCAGCCCGCTTGGCTCGGCTGCGCTTGCAGGCACTCCGCACCGCATAAATCGCCACGCCACGGCTAGTGCGCTTGGATTTTATGCCCCTATGGAAAATGCTATGGACGGCGTGAGCGATAGAGATTTCGCTCTTGAAATTTTATTTAACATTAGCCTATTTTTCATGCACGCTTCAAGGCTGTGCGAAGAGCTGATTTTGTGGAGTTCGAGCGAATTCGGCTTCATCGCTATCAGCGACGCGTATTCGACTGGAAGCTCGATAATGCCACAAAAGAAAAATCCAGATGTAGCCGAGCTAATCAGGGGTAAAACTGGCAGGGCTTATGGAAATTTAATGGGGCTTTTAACCGTTATGAAGGGCCTTGCTCTGGCGTATAATAAAGACATGCAAGAGGATAAAGAGGGCGTGTTTGATAGCGTAAAAGCGATTTTGGAGAGTGTTGCAATCCTAAATGAAATGCTAAAAACAGCCAAATTTAACAAAAAAAATATGCTAAGCGCGACTGAGCGCGGCCATTTAAGCGCGACTGATTTGGCGGATTTTTTGGTGCGAGAAAAGGGCGTGGCGTTTCGCGAGGCGCATTTCATCACCGGAAAATGCGTAGCCGCAGCAGAGAGAGCGGGCAAGGATCTAAGCCAAATGAGCGCAGAAGAGCTTCGCGGGATCGATGAGCGAATCACGCCAGATGCGCTTGCATTTTTGGGGCTAAAAGCTTCGATGGACGCTAGGAAATCTTTCGGCGGGGCTAGCAGTTCTAGCGTGCTAGCGCAGATCGCGAGTGTGCAAAAGTGGCTGGGCGAGAAGAGCAGCTCTATTTAGTTTCAAACACTAAATTTGACGATGAGAGGGTGATTTGGCTAAATTTGTGCGAGATAAAATTTCATAAATTTAGCATAAATTCCAAATTTGACGCACTTATTTTTACATCGAAAAATGGGGTAAAAGCGCTTAAATTTAACGATATTAAATTTAGCGAAAATATCCAAATTTACGCCATTGGCAAGGCGTGTGCTGACGAGATAAGAGCCCAGGGATACAAAAATATTTTCGTAGCGCAAAACTCCCATGGCGATGAGTTTGCGCGCGAGATTGCCACGCATTTAAAGGGCAAAAGCGCGCTTTATATCAGTGCCAAAGACAGAGTGTCGAATTTGCCCCAAATTTTGCACGAAAATGGCGTAAATTTAGCCCATATAATCGGTTACGAAAACAGACCCAAAAAAGCTAGCATTTCGCAAAAACCAGCTTTAAATTCCGTGATAATTTTTACTTCGCCACTAAATGCGAAAAGTTTTATCTCAAATTTTGGCTGGGATAGCTCATATCAGGCGATTTGCATAGGAAATAGCACGGCTAAAATTTTATCCAATTTTACTACGCCCATAATCAGCGAAAATCAAAGCATAAAAGCGTGTGTGGATTTGGCGTTTGCTTGTATTTTAAGGCAAAAAAACATATAATTTCGCTTGCCTGGGTGATGCGCCAGCGTTATTTATGAGGGTCTAACATATTTTAGTAGGCGACGATGTGATTTGCCGGTGTGACGCGGCTCGGTTTGAGGCTCTGAGCTTACGGGTTGCGACCTAAGGGCTTGTCCTAGTTGCAAGATTGGCTTTGTTTTAGGCCGAATCTTTTTCACGCAACGCTCACTTGGGCTATTTTTACACGGAGTTTTACCTTGAAAATTTTAATCATCGGCAGTGGTGGCAGAGAATACGCTATCGCACTTAGACTAAAAGAGGATAAAAATGTTTCAAATCTATATTTTGCCCCAGGAAATGGCGCGACTAGCGCACTTGGCGAAAATTTGGATTTGAAAACTTTTGAGGAACTTGCAAATTTTGCGAAAGACAACAAAATCGATTTGACGATTGTAGGCCCAGAAGATCCGCTTACAAAGGGCATTGTCGATGTATTTAAATCAAAAGGTCTAGTGATTTTTGGACCGAGTAAAGCGGCGGCTCGTTTAGAGGGTTCAAAGGCCTATATGAAGGAGTTTTTGGCTCGTAATGCTATCCGCACCGCTAGATTTTTAAACAGCGATAATTTCGAGGAAATTTCTAAATTTATCCACACCCTAGATGAAAAAGTCGTTGTCAAAGCCGACGGGCTTTGCGCAGGCAAGGGTGTAATAATCGCTCAAAACCACGACGAGGCCAGAGACGCGGCATGGGAAATGCTAAAAGGCAGTTTCGGAGATGCCGGCAAAACCGTGGTTGTCGAGGAGTATTTAGACGGATTTGAGCTTAGCTTTTTTGCGATTTGCGACGGGGATAATTTCGTCTCTTTGCCAGTAGCCCAAGATCACAAACGATTGCTAAACCGCGATCAGGGTCCAAATACAGGCGGTATGGGCGCATACGCTCCAAGCCCGCTAGCAGATGAGGCCCTGATAAAAAGGGTCGAAAACGAAATCGTAGCTCCGACTTTAAGAGGTATGAAAAAAGACGGCAATCCGTTTTGTGGAGTGCTTTTTGTGGGGCTTATGATTGTGGGCGGAGTGCCGTATGTGCTCGAATACAATGTCAGATTCGGCGACCCTGAGTGCGAGGTTTTGATGCCTTTAATCGACGGAAATTTAAGCCAAATTTTATACGATGCAGCCACTGGCAAGCTAACAGACATCAAACTCCGCGATAAATTTGCCGTTGGTGTCGTAAGTGCTAGCGAAAACTACCCTTATAAATCTACGCCAAAAACAAAGATTAATTTAGGCAAAATTCCGGCTAACGCTCACATTTGTTATGCTGGCGTTAGCGAAGAAAATGGCGAAATTTACGCAGACGGCGGAAGAGTTTTGGTAAGTGTGGGTGTAGCTAATAATATCAGAGAAGCGCGAAATTTAGCCTATGAATTAGTCAAAAATATAGAATTCGAAGGTTCTCAACACCGCAGCGATATCGCATATCAGGCACTTAGGGACTAAGTAGGTGTTAGCTAGTCTTCCTAAGAGGATTTTCGCCTTTATTTTAGATGAGGTGATTATGGGCGTGCTTTTTACCTTTATGCTCATTAGCGTGGCTTCCGAGCCCTTGCTTGCGGCTTCACAGATGAGCGGAAGCGACCCAATGGCGCTAAATAACGCAATTGCGCCGTATTTGCCCTATCTAGTAATGGTGAAATTTTTATATCACGCGATTTTTGTATATTTTTATGGCGCGACTTTGGGAAAATTAGCCCTAAAAATAAAAGTCATCAGCGCTAGAAACGAAAACGAGAGGCTTAGCTTTGGCGTTTGCGCGTTTAGATCGGGCGTTAGGCTGGTTAGCGAAACAGCATTTTATATCGGATTTTTGTTTGCATTTTGGACGAAATTTCGTCAGAGTTTGCAGGATTTGGCAGCAAAAACCTTGGTGGTAGAAATTGAAAAAAAGTAAAATTTTAATATTAACATTTGGTGCGTTAGTGGCAAATTTGCTTAACGCAAAGGTGCAAAATGTCGAGTTAATCGCCGATAATGTCGAGCGAAACGGCTTTTTAACCATAGCCAGAGGTAATGTAACTGTGTATTCACAGGACTATTTTCTCACAGCCGATCGCGCCACTTATGATGAAAAAAACGAAATAATCGAGCTTTTTGGCAATGTAAATGCTATGCGTGGGGATAACGAAACCACCAGAGCCGAATACATTAAAATTGATTTGAAAAACAATACCCAAGAGGGCAAAGCGACCTTTATGATGGATAAAGACGCTGAGCTTTGGATGCAAAATGATGAGAGTTGCAGTGATAGCGAGTATTACCGTGTCAAGGGCTCTGTGATATCTAGCTGTAATGTCAATAATCCAGACTGGAAAATCAAATTTAGCAGTGGCAAGCTAAATAAAGAGAGCAAATTTTTACACCTTTTCAACCCTAGATTTTATATCGGCGATGTGCCTGTGTTTTATCTGCCGTATTTTGGCGTGCCTACCGATACTACCCGCAGAACCGGTCTCTTGCCACCAGAGGGCGGATATATCGGCGATGAGGGTGTGTATTACAAACAGCCGATTTATTTCGCGCCGTATGATAGCTGGGATTTGCAGTTAGACCCGCAGGTTCGTTCGCGCCGTGGTTTTGGTGTATATGGAACATTTAGGTTTGCGGATTCGCCGTATTCAAGGGGTGAAATTCGTGGCGGTGTGTTTGATAATTTCACCCGCGCCCAAGAACGCTTAGAGTATAAAAATGAAAAACACCATGGATACGAGATCGAATACGATAGAAGCAAACTTGTAGGATATCTAATCGACGGAAATTTCAAAGAAAATTTATGGATTGACTTTACGAAATTAAACGACCTTGAATACTATGATTTAAAGAGCAAAGGCGGTGTCGATGAGGACGATAACGCGCTAGTAACCTCTAAGCTAAATTATTATTTAACGACAGATGACCATTATTTTGGGCTTTATGGCAGGTATTATATCGACACTAGCAAGCTCAACCAAGATAGCGTCTTCCAAAACCGCGACACAGTCCAAGAGCTACCGACTGCGCAATATCATAAATTTATCGATGATATCTTTGTGCCAAATTTGCTCTACTCTGTGGATTTAAAGGCGCGAAATTTCACCCGCCAAGAAGGCGTTACCGCGCGCCAATACGAGCTTGATATTCCGCTTAGTTATAGCGATAAATTTTTGGGCGATTATTTGGGGCTTAGCGTGAGCGAGCGTGTGTATATGACGCATATAGATTGGAGCGATAAATACTATTACGCAAACGGCGAGCTAGAAGCCGATAAAAGTACATTTTACGCCAATCAATACACCGAATTTTCAGCATTTACGGATTTAGCCAAGGCGTATGAGAGCTTTTATCATACTATGACTTGGAGAGCGGATTTGAGAATTCCTGGCTGGCAAAAGGGCGAGATTGATAAGAGAATTTTGAAATCTCACCAATATGAATATGATGAAAAAAATGGAAATTTGCGCAAATCCCGCTTGGCAAGGTTACAAGATTCGTTGTATTGGGAGGATAATTTTCTTGGCGAGCTTGGCGAAGAATACACGCACGAAAATATCGCCATTGGCATGACGCAGTATTTTTACGACGAAAATGGGCGCAAATTTATCCGCCACTCGGCCAAACAAAGCTATGATTTTGACGATGAAGAGCTGGGAAATTTCGACCATAGATTTGATATTTATTTCGCAAATGGGCTAAATTTAGGCAATCGTTTCAGATACTCGCACAAATACGATAGTTTTAGCAAGGTTCAGACCTATGCAAACTACTCGAATTCTGATTTTAGCGCGAGCATAAGCCATGCTTATACCTACGATCAATTCGGCGACGAAAACGAAAAACGCTACAAAAAAGACAACTACACAATCGCAAATTTAAGCGCGAATTTGCCAGGAAATAACAAAATTTTCGGGCGCTGGGAGTATGATTTGGCTAGGTCGTATTCAAAAATGTGGAGGCTAGGTATCACGCATACGAGAAAGTGCTGGAACTACTCTTTCGTCTATCAAGAAGACATCGAGCCAAAAAACACGAGCAATGCTGATTACACCAAGGCTAAAAAAGAGCATGGATTTTACTTTTTCGTAAATTTTTACCCATTTGGCGGGGTTGGATATGATTTTTCGGTTGATACCGAGTATGGTGAAGCGCAATGATACCAAGAGCGGAATTGATGTTTGAAAACGAAGTAGAAGCAGCCGAAAAGCTAGCTGAAATTTTGCCCTCAAACGCGGTAAAAAACGAAAATTTCCTAATCATAGCTCAGTCTTTATCATCGATTTATTTGGTAAAAAGATTATCTGAAAAGCTAAATTTAAGCTACGAATTTTTATTTAGCGAGATGATTTATGCGCCAAATAATCCAGAGTGCGTGATAGCCTGTGTGAGCGAAACGCAAGAGATAGTTTTCATAAATGAGCTTGTAAAAAGCTTTGGGATAAGTTTAGATTATATTTACGGGCAGGCTAACCGCAAATATGAGGAAAAAATTTTAAAAAATGTCTATAAATTTCGCAAGGGCGCGCTCTTACCTGATTTGGCTAGAAAAAATGTAATCTTGGTCGATGAGGGTTGCGAGAGTGGGCTTACGACGATGACATGTATAAAAACCCTAATCAAACTAAATGCAAAGACGATTTTTTATGCTACGCCGGTTATTAGCACTGATAATGCACAAGAGATAGAAGCCGCGGTAGATGGGCTATACGCCGTGCATAAAATAAAAGATTTTGTAAATGTGGATTTTTATTACAAAGAGAAAAAAGAGGAAAAAGCCGAGGATATTATGCAAATTTTAAATAATTGCGAATTTTACCTACCATTTCACAAAGAAAAAAACATTGATAAAAACGAAAACAAGGAGAGTAACAATGCAGTGCAAGATTGATGTAAATAATCAATTAGAAATTTTTGACATAGACAAGGTCGCAAAACAAGCAGCGGGTGCTGCGCTTATGCGTGTGGGTGATACTGTGGTGCTAGCTACGGTCGCTAGGGAAGATAGACAGGTAGAGGAAGATTTCTTGCCACTAACCGTGCAATATATCGAAAAAATGTATGCCGTGGGAAAAATCCCTGGCGGATATATCAAAAGAGAGACCAAGCCGGGCGATTTTGAGACGCTAACTAGCCGTATTATAGATCGCTCGCTTCGCCCCCTTTTTCCAAAAGGATATGCCTATCCTACCCAAATCGTAGTTTATGTCCTTTCAGCAGATCCTGAGGTGGATTTGCAGGTCGTGAGCCTAAATGCGGCAAGTGTGGCGCTATATCTAAGCGATATTCCTATGAAAGCCCCTGTTTGCGGTGTCAGAGTAGGCCAAATAGACGGAGAGTTCGTGCTAAATCCGTCAAATTCAGCCCTTAAAAAATCAGCCCTTGATCTGTATGTAGCTGGCGTGGGCGACGAGCTTTTGATGATTGAGATGCGCTCACTCCCTCAAATCGTAGATGGCGTCCAAAGCATGAACGAACTACCAGAGGATTTGACAGCCCAGGCGATAAATTTTGCTGCTAAGGCTATCGAAGAGGGCTCACGCAAATACGAGGAAGCGTTTTTGGCGCTTAAAAAACCAGACGCAAATTTAGAGTATAAACCAGAAATCGAAGATGAAAATATCGCCAAATATATCGACGAAAACTACAAAGACGCTGTAAAAGAGGCGATTAATCAAATGGCAAAAAGTGAGCGCGCAACTGAGCTAAATAAAATCGTAGATAAAATTTTAACCGATGAAATCGCGATGCAAAACGAGTGGCAAAAAGATGTAGTAACAAATGTCATTGGCAAATACAAACGCCAAATCATACGCACTCAAATCATCGAAGAGCGTCGCAGAGCCGACGGACGCGCGCTAAATGAGGTGCGCCCAATTTCAATCGAAACAAACATTTTGCCGCGCGCGCACGGCTCATGCCTCTTTACCCGTGGTCAAACACAGGCTTTGGTGGTGGCAACTCTGGGCGGGGATAGCGACGCTCAGCTTAGCGATAGTCTAACTAGCTCAGAGCCGATAGCTGAAAAATTTATGTTTAATTACAACTTCCCTGGATTTTGCGTAGGCGAAGCAAGTCCGCTAAAAAGTCCAGGTCGCAGGGAGCTAGGACACGGAAATTTGGCAAAACGAGCGATTTTTCCAAGCATTGATATAAACTCTCCTCAATCAATGCGCGTAGTAAGCGAAATTTTAGAGAGCAACGGATCTAGCTCAATGGCCTCAGTATGCGGTGGCGCACTATCGCTTCGCGCAGCTGGTGTAAAAACCATAAAACTAGTCGCAGGTGTCGCAATGGGACTAATCTTTGAGGGCGAAAAACACGCTATTTTAACCGACATTATGGGCTTAGAAGATCACGACGGGGATATGGATTTCAAAGTCGCTGGTAGCAACGACGGAATCACCGCGCTTCAAATGGATATCAAGCTTGGCGGAATTAGCCTAGAAGTGCTAAAAGAGGCGCTAGCGCAGGCCAAAGAGGGCAGGGCGCATATATTAAATTTAATGGAGGAAGCAAACGCAAATATCGTAATCAACGAAGCCGTGCTTCCAAAACTCGAAATTTTCAGCGTCGATCCTAGCAAAATCGTCGATATCATCGGTCAAGGTGGAAAAACGATTAAAGAAATCACCGAAAAATTCGGCGTTAGCGTCGATTTGGATCGCGAAAAAGGCGAGGTTAAAATCCAAGGCGCGAATAAAGACGGCGTCGATGGCGCAAAAGAGAGAATTCTCTCTATCGTTTCAAATTCGAAAGATTTCCGCAAACCGCGTGGCGATAGAGGCGATAGGCATGAGCGCAAAGAGGTTAAATTTGAAATCGGCGAGGAATTTGACGGAGTAGTGCAAAGCTCACTAGATTTTGGCACATTTATTTCACTTCGTGACGGCGTAGATGGGCTTTTAAGAGCGAAATTTATCACAACTCCATTTAAACCGGGCGATGTGGTTAGAGTGCGCGTAACAGAGCAAAAAGGTAGTAAAATTTCACTTGAATTAGTGTAAAAAGGAGGCAAAATGGAGCTTAAAAAACTTTTTTTCCCAATCGGTGGCGGCGAAGAGTTAGAGGGCAGAATTCGTGGTGCGTTGCTTGTGAATAAATTTTTTGGCACACACATGAATATCATGGCATGCCAGCTAGATCCTAAGATGATTTATAATGTCCGCATGACGCTAAAAGGCGGAGTTTTGATGGACGAGTTTTTGGAGTCGGCAAACGAGGAGATGAAGGCTGAGCGCGATGAAATCGGCGCAGTTTTCGAGGCAGAGTGCAAAAAAATCGGCCTTGATATGCACGAAGATGAGAGAGTGGGAAATAGCGCTTGCTTGCGCCATTTGGTAGGAATTCGCTCTGAGCTAGTTGAAAAGCACTCTAAATACTGCGATCTTGTCGTGGTCTCAGTGCCCCCAACTGGCACGATTACAGGCACTTTTGAGGCGGCTGTTTCAAAAAGTGGCAAGCCTTGTGTCGTAATCCCAAGAGAGCTAAAAAGTTTTAAGGCTGATAAAATTTTGGTCTCACTTACAGGCACGGCTGCAAGTGCCAGAGCGCTCGATCACTCGCTAGACTTGCTCAAAAAAGCGCAAAATGTTACAATCATCACAGCCAATCACTATCTCCAAGATAGCGCAGAAGAGACTAAGCGCAGAATCACCGAGTATCTAGCACTGCACGATGTGAAAGTCGATAAATTCGAGCTTTTAAACATTGACGGCAAAATTCCAGGTCAGGTTTTGATAGACTATGCAAACAACGGCGGATATGATTTAATCGTCGCTGGACTTCACTCAAACACTGGAATTAAGGAAATTCTGCTTTCAGGAACGAGCAAATTTTTCTTGCAAAATACGCAAATTCCTGTTTTAATGTAAATTTTATATGGGATTTTCCCATATAAAATCCTAAATTTAAAATGAAAAACAAATTTGTCTATATTTTGGCATTTTCGCATTTGTGCTGCGATATAAATCAAGGCGCACTTGTGGCGATTTTGCCGTTTTTGATCGCCAGCTATCACTACGATTACGCAACCGCAGCTAGCCTAGTCATGGTCTCAAATATCGTGGGCTCGCTAATCCAGCCCGTTTTTGGCTCACTCGCTGATAAGAAAAACACTCCCTACATTATCCCGCTAGGACTTATTTTAGCAGGTGGCGGTATCGCGCTAAGTGGCGTTGCGCCTTCATTTGCCGTGCTTTGCGCGGTCGTGATGATCACAGGAATCGGCGTGGCGATGTTTCACCCACAAGCCGCAAGAGCCATAAATAAATGCTCTAATCCGCACAACAAAGCCCAAAATATCGGCATTTTCTCATTTGGCGGGATTTTGGGATTTTCTTTGGGACCGCTTTTTATGACGGCGATTATTAGCGCGTTTGGGCTAAAAGGCACGCTGATTTTTTTGATTCCGCAAATTTGTGTCAGTACCCTGTATAAAATTTTTTACGCCGAATTTAAAAAACTTGGCGAAATCGCCCCCAAAACAGCCACAACCACCCAAACTAACGGCGTCGATGAGTGGGGCGGATTTTATAAACTCATGGCGTTGATTTGTGGGCGTTCTATCATTTTTCACGGATTTAATACATTTTTGGCACTTTATTTTATCTACGAATTTGACCAAAGTAAGGCTTATGCAAACACGCTATTAAGCGCATATATCGGCGTGAGCGCGATTTTTACCCTTCTTGGTGGCAGGTTTGCCGATAAATTTGGCTTTACAAAGATGATAAAAATCTCATTTCTCTGCCTTTTGCCGATTATGATAATGCTTGCAACCGCGCAAAATTTGGGCTTTGCCGTGGTTTTATTAGCACCGCTTGGCATTTTTCTAGCTCTTTCTTATAGCCCGATTATCGCGCTTGGGCAAGGATATTTACCAAACCGCGTTGGGCTTGCTTCTGGCGTTACATTTGGGCTAACCGTTAGCATTGGCGGGATTTTTGCGCCGATTTTGGGCTTAATAGCTGATAAATTTGGACTTGGTTATGTTTTATACACACTTTGCGGTGTTTGCGTTTTGCCACTAATCATGGCGTTTTTCTTGCCAAATTTAGAAAAAAGGCAAAGCTTATGAAATATTTTTGGCGTTATAGCTCACCGCTTGGTGAGATTTTTATGCAAAGTGATGGAGTAAATTTAACAGCGCTTAAATTTGGCAAATTTAGCGATTTTGGCGCAGAATTTAAAGAGCAAAATTTGCAAATTTTTGGGGATACCTGCGCTTGGTTGGATATTTATTTTAGCGGAAATTTACCAAATTTCACACCTAAAATTTCACTAATTGGCAGCGAATTTCAGCTTGAAATTTGGCGCATTTTAATGCAAATTCCTTTTGGAGCAACCACGACTTACGGCGATATTGCGCACGAAATCTCACTAAAAAGACAAATCCCAAAAATGTCCGCCAGAGCCGTAGGCAGAGCAGTGGGAGCAAATCCAATTGCGATAATTATCCCTTGCCACAGAGTTATCGGCAGTGGCGACAAACTCACAGGCTACGCATACGGGCTGGATAAAAAAGAGTTTTTGCTAAATTTAGAAAATGCAAAATTTAGGGCTTAATTTAATCCGCTTTTTGGATTAAAACTCTTTCGCATTTTATGATTTCATCAAAACCGCTTTCGAATTTACCGAGATTTATGACGCCTTCGTAGTATGGCTGAGGTTTGTAGTAAAGCACCAAATTTCCCCACGGCGAGAAATAGCCAAGATCGCCAACCTTGCCGTCCGAACTAGGATCGCCGGCAAAATTTAGTCGCACGGGCAAATCCGCGATTTTTTCTCGCCCTGCGTAATCTTTCAAATTTAACTCTAATGGCAAATTTTCATAAAAACTCTTTGCCGCGCTAGTATCGCCCAAAACAGCCACTGCGCGGACATTTTCACAACTAAATTCTACTCTCATCTCGCCTCCAAATGCAAAAATTATACTCAAACACAAAAAAAGTAGTTTTTTCATATTTCTCCTTAAATTTATTGCCTAATCCTGCAAATTTTATTTTACCAAAATTCCGTTAGCATTTAGCCATGCTTTTATATCATCGCCGAGAGTCGCACCGCCTGAGTAATACAAAGCAAATAAATCACCGCCAACTAGCCAAGCAAGGTATTCGACGATGATTTTTGTATTTAATGTGCGAGTATAATAAACAATCAAAATTTTATGATTTTTAGCAAATTTGCTTAAATTTTCTTTTAAATTCGGGCTTAAATTTGCCACACTAAATACCGTCATAGTGCCAAAAATAGCGGAATTTTTAATAAATTCTCGCCTTTTCATCAAAATTATTTTTTACCCCAGTCTCTCATACCGCCACCTTGAAACTCTTCTATTCCCCTGTGTCCGTGGATTTCGATTTTATCAAGTGTGCTTTGAAGTTCGCTAAATTCGCTCTCGCTTAATTCCACGCTCCAAGCTCCCAAATTTTCTAAAATCCGCTCTTTATTTTTTGAGCCCGGAATTGGCACGACATTTGGATATTTGTGAAACATCCATGCTAAGGCGATTTGTGCAGGAGTTGCGTTTTTTCGTTTGGCAAATTCACTCACAAGCTCCACTAACGGAGCGTTTTTTTGCATATTTTCCTTTGACAACTGCGGGATAAATTTCCTAACATCATCGCTATGCGAAAAATCGCTTTTAGCGTTTAATTTGCCTGAAAGCAGACCGCTAGCTGTTGGCGAAAACGGCACCAAGCCGATATTGTTAGCTAAGCAGTATGGCAAAACTTCGCTTTCGCAATCTCGCTCGACCATGTTATAAAGATTTTGCACGGCTGAAACAGGCGTGATTTCGTGTGCTTTTTGGATAGTGTTTTTAGCAACTTGCGAAAGTCCCCAGCCACGAATTAATTTCTCATCAATCAATTTTCCCATAGCCTCAGCTACGATTTCTACGGGGATTTCAGGATTTACGCGGTGCAGATAATACAAATCAACATAATCAGTTTGAAGATTCAAGCGATTTTTCTAAATGCTTTTTGATAACCGCATACGCCGAGCCTTCGGCTGAAATTTCAGATTTGTCAAACATTAGTTTTGTAGCCAAAACCACGCTATTTCTAAATTCTTTTACAGCTTTTCCTAAAATTTGCTCGTTGTGTCCGTAGTGGTAGAGTTGTGCACCATAAACTTCGGAAGTATCGAAAAACGAACAACCAAATTCAAAAGCGGTTTTAATGGCTTCTATACTATAATCAATGCTAGGAATTTGTCCGTATCCGTGCGAAAAGCCCATGCAACCAATGCCGATTGGCGAAACTTCTATGTCGCCTAGTTTTCTTGTTTTCATCTTTTTCTCCTTTAAATTTTTGTTTGCGTTTAGTAAATTTACACCAAATTTACAACTATGCCTAAAATCAGCGAATTTTTCAAAAAATTTCTTCGTTGCATAAAAGCCCCTTAATCAGGCAACTTCCAGCTGTTTAACCTTTCTACCGTCGCAGGGTCGTTGTGATAAACTTCGCTAAAAAGGGATTTTTGCTCGTCCATATTGGCGATTGTTTGCATATCGTTTGTGCTAAGCTCGAAATCAAAAACGCTGAAATTCTCTATCATGCGCTCTTTGCGAGTGGTTTTTGGTATGACGATAATGTCAAGCTGGATAAGATAGCGCAAAATCGTTTGCGCCACGCTCTTTCCGTATTTCTCACCGATTTTTTTGAGAATTGGATTGTTAAACATATCGTTTCTACCCTCGCCAAAACTCGCCCAGCTTTGCACCGCAACGCCATATTTTTTGGCGATTTCGCGGTCAAATTTACGCTGATGAAATGGATTTAGCTCGATTTGATTAACGGCGGGTTTGATTTCGTTATTTATGGCGAAATCCACTAAGCGATCGGGATAAAAATTGCTAACGCCGATTGATTTAATCCTGCCTTCGTTTTTTAGCCTACTCATCGCCCGCCACGCCCCATAAACATCATTGAAAGGCTGATGAAGTAAAAGCAAATCAAGGTAATCTAAGCCTAGCTTTTTCATACTAGCTTCAAAACTGCGTAAAACGCCACTTTCTGTCGCGTTGCTAACCCAAATTTTGGTCGTGATAAAAAACTCTTCTCGCTTAATCCCGCCATTTATCGCCGAATTTACCGCCGCACCCACGCCAAGCTCATTTTGATACGCCTGAGCCGTGTCGATAGAGCGGTATCCTACGCTAATGGCGTCTTCAACGCACCTTTGGGTGTCGTTTTGTGGGATTTGATACACGCCGTATCCTAAAATAGGCATTTTGTTGCCGTCATTTAAAGTGATAAATTTCATAGCTTCTCCTTTTAAATTTTGCGAATTCGCGTTTAAATTTAGCGCACCGCCAAGCAGTGCCGCGCTACCTAAGATCGCAGAATTTTTTAAAAATTCTCGCCTTTGCATAAAAATCCTTTTCGGCAAATTTGATGAAATTTTAGCAAATTTGAGAGTAAAATTCATAGAACAATTCTCCAAATTCCTTGCCTAATCCTGCAAATTTTAATTGTTTTAAAAATTTATCTTAAATTTTATATAATTTTGAAATTAAATTCATAAAAATGGATATAAAAAAGGTTTATAATGTGGTTAAATTTGCGTAAATTTTTTGGATTTTTGGCACTTTTGCTATGTTTGATTTCATTTTTTTATGCCGTTTTTATGCAACTGAGTGGTAATTTTTTTGCAATCTTATACTATCCCATAAGTGCTATTTTCTTTCTCTTTTCTTTGTATTTTTATTTCAAACAAGATAAAAAAACCAAAAGGCAAATGGTTGGTTTTGCTTTGATTTTTGTTTTCATTGTCTTACCTTTTGTTGGTGTGAAATTTTATAATTATGCTTTTAAAGAGCCAAGCTATTTGGTGGGTGAAATAATTTTGGCTAAAAAAATCTCGAATTCAGACGGAAATATCACAAAATATCTAAAACCACAAGTTATACAAACCATAAAATCACAAAATTTAGATTATCTAAAATCACAAGGTTTTAGCGTAAATTCGCAAAGCGAACGCACAAGTGCATTTTTTAAAGGCGTTATCAAAAGACGGAATTTTGCAATATCAATAATAATTGAAAATGACAAAGTGGAAGTTCTAGCGTTTAGTGGATACAATGCGTTATGAATTTACTTAGGCGATTTTGCCTAAGTAAATTCCTTGCCTAATCCTGCAAATTTTATTTTCGCTCGATTCGTTCCGGTCCGCCTTTATTGATAGCGCCTACCACTTTGTGCGGGACATACAGCTCTTCAAGGTATTTGATCTCACTCTCATCAAGGCTGATTTCAAGGGCTTTTGCCCAGTCGTCTAAATGCTCTGTTTTGATTGCGCCAAGAACTGGGCTATCCACACCCTTAGCAAAGTGCCACGCTAATGCGATTTGCGCCATATTTACGCCACGATTTTTCGCTACTTCATCAATCCTAGCGATGATTTTAAGATCGCTTTCTTTAAATTCGTCGTATTTTACGCGTAAGACTTTATCTTCATTTACTCGCTTTGAATACCCGTCCCACGAAGTGTGAGCCAAATGTCCCCCTGCTAGCGGACTATACGGCGCGATACTTGTGCCAAACTGCCTACACACAGGGATCAAATCTCGCTCATCTTCCCTATAAATCAGGCTATAATGGTTTTGCATAACGCTAAATTTGGTCAAATTTTCACGCTCGGCGCATAGTTGCATGTTAAAAAACTGATAACCATACATCGCGCTGGCACCTAGCGCACGGACTTTTCCGGCTTTTACTAACTCATGCAAAGCACTCATAGTCTCAAAAATTTCGTGGTCGTAGTCGAAGCGATGTATCATATACACATCGACATAGTCCATGTTTAGGCGTTTTAGTGAGCCTTCGATTTCACGCATGATTGCCGTTTTGCTTAGTTTGCCTTCGTTGAAAAATACCTTAGTTTCGATGATGACATCTTCGCGTTTGACGCCTAAATTTCGAAGCGCCTTGCCTAGATAAATCTCAGAATCGCCGTTGGTATAGACATTTGCAGTATCAAAATAATTTATGCCAAGCTCCAATGCCCTTGCAATGACCTTTTCACAGGTTTTCTCGTCCGCCTCAGTCCAAGTAAGAAAGTTTGGATTTGGTCTGCCAAAACCCATACAACCAAGGCAAATTTGCGAAATTTTAATGTCAGTTTGCCCTAAATTTGTGTATTTCATAATCTCTCCTTTTATTGCCTAATTTTGCAAATTTTATTTTAATTTCTCATATTTTTTACTTAAATTTAGGCCCAAAATTCCCCATACAAACGAAATTATTGCGCCCAAAATCAAAACTCCACTCACGCCAAATTTAGCTAGTGCTACGCCCTCGACCTGCGATGAGAGCGCGTCTCCGCCGCGATAAACGACCGTGTCAAGGAAGTTTTTGACCTTGTATTTGCTCTCGCTATCAAGCGGGACAAAAAGCATTTCGCGAGCCGGTTTTACAAGGGCGTATTCACCGATTCTGCGAACACTCATCACAAGTGCGATACCCCAAAATGCTGGGTGCGTGAAGCTTAGCATAATAAATCCGAGCGCAATCACAAATCCAAGCAGAGCCAAAAGCCACTTTATGCCAAAAAATTTAGCGATTTTTGCCGTTAGGAAAATTTGTATAAAAAAACTAGCGCTTTGCACGATGAGATCGATGTTTGCAAAGGCTGCGGCTCTGGCTTCGCGGGTTTCGAAAACCGCTCTGACGATTCTAGCTTGTTCCATGTATAAAAATGTGCTAACGCTTGTAAGCAATAAAATAAAGCCTACAAAAGATAGCAAATAGGGCGATTTAGCGATGATTTTAAAGCCATTAAGCGGATTTTTGCTAGGTAGTGGAGTGCTGAATTTTTGAGTGAAATTTGCCTTTTCATCAGCATTAGGGAGTAAATTTAGACTCTCTTTTATGATTAAATTTTTCAAAATCAAGGCAAAAAACAGCAAAAACGCCGACAAAAATATGAAATTCCCAGTCTCCACTCCACGCAAAAAGCTAACCAAACTAGCCCCTGCAATGCCTCCTAAACTAGCTCCTGCGCTGATTATGCCAAACATTGATTTGCTAGTTTCTTTGCTAAAAACATCTGCTAGGACGCTCCAAGCCGAGCTTATGACAAAAAGATTAAAAACGCTAACCCAAATGTAAAAAACCCTGCAAAGCGTGGCAAATGCGGGGCTTTGGGCGTCAATAAATCGCATAGCGACAAAAAATCCTAGCAAATTTAGGGCAAAAAATATAAAAATGGCGTCGGTGTAGAGTTTGCGCCTAATAGCTCCGCTTAGCCACATAGCTAAAACTGAGCAAACAATCGTAGCGACAAAAGTGCCTAAAAATAGCCATTTTAACTCGTCGCTTCCGCCGTGAATCACAAGCGCATCGCGAATCGGGCGGAGTAGCGCATACGAGCAAAAAAGCGAAAAAATAAAAAACGCGCTGTAAAGCAAAAGCTTGAATTCTTCGCGCTTTATCTCAAAAAGCAAGTCAAATTTATCTGTAAATTTCGCTTTGTTCATTTTAAATTTGCCTACGATAAATTTTTGCGCATTTACCTAATGAAATTTGTCAAAATTTGCTCTTCATACTCAGGCATAGCAACAGCATTTTTGGCAAATTCTTTGTTTTTGACAAACCAAGCGATATTTTTGGCTAGTGTTCGCATGGTCTGCAAGCCTTCTTCGTCCTTTGGAAGGTCATCAGGCGTCATGGCGTGGGCTTCGTTCCAATACTGCGAACCAGCCAAAAACATATTTGCAATCGTAAAAAATTTATTTAGCCTATCGAAACTCGCACTAGCCCCGCCACGCCTAGCTATAAGGACACTTGCGCCGATTTTACCGCTAAATTTATTTCCGCCCACGAAAAAAAGCCTTGTCAAAAACGCCTGAATTCTAGCTGTGGGTCCAGCGTAATACACAGGGCTTCCAGCTACTATGCCGTCAAATTCATCAAGTCTAGCAGCTATTTGATTTACCACATCATCTATTGAACAAAGCCCGGTTTTTTGGCATTTATAGCATGATATACAATCATTTATCGGCTTTTTGCCAAGATATAAAATTTCGCTTTGAACGCCGTTGTTTTCAAGCTCTTTTGCGATTTCGCTTAACGCTAAATTTGTGCTTCCGTTTTTGTTCGGACTGCCGTTTATAAGTAAAACTTTTGACATATTTTTCCTTATTTATTTTAAATTTCACACGCCCTTGCCGTCAAGATAAAATTTTTTCCCTGCGACATAATGAAGCGTTTTTAGCTCATCGCCAATTTCATCAAAATGCCAATGGCTGCCGTCAAAAACCCTATCGTCGCCATAAGCTGCCACAACCTGTCCGATAAAAAGGTCGTAAGTTTGCTCGTTGTGAGGTTCCGGGATAACCTTGCAAATTATCCACGCAGCGCAACCTGCGACTAGCGGGACTTTAAAATCGCCCCTATAAAACAGCTCCACGCCGTCCATTTTATGCGGGTTGTCGAAGCGAGAATTGTTTTCATCGCCCAAATTTAAAAGCAGATCTTTTTGCGTAAAAACCGGAATTTGCACGGCAAAATATCCGCTTTTTTCGATAAGAGTGCGTGTAAATGAGCCATTGTGCGGCACTATCGTAACTTTGTCGTAATCAAGCGGACACGCCCAAGTAACCGCCATAGCGTTTTTTACGCCCTCAAATTCAGCCGAAACTATCGTCGTGGCACCGTGGTTTAAAATGTGGTAAGATTTTTGAATATCGACATTAATAATTGCCATTTTTTGCTCCTTTGACGGCTTGTCTTTTGAGTGCTTTTTTGCGATTGTTCGCAGTTGCTTCCTTGCGACGCACGATAAAGTGCGTCTTGGTCGCAACTGCTCCAAAACACAAAAAATCATCTCAAAATACTTCGCCTTAGATTTTTTTTATTTTCATGATTGTGAGAATTTGCAAAGCAAATCCAGCACTATAAATTTATCTTAGCTTTTTATACTGCTCGTCGCTTACTGGTTCTAGCCACTCGTTGCTAGCTTCCACGCCCTCGACTTCGACGGCGATATGTGCAAACCAGCTGTCCTTTGCTGCACCGTGCCAGTGTTTGACGCCAGCTGGTATATTTATGACATCACCTGCTTTCATTTCCACGGCTTCCTTGCCCCATTCTTGGTAGTATCCGCGACCTGCTGTGGCGATTAGGATTTGACCGCCACCGCTTTTGGCGTGGTGGATATGCCAGTTGTTGCGACAGCTCGGCTCAAAGACCACATTATACATTTTGACCTGTTGGGTCGAAATAGCGTTTAGGTAGCTGTTTCCGCTGAAATACTTCGCATACGCGCTGTTTAGTTCGCCCACGCCAAATGGGCTAATTTTGGCAAATTCGTCCTTGCTCATGGCGCTAGAATTGCTAAATTTAGCCGAATTTGAAATTTTTAAAATCTCATTAATTTGCGCGTCGCTAACGCCGTTTAGTTTAGCGATTTTTATGTGAGCGTCCCTTTGTGGCTCGGTGCCACTCATCGCCGCTAACGCTGCGACCGTGATGATCTCGCGCTCCTTCCACGAAAAAATTTCACTCGCAAAAATATCGCCAAATAAATGCGCCTTCAAATAATAATCCACATCTGCGCTAAGTGCGCTTAAATCGACTTTTGAGCCCACTAAATCGGTTTGGGTTTTAGAGCCGATTTCAAGGCTATTTAAATTTTTCTCTATGATTTTATTTTCCGTGCCTTGCGTGGTTTTTAAGCCCATTTTTTCGCGCTCTTTAAGCGTTTCGCTCAAAACGCCAAGCCCATTTAGGGCTTTTGGGAAGCCACAATACGCATAAAGTTGCGCCATTAAATCTTTAATCTCAGCCACGCTTATACCGCTATCAAGCGCAGAATTTACGGCGTTTTTTAACTCGCTTAAATTTGAACTAGCCAAAAACGCTGAAATTTTGGTTAAATTTAGCTCTTTTTGGTTTAAATTTTTGATTTCGCTTTGTGAAATTTGCATATTCTCCCCCGTTTCATTTGCCATACAAACCCCGCAAAATAGCGAAGTTATGGCTAGTGTTAAGATTGATTTTTTAAAAAACATACTCTCTCCTTTAAAATTTTTCAAGATTTGCGATTTGCGCCATATCTTCATCGCTTAAATTAAAATCAAAAATGCTGATATTTTCGATCATACGGGACTTTGTCGCGGTTTTTGGGATAGTGATGATATTTCTTTGGATTTGCCAACGCAAAATGACCTGCGCCGCGGTTTTGCCGTATTTTTCGCCGATTTTTTGAAGCGTTTCATTTTGCAAAATCCTAGAACTTCCGGTGCCAAAAGGCGAATAGGCTTGTGTGGCGACACCAAGCTTATCAAGCCCGTTTTGCGCACGAATTTGCTGTTTGAAAGGGTGAAGCTCGATTTGATTAAGCACGGGTTTTATGCTAAATTCACGGCAAAGCTCTCTCACTAAATCCACGCTAAAATTGCTAACGCCGATTGATTTTATTAGCCCCTTTTCGACTAGCTCACAAAACCCAGCCCAAATGCCCTTAATATCGCCATAAGGAGCGTGGATTAGATATAAATCAATATAATCAAATTTAAGCGCGTCTAGGCTTTCATAAACTGCCCTTTTTGCACTCTCAAAGCCCACATTTGCGCCCCATTGAAGCTTTGAAGTTACGAAAATTTCATCTCGTTTTATGCCACTATTTCGCACAGCTTCGCCCACGATGTCTTCGTTGCGGTAATACTGCGCCGAGTCAATGTGGCGATAGCCCACTTCTAGGGCATTTTCGATAGCTTTTAGCCCGTCTTTGCCACGAATATCCCAAGTCCCATATCCTAAAATAGGGATTTCCCTGCCGTTATTTAGAGTGAAATTTGGAACTAAATTTTGCATTTTTGCCCCCTTGTTTGCAAAAAGCGAATTTGCGCCCACAATCACGCCTGCGCCAAAAATTACAGAATTTTTCAAAAAACTTCGTCTTTGCATAAAATTTCCTTGCGAGAGGTTAAATTCGCAGAAATTTTACCAAATTTGGGGTGGAATTTGGTAGAACAATCCTCCAAATCCCTTGCCTAATCCTGCAAATTTTTGTCTAATTCTTTGATTTTTTCGATTGCAAGAAGTGCGCCAGTTTTGGCTGTTTGCGAGAGCGTGGAGGAAAATTCGCCCAAATTTAGCAAATCAACCTTAATGCCTAAAAATAGTATTTTTGGGATAAATTCGCGCAGGTATTTGATCCACACGCACGCTGGGATATTGTGTGCGCTGTAAAAATAACTCACATCATCGCTGAGATCCACGAATTCGCACTCAAATTTGGCGTTTTCGTCCATTATCACGCCGATTGCATCGACCGCGACTAAGATTTCTGGCGCGTAAGCTCTGATTTTGGAAAATTCGTTTTCTGGCATGTCCCCGCCAAAAAATACCTCCCAGCCAGGAAGCTCGCGCATAGCGATTTTGCCGACTTCTATGCCAACGCCGTCATCGCCACGAAGCTCGTTTCCTACGCACAAAATCGCTTTTTTCATCTAAAAACTTTCCTAAGCGTTAAATAACCCTCATCTAAATTCTTTAAAAACTCGCCAAAAGCCGAATTTTCAAGGCTTTGCAAAAGTTTTATGGCGTGTTCTGGGAAAATTTCGATTTCGTTTATCGTAGCGATATTTCCTAGCTTAAATTTCGCGTATTCATCGCCCGCGCTTAGTATCTCTTCCCACTCATTTTCGCTAAATTCGCAAATCTTCTCGCTAAAATCAATCGTGCCAACCCCATGCCCAAGGCTCGTAAAAATGGTGATATCTCTAAATTTTGGAGCACGCTCTGGCTCATCTACATGGCGTTTTGTCAGCTTCCAAACCTCTATCATAATCCTGCCTTAAATTTGAAATTTTGCGAAATTATACAGATAAATTCTTAATTATTAAAATTTAAAAAAATCCAAAATTTTGCCCTTTATTTGCTATAAAAGTAGTATAATCTTTCACTTAAAAGCAAAAGGCTTTTAGGACAAATTTTAAGGAGGGCGGTATGAAGGTTGTAAGTATTGTTGTAGTAGATGGCAGTGTCGTAAATGAATCTGATTTGATTACAAGTATTGCGTCGTATGATGATTTTAGCGCGATTAGCGCAGAGCTTCGAAAAGCCCTGAAAAAAAATTATATTAACAAGTCGCAATATACGAAAATTTACAAAAAAATCACCGCGCAAACTGGGTTTTCGCGCGCGAAATTCGACTATGCTCCATACGCGAAAGATATCGAGGAGCTGGTTTCAAGGGGATACACAGTCAAAGCGATTTTAGCCCATATCGGCGAGAAGGACGCGGAGTTTAAAAAATCTGTGAGCGCTTCGGGGCTAACGCACTTCATAGCTACGAATTGTAAGGACGAAAAAAACAAAATTCGCGCAATCGCAAAGAGCAAAAACGAGCTTTTGCAAGCGTATAAATTTGAGCTTAAAAAGCTCCATTTCAAGGGCATTTCTGACAAAGACATTTTGCGAGTAATGAGGGAAAAATACCCTGAGGATTTTACTAAAATCACAGAGGCGCAAATCCATGAGTTTATCGAAACCAACGCCAAACTCGATATGGGGCGCAAAATCTCGCTTCTTAAAAAACCAAGCCTGTATGATGAGCATTTCGACGAGATTATGAGCTTGTATAAAAGCGGCATGAGGGTCTATGATATCTGGAAAACACTAAGGCAAAAATACCCAAAACTAGCCAAACTCCAAGCCCCAAGCCTGTATCATTTCATCGGAAATAACGCGCTTGGCAAGGCAAAATATATGCAAGAAGGATAGGCTTGGGCGAGCCTAGAATTTGCGTGATTTTGTGCGGTGGCAAAAGCTCTCGCTTTGGCAGAGATAAGGCAGTAGAGCCATTTTTGGGCGAGCCTAGCATGACGCATTTTTGTTTTAAAAGGTATTCGCGCATTTTTTCGCAGGTTTTTGTCTGCGCAAAATCGCAAAAATTTAGCCCCCCGCTTCCTTTGATAAAAGATGATTTCGAGGATTTTTCGCCTATGGGCGCGCTGTATTCGGCGTTAAAGGGGTTTGCTGGGGAAAGGGTTTTCATCGTGCCTGCTGATACGCCATTTGTGAGCGAGGAGGCAATCCGCGCGCTTTGGGAGAGTAGGGCTGAGATTTCGCTTGCAAGCGATGGCGAAAAAACGCATAATTTATGCGGATTTTTTAGCGGGGATTTGGCGGAGCGTGCGCTGAAATTTTACCGCGAAAACAACCATAAAATCGGCGAATTTATTACTTCTTGCGATAGTGAAATTTTAAAATTTAAAGACAAAGCGCAGTTTTTAAATATCAATTACGAAAGCGATTTAGAAAAAGTTGAAAACTAAAATTTTATTTTTGGCGCTAGTTAGTGTTTTGTGCGCAGATGATGGCGAAATTTTGGCGAAAGCTAGGGATTTTGAGGCAAAGGGCGATTATAAAAACGCTATGATTTATTACAAAAAACTAGCCCTTGCAAACACTAGCGCGCAAAATTCAAGCGGAATTTCAAAGCCAAATTTAGCGTCAAATTCTAACAAAAATTCGGCGCAGTATCCGAAAAAGCAAAATTTAGCGAATTTAGACTTGAATTCTACGCCAAAACCAAGCAAAAATCAAAATTTTAGCGAATTTTTGGGCATTAAATATTACGAGCCAATTTATGCTCTCTTTACTCACGATCACCATAAAAAAGAGGGTCGTAGCCCCAATGAAGCGCACTTTGCGTTTAGTTTCGAACGGCCTATAAGCTATGATTATTTTGGCTTTGGCGAGAAAATTTCCTTTGCTTACACACAAAATTCGTGGTGGCAAATCACCGCTGATAGCGCGCCATTTAGGGAAAATAACTACAAGCCAGAGCTTTTTATGAGTTTGGAGCCGGGCTTTGCCGATGAGCTAAAACTTGGCGTTTTGCACGAATCAAACGGCAAGGACGGGGCGGATTCGCGCTCGATAAATCATCTTTATGCGCAAAGTTCGTGGAGGTTTGGGGGCTTTGAAATCACGCCGAGACTTTGGTATGCTTTCGGGCTAGATCAGCGCAACAAGGACATTAGCGAGTATATGGGCTATGGGGATTTGCGCGCTTCGTATAGTTTCGGGCGACACAAAGTCATGGCTAAATGGCGCAACAATCTGCGCTTAAACTCGCAAAATCGCGGTGCAATCGAGCTTGATTTTATATTTCCACTCTTTAACAGCGGGCTTTATGGGTATTTTAGGTATTTTAGTGGATACGCTGAGAGCCTAGCGGATTATAAAAAAAGTGTCGATAAAATCGGCCTTGGTGTCTCGTTTGTGGAATTTTAAATTTCGCCTAAAATTTAAAAAATAATTCAATGCTAAATTTAAGTAGAATTTTGAATTTAAATTTCTCTGGATTGCTTCGCTCGTTACACTCGCTCGCAATGACAGCGAATTTGGCGCAAGGAATTTTAAACTCGTAGATTGCTTCACTTTCTGCGAAAGCTCGCAATGACAGATTAAACAAATTTAAAAAAGCCCAAATTTCGAAAAGTCAAAATTTATAAAATTTTAGATAAAATCACAGGTTTAAATTTCAAAAAAGGATGTAAAATGGCAAAGGTTCAACCGGCAAATTTAATTTGGAAAAACGGCTCGCTAATCCCATGGGCTGAGGCTACAACGCATGTTTTAAGCCACTCGCTTCACTATGGCAACGCAGTATTTGAGGGCGTAAGAGCCTACAAGACAGACAAGGGTTATGCGATTTTTCGCCTTGATGAGCACACAAAAAGACTTTTAGTTTCAGCCAAACTCTGCCTAATCAAAACCCCTTATAGCTTCGATGAGTTGCGTCGGGCGCAAATTGATGTCGTAGCCAAAAATGACTTCGATCAAACCGTCTATATCCGCCCACTAATCTACCTAGGATACGGCTCTATGGGTGTTTCGCTAAAAGATGTCCCAGTCGATACCGTAGTAGCTGCATGGCAATGGGGCGCGTATATGGGCGAGGAAGCCCTAAGAGCGGGCATTAAGGTTAAAATTTCATCTTGGGCGAAACCTGCTCAACACTCAATGATGGCAAAGGCAAAAGCGAGTGCAAATTATTTCAACTCACAAATGGCAAACTTCGAGGCTGTCGATGCTGGATACGATGAGGCGCTACTACTTGATCCGCAAGGATTTGTGGCAGAAGGTCCGGGAGAGTGCTTGTTTATCGTAAAAGACGGCGCACTAATCACTCCGCCAAACGATACTAGCTTAGAGTCAATCACTCAAAACTCAGTTATCCAAATCGCCGAGAGTTTGGGCATAAAAGTCCTTCGCCAACGCATTTCACGCGATCAAGTCTATGCGGCTGATGAGGCGTTTTTTACAGGCACTGCTGCAGAGGTTACGCCGATTAGCAATATCGACGGACGCATTATCGGCAAGGGCGAAATGGGCGAGATCACAAGCAAATTGCAAAAAGCGTATTTCGCGGTCGTTACTGGCAAAGACCCTAAATTTGAGCACTGGCTCACATATATCAAATAAGGATAATTATGCCGGCAGATTTAAATGATTATTTCAACAAAAATAAAAAAAATGGTGGCAACGAAAATGGTGGATTTAGCTTTAAGGGGCCAAATTTGCAGAATTTAGGCGGCTTTAAATTCGGCGGTTTTTTCTACTTTTTAATCGCTATTATCGCGCTTTTTATTATTGCAAAACCGTTTGTGACAATCCAATCTGGCGAGGTTGGAGTTAAATCAAATTTGGGAAAATATGACCCAACACCACTAGGTGCTGGAATCCACTTTTTCGTGCCGTTTATCCAAGATATTTTTGTGATTGATACGCGCGTGAGAATCATCAACTACACTAGCAACGAGGATATGGCTACAAGCAGGGCAAGTGGCGGAAGTATCGGCGGAATCATCCGCAAAAACTCGCTTTCAGTGCTAGACTCTCGCAACCTGCCAGTAAGCGTGGATATCACTGTGCAGTATAAACTAAACGAAAGCACCGCGCCTGCGACGATTGCGGAGTGGGGGCTTTTATGGGAGGATAAAATCATCGATCCTCGCGTTAAAGATGTCGTGCGTAGCGTCATCGGAAACTACCCAGCTGAGGAGCTTCCGACCAAACGCGAGGAAATCGCTAAGGCGATCGATCAAGGAATCCGCTCGAATATCGACGCGCTTTCAAATTCGCCTGTGGAGCTAAGAGCTGTGCAACTTCGCGAGATAATCCTACCGCCAAAAATCAAAGAGCAAATCGAGCGCGTGCAAATCGCTAAACAAGAGGCAGAGCGCACCAAATACGAGGTCGAGCGCGCTAACCAAGAGGCTCTTAAAAAAGCGGCCCTTGCCAAAGGTAACGCTGATGCTGTAAAAATCGAAGCGCAAGGTAAGGCAGACGCTGTAAAAATCGAGGCTGACGCGCAGGCGTATGCAAACACTGAAATAGCAAAAAGCCTAAATCAAAATTTGCTAAATTTAAAGCAAATCGAAACTCAGGCGAAATTCAACGAGGCTTTGCGTGAAAACAAAGACGCGCAGATTTTCCTAACCCCAGGCGGTGCGGTGCCAAATATCTGGGTTGATACCAAAAACAAACCGCAAC
Source organism: Campylobacter sp. VBCF_06 NA8 (assembly GCF_027737825.1). NCBI lineage: Bacteria > Pseudomonadati > Campylobacterota > Epsilonproteobacteria > Campylobacterales > Campylobacteraceae > Campylobacter > Campylobacter sp. VBCF_06 NA8. Next base: position 217,367 of record NZ_JAOVUB010000001.1, read on the forward strand.
AATCGGCGATTAGCGAATAATAAATTTTGCAATCCTTTTCTAGGATTGCAAAATCGCGCAAATTTATCAAAAACGGAGATTTTATGATTAAGGTTGATTGGCAAAAGGTCGCTGGCTTGCTCCCAGTGGTGGTGCAAGATTACAGCGACGGGGCTGTTTTGATGCTTGGCTATATGAACGAAGAGGCGCTTGCTCTCTCGCTAGAAACGGGGCTGGCGCACTATTTTTCGCGCACGAAAAATCGCATTTGGAAAAAGGGCGAAGCAAGCGGAAATGAGCAAATCATAAAATCTGCGTTTTTAGACTGCGATAATGATACGCTACTACTCAAAGTCGAGCAAAAGGGCGGTGTGGCGTGCCATACGGGGGCGAAAAGCTGTTTTTTTAACGAAGTAAAATTTGGCGAGAATTTAGCAAATTTGGCGCAAAATTCGGAGCAAAATTCGCAAAATTTGGGCTATGAAAACACTGCGCCCAAAACTGCTCGCAAAATTTCGCCTTATGATATTTTAGATGAAATTTACCATGTTTGCTTGGATAGGAAATTTAACGCAGACCCCGCGAAATCGTATGTCGCAAGCCTGTATAAAAAGGGCGAAAATAGCTATCTCAAAAAAATCGCCGAAGAGGCGTGCGAGTTCGCGCTAGCTTGCAAAGATCTAACCCGCGCAAAATCTGCGCCAAGTAGCCAGCGCGCGCAATTTGGCGAGCATAGAGCAGGCGAGCCAGAATATGACGCGATTTATGAGGGCGCGGATATTATTTTTCACATGCTTGTGGCTTTGGGGGATCATGGAATCCACCCTGAGACGATTTTGCGCGAGCTTGCACGCCGTGAGGGTATCAGCGGGATAGAGGAGAAAAAATCAAGAGGGCAAAATTGATGAAAAGCGTGCAAAAATGGCTCAAAAAACTAAAAACCGAGCGACTAATCAAAGAGTATTTTTACAAATATCCTATCAATCTAGCCGATCTAGATAAGGTGCAAAGCCTAAGCGTGGCGCAGGTTAGGGAGCTAGGCGAGGAGAGACTGCGGAAATTTATCAAAAAACTTCGCCATATCAAGCCTAAAAAAATGGAGCATGAAGCGATATTTTTTGCTTGCGAGCATATAGTCGAGGAGGATTTAAGCGAGCCTACTTTTGATTTGATACACACAGACGAGCTTTTAGAAAAAGGAAACGAAGCAGAAGGTTATAGCTATAAATTTTGTAAACAAGCCGAGATTGTTGGATTTTTGGTAGCAGATTTAGAATTTACAAAAGAAAATATCTATGAGCTTATGGCTGAGATACTCTATGAGGCGTCGTTTTTTGGCTTTGAGAGTAAGGGGGTGAAAAAGGCAAACAAACACCTTAAAAAGGCGATAAAAGAGGTAGAAGAGGGCAAGGTTATTACCGATGACGAGTTTAGGGCTAAATTTGGAATCAAAGAAAAAGAGCGCGATGAGAGGGCGGATGAGCTTTCAAATGCCGTTATAAAGGCGAAATTCGAGTATTCTAAATACATGCGCGATAAAGAACTCGAACTTTTAAAAGCGAGCCTAGTGCAGAGCGAATAATACTATGCCGAATTTTAGAAATGAGATTTAGCATCACTTCCTTGCGATGACAGATTTGGTAAAATTTTGCTTATATTTTATGAAATTTAAAATTCGGCTAAATTTGAAGCAAAAGCCCAAATTTAGCCTGTATATCATCAAATCGGCATTACGCGGATATTTTCGCTTAAATTATCCTTCAAAACCGCCTCGATCGCATATAGCGTCGCGCCTGCGCCACTAGCGCAACCCGAGCACGCACCCAAATAGCGAATATAAATGTCAGTTTTGCCGTCATCGCTTGGTTTGATGTCGATGACATCGAGATTTCCGCCGTCCATTTGAAGCATTGGGCGAATATCGCTATCAAGTATCGCTTCGACCGCTTTAAATTTGCCGATTAAATTTAGCTCTTCAAAGCTTAGTTTCGCCTCTGGCGCCGTGCCAGAGCTAGCACACGCACCGGCTTGGGCTTGGAGTTTTTCTAGCTCCATTTCCTCTCTTGTTTGCTTTAAAATATCCTCTAAATAATACTCCCTAGCCTCGTGTCCGCCGGGCTTAATGCAAGATTTGCAAAACGCGCCAGCCTTTGTGTATTGTGTGATTTGCTCGACGGTTTTTAAATCATTTAGCTTAATCACCTCTTTTATCGTGCCAAGGCTCACCCTAGCGCACTCGCACACGATAATCTCATCTTCGAAATGCTCAGGATCTATGCCTTTGTATTTTGCCGCAGCTGCTTTGATGACATCATACGCCATTACCGAGCAGTGCATTTTTTGTGGTGGGACAGCCGGCTCGTCAGGGGTGTCGCGCATATCGCGCTCGACATCTAAATTTGTAATCTTTACAGCTTGATCGACGGTTTTGCCGATACAAAGCGCTGCCATAGTGTCGCTACTAGCGATTGCCGTGCCACAGCCAAAGCTTTTAAATTTAGCGTCGATGATAATGTCAGTGGCAGGGTCGATGAGCCAGTATAATCTCACAGCGTCCCCACAGCTCTCTGCGCCAAAATCAGCCACGATTAGCTTCACACCGCGCGCAGCGGCTTCTTCTTCTGTGATTTCGCCCATAAATTTAGGGTTGTTCATGCGATCTTGAACCTTGTTTGAGTATTGCTCCCAAATCGAACCATTTATTAAATCGTTTTTTGCCATTTTAAATCCTTATTTTTGATAACCTTGTGGGGCGTAAGCAAATGTGCTAGAAATCCCGCGAAGTCTAGTGATTGCCTTACTGATATGCTCTATGGCATAATCAATCTCGGCCTCTGTATTAAAGCGAGAAAGAGATAAGCGAAGCGCTGTGTGAGCTAGCTCTTTATCTGCGCCGATTGCTTCCATAATTGGGTTGTTTTCTAGTGCTTCGCTAGCGCATGCTGAGCCTGTGCTAGCAGCGATTCCAGCTTTGTTTAAATCCCAAAGCATAGCCTCGCCCTCTACACCTTGAATCGAAGCTAAAATCGTATTTGGCACGCGAATTTCGCGCTCTCCCACGACATAGACATGTGGAATTTCAAGCAAAGCGTCCTCTAATTTATCGCGTAGCCTTTTGACATGCGAATTTTCAAAAGCCATAAATTTATTCGCTAACTCCATTGCCTTGCCAAGTCCTACTATACTAGCGACATTTAGCGTGCCAGATCTGCGCCCACCCATATGTTCGCCACCGTGAAGCAGGCTAGTAAGTGGTTTGCTATCTTTGATATATAGCGCGCCCACGCCCTTTGGAGCGTGAAATTTATGCCCAGAAAGGCTTAAAAAATCCACGCCTGCTGCGCGCACATTTACAGGGATTTTTCCCATTGCTTGCACAGCATCTGTGTGATAAAGTGCGCCAAATTCGTGCGCGATATCTGCGATTTGCTTTACAGGGAAAATTGTGCCTGTTTCGTTGTTTGCCCACATTACGCTAACAAGAGCTGTTTTGTCGTTGATTTTCTCTCTTAGTTCATCTAGGCTGATTAAGCCGTTGCTATCCACGCCTAGCCTGATGATTTTTACCCCGCACACTCGCTCCAAAAACTCACAGGTCGCGCTGATAGCTGGGTGCTCGACAGAGCTGATTATGATATTGTCCTTTTCGCCTGATAAAATTTTGTCGTAATAAATCCCTTTTAAAACCCAGTTGTTGCTCTCTGTCGCACAGCTAGTGATGACGATATCGTCCGCGTCTGCTGCGCCGATCCCCTCGTATAGCTCGTCCATAGCCCGTCTTAGAGCCGGGTGGGTTTCGCTACCGAAGCTATGAAGTGAATTTGGGTTTCCAAATTTGTCGCAAAAATACGGCTTCATCGCCTCGAAAACTTCGGGATCAACCATAGTTGTAGCGTTATTGTCTAAATAAACACGCTCCATAAATTTCCTTTCTTAAATTTTTATTAATGAGATATATTTAATCTTTTGAAAGCTAGTTTGATAATATAATCATTAGACTAAATTTCACCTTAACTTACCAACGCTAAAATCCAAATGTTTTTGGCGAATTTATCAAATCAAAAAACTCTTTTCTGGTGTCGTTTCGGCTGATAAATAGCCCACGCAAAGCCGAGGTTGTCGTGGTGGAGTTGATTTTTTGCACGCCACGCATTTCCATACACATGTGGCGGGCTTGGATTACGACGCCCACGCCAAGGGGCTTGATGACCTCTTGGAGCGCATTTGCGATTTGTTCTGTGAGTTGTTCTTGTATTTGCAATCTTCGCGCGAAAATATTTACCATACGCGGAATTTTGGATAGTCCAACGACCTTTTTATTAGGTATATACGCCACATGCGCCCGCCCGATAATAGGCAAAAGGTGGTGTTCGCAAAGGCTGTAAAATTCAATATCCTTAATAAGCACCATTTCATTATTTGAGCTCTCAAAAAGCGCGTCATTTAGCACATCTTTGGGGTCTTGCTCGTATCCGCTAGTAAGAAATTCATACGCTTTTGCCACACGCATTGGCGTTTTTATTAACCCTTCGCGCTCAGGATTTTCGCCAAGTAGAGTTAGCATTTTAGCGACACAAGAAGCGAATTCTTCCCTGCTTTTTTCGTCCATATTTTTCCTTTAAAATTTTTCGCGCATATTACTTAAACTCCCCTTTTATAACGCTAAAATTTAAAAGCAAAATTTAGCCCCAAACAATAAAATTTGCCAAATTTTAAAATTATTAAGCAAAATTTTGGTATATTCTGCGCTTTAATTTTAAAATTTTTTAAAAGGAAATTTATGGAAATCAATGCAAAGCTAACAAACTCTGCTAACGCAGTAGCAAGCACAAAAATCGATGCAGACACTATCGCTAAAAAAGTAGATGATCTTGCTAAAAAAGCCGCCAAAAACCTTAAAATCGACGGTTTCAGAAAGGGCAAAGTCCCAGTAGCAGTCGTGATGAAACGATACGGCGTGCAGTTAGAACAAGACGCAAAACAAGAGATTTTTAAAAATATCATCGACGAATCAATCAAAAGCGTAAATAAAAAAGCTGATGAAGTAATCGGCGAGCCAATTTTTTCTAAATACGATGAAAAAGACGGAAATATCGATGTAGAGATGGAAATTTCTTTCCGCCCAGAGGTCAATATCGACGGATACGAGGAGCTAATCCCTGAGTTTTCGACACCTCGCGTAACCAAAAAAGAGATTGAGGACGAGATAAATAAAATTTTACTAATGGTCGCTCCACTAGAAAAATCAGACAAAACAGAGCTTGAAAAGGGCGATTTCGCCAAATTTGACTTCAAAGGTTTCGTTGATAACGAGGCTTTCGAGGGTGGCGAAGCAAAAGATTATGTGCTTGAAATCGGCTCAAATCAATTTATCCCAGGTTTCGAGGATGGTATGATTGGTTTAAAAGTCGGCGAGGAGCGCGATGTAAGCGTGAAATTCCCAGCTGAATACGGCGCGAAACACCTTGCTGGAAAAGACGCGATTTTTAAAGTAAAACTACATGAAATTCAGTGCAAAAAACCAGCTACTGAGCTTGATGAGGATATGCTAAAACGCATACTTCCAGGCGAGGAAAAACCTACAAAAGAAAAGGTTGAAAGCACGATTAAAGAACAGCTTAAAAACGACAAACTTCGCAAAAAAATCGAAGAAGAGTTAAAACCAAAAATGGCTGATGCTTTGGCTGAGAAATTTAACTTTGATTTGCCAAAATCAATCGTCGAGCAAGAGATAAATTTACAATTCAACAACGCTTGGCGTTCATTTGATGAGGCTACAATCGAAGAATTTAAAAAAGATCAAAAAGCAATCGAGAAAAAACGCGATGAATTTAGAGCCGGCGCTGAAAAAAGCGTAAAAATCACATTTTTGATCGACGCTTTGGCTAAAAAACGCGGTATTGATGTAAGCGATCAAGAGCTAATCCAAGCTATTTACTTCGAAGCTTACTCAAATGGACTAGATCCGAAAGCTCACCTTGAAGAATATCGCAAAAGAGGCGTTTTGCCAGCTGTTAAAATGGCGCTAATCGAGGAAAAACTTTTCAACAATATTTTTAGCAAAAACAAAGACGACAAAGAAGGCGAATAATGTTTTTACCTTATGTAATCGAGCAAACAAGCAGAGGCGAGAGAAGTTATGATATCTACTCTCGCTTGCTTAAAGATCGCATTGTAATGCTAAGTGGCGAAATCAACGACGATGTAGCCAGCGCAATCGTAGCCCAACTGCTATTTTTAGAGGCAGAAGATCCAGATAAAGATATCTATATGTATATCAACAGCCCTGGTGGCGTGGTTACGAGCGGATTTAGCATTTATGATACTATGAATTACATCAAACCAGATGTCAGCACGATCTGCATAGGTCAGGCTGCTTCAATGGGCGCATTTTTGCTTAGTTGTGGCACCAAGGGCAAACGATATGCTTTGCCAAATGCGCGCATTATGATTCACCAACCTCTCGGCGGAGCACAAGGCCAAGCCACTGATATCGAAATCCAAGCAAAAGAAATTTTGCGTATGAAATCGCAACTAAATCAAATTTTAGCCCAAAACACAGGCAAAAATTTAAGCGATATCGAAAAAGACTGCGAGAGAGATTTTTTCATGAGCGCGAAAGAGGCCAGCGAGTATGGACTAATCGACAAGGTATTGGAAAAGAGCTTTAAATAATGGTTTTAGAAATTCTTACATATCCGAACAAAAAACTCCATGTTCGCTCCAAAGAGGTCGTCGAATTTGACGATGAACTGGCGAAATTTTTAGACGATATGTATGAAACCATGATAAGCAAAAACGGCATTGGACTAGCTGCTATCCAAGTGGCTAATCCAATCAGAGCCGTTGTGATAAATTTAGCCAACGAAGAGGGCGTGCAAGACAAAGCCGATTTGCTCGAACTCATAAATCCCGTAATCACACAAAAAGAAGATGAAATCATCTACCAAGAAGGCTGCCTTAGCGTGCCAGGATACTACGAAGAGGTCAAAAGAGCGCGCAAAATCACGCTAAATTACCAAGATAGAAATGGCGAAAAACACGAGCTAAGCGCCGATGAGCTTTTGGCTGTTTGTATCCAACACGAGCTAGACCACCTAGACGGGCACCTTTTTATCGAGCGCATAGGCTACAACAACCGCAAAAAATTTGACAAAGAATACCGCAAAAACAAAAAAGAAAAATCAAAATGAAATCTCTAAAATGCGCTGTTTTTACCGATACTTTAATCAGTGTCAGTGTAGAAAGCACATTTGTTAGGGGTCTTCCTGGCTTTAATATCGTTGGACTTGCCGGAACTACGATTAAAGAGAGCGAAAGCAGGGTAAAAGCGGCTTTGATGAGCCTAAATTTCAAATTCCCAGCCTCTAAAATCATTATAAATCTCTCTCCCTCTGATGTGCCCAAAAACGGCTCGCACTTCGACCTTGCAATCGCGCTTTTAATCGCTTTGCAAAAAGAGAGCTTCGGGGACGATTTTTTCGTATTTGGCGAGCTTGGACTTGACGGGGCGCTTAAATCCACAGCCTCTTTGTTTTCGACACTGCTGTTTTTAAGCGCGCATGTGAAAAATGCTAAAATTTTAGTCCCAAAAGAAATCGCGCTTCGCGCCTGCACAATCCCAAATTACGAGGTTTATGCGGTCGAAAATTTAGCAGAAGCGATTAGATTTTTTAGCGATGATGAATTTGCTGCAACCTGCCTTATGAGCGAAACTCACCCGATTTTCAAAGATGTTATCAAAATCGGCGATGAAATTTATGTCCCAAACCGAAATTTCACCCTAAATTTCAAAGACATAAAAGGCCAAGAAAGAGCCAAAAGAGCGAGCCTAATCGCCGCTAGTGGTATGCATAATATACTCTTTGAGGGCAGTCCAGGGTGTGGCAAATCAATGTGCGCTAAACGCATAGCCCAAATTTTGCCACCTCAAAGCGTGAGTGAGATTTTGCTTTCGTGCGCTTATGAGTCATTAAATAATAAAAATGTCGATTTTAGCGCACTCAGAGCCTTTCGTTCGCCTCATCACACAAGCACTAGAAGCTCGATTTTCGGCGGTGGTTCGCTTGGAGCGCGTATCGGCGAAGTGGCTTTGGCAAACGGCGGCGAGCTGTTTTTCGATGAGCTTCCGCACTTTGGAAAGCAAATTTTAGAAAGCCTGCGAGAACCGCTCGAAGATAATAAAATTTTAATATCACGGGTAAATTCCAAAACCGAGTATGAGACGAAATTTATCTTTGTCGCAGCGCAAAACCCCTGCCCGTGCGGACATTTGTTTTCGCAATCGACCTCATGCTCATGCTCGGCAAACGAAATCAAAAAATACAAAAGCGTGATTTCTGGGCCACTGCTTGATAGGATTGATCTGTATGTGGCTATGGACGAGGTCAGTAAGGACGATAGATCTAGCATATCTAGCGAGGAGATGTATGAGAGGGTGGTGTGCGCCTTTCGCGCGCAAAAACTAAGGCAGCAAAGCGAGCTAAACGCGAAATTAAGCGATAAGGATGTGGAGAAGTTTTGCGTTTTGGAATCAAGCGCGCAAAATATCCTAGAAAGCGCGATTAGCAGGTATAATCTAAGCCAAAGAGGGATTATAAAAACCAAAAAAGTAGCGCGAAGTATTGCCGATCTAAGCGATAGCGAGGTCATCGCAAAGGCCCATTTACTCGAAGCTCTAAGCTTTCGAACTAGGAGCGAGATATGAAAAATTTGTATTTTAGCACAGCCGAATTTGACAAAAACGCAAGCCAAAATTTAGGCATTGATGAGAAAATTTTAATGGAAAACGCCGCTAGTGGCGTAGAAATTCTAATCCGCAAAAAGCTGAAAAAGGGGGCAAAAATTTTAGCCCTATGTGGGGCAGGAAATAACGCAAACGACGCTATTTGCGTGCTTCGCAGGCTAAGCGGGGATTATTTGTGCGAGGCGTTTTTAATCTTTGGCGAGCCAAAAAACGAAGCGTTTAAATTTCAAAACGAAATTGCCAAAAAAGTCGGCGTGAAATTTAGTCAAAATTTGGAAAATTTCAAATTTGATTGCATAATCGACGGCGTTTTTGGAAGCGGTTTATCGCGCGATATGGACGAGAAAGTATGCGAGATACTAGGGCGAGCAAACCATGCCAAAGCCCTAAAAATCGCCATTGATATCCCAAGCGGAATTGATTTGGCTGGCGTGCCAAGACCTATGGCGTTCGAGGCGGATTACACGGTGTGCATGGGAGCGCTTAAAATCGCCCTATTTAGCGATTTAGCCAAGGATTTTGTAGGCAAGATTAAGCTAGCAAATTTAGGTATTAGCAGAGTAAAATTTGAACAATCTAGCGATATGTTTTTGCTAGAAAAATCTGATTTACGCCTGCCATTTCGAAAGAAAAAAAACACAAACAAAGGCGAATTTGGCCATGCCTTTATCGCCTCTGGCGAAATGAGTGGCGCAGCCCAAATCGCCGCCCTTAGCGCGCATGCAATCGGCGCAGGGTTGGTAAGCGTCGTAGGCAAGGTAAAAAATCTAAATCCAATTTTAATGCGCAAAAATTCGTTTTTGGGCGCTAGCGCAATCGGGGCTGGTATGGGGCTAGGAGGGGCGAAATTTGACACACAAATCCTAGCTAACACGCCTTGCGTCATCGACGCGGATTTGTGCTACAATGAAGCAATCATTGAAATTTTGCAAACTAACGAAAACGCCGTTATCACGCCACACCCGAAGGAATTTGCCGCCTTGCTAAGTTTGGCAAAAATCGCAAATTTAAGCGTGGGCGAAGTGCAAAAAGATCGCTTTGCCTTAGCACGAAAATTTTCGCTTGCTACCAAATCCGTGCTCGTGCTAAAAGGCGCAAACACCATTATAGCGCATCGTGGCGAGCTTTTCGTGTGCGAGAGGGGAGTTAGCGCGTTAGCCAAGGCAGGCAGTGGCGATGTGCTATCTGGTCTCATCACAGGGCTTTTAGCCCAAGGTTATAGCTCGCGCGAAGCCGCGATAAATGGCGTTTTGGCCCATGCCTTAGCTGGGCGAAATTTTAGGAAAAACTCATATTCACTAAATCCATTTGACATCATCGAGGAGATAAAATGGTTACGAAAAAAATAGCCGTGCTTTTTAGCGGCAGCGGAAGTAATTTAGAGGCGATTTTAGAAAAGCTTCATGGCAAAATTTTTGGCGATATTAAAATCGAAGTCGTGCTAACACTAACTAACAAACCTAACGCGTTAGGTATCCAAAAAGCCGAAAAATACGGACTAACAAGCGTTGTTATTGATCATAAAGCGTTTGTTAGTAGAGAGGAATTTGACGCAAAAGTAGTAGAAGTTATCAAAAAAAGTGGCGCCGAGCTAACTGTGCTAGCGGGTTTTATGAGAGTTCTTACGCCGGTATTTTGCGAGCAAATCAGGGCGATCAACCTGCATCCGTCACTTTTGCCACTTTTCAAGGGCGCGCACGCAATCGACGAGAGCTTTGCAAGCGATATGCAAGTAGGCGGTGTGAGCGTGCACCTAGTCAGCGCGGAGCTAGACGGGGGCAAAATCATAGCCCAAGAGGCTTTTGCCAGAGAGGGCAAAACGCGCGATGAGTGGGAAGCCAAAATCCACGAAATCGAGCATGAAATACTGCCTCGCACAATAGTTAAAATTTTAAAAGGCGAGATTTAAAATTTGGTTTTGATTGAAATTTGCACCGCTAAATTTCAATCAAATTTCATTAAATTTATTCGGTTTTTCCAAGCATTTCTTTGATTTTTTCTTTCACTTTTTGCAAATCATCACTCGATAAAATCCCCGTTAAATTCTCTATTTCTTCCACGCTTTTATCCCACCATTTAAGAGTTAAAAGCAAATTTATCATCTCATCATCGAAGCGTTTTCGCACTAGTCGTGCAGGGTTTCCGGCGACTATGCTATACGGCGGTATTTCGCCGCCCACTACGCTACTAGCGCCGATTATCACGCCATCACCGATTTTAGCTCCCGGCAAGATAAGCGAGCGTTGCCCTATCCACACATCGTTTCCGACCACCGTGTCGCCTTTAATCGGCAGTTTATCAAGGCTTGGAGCGTCTTGCGAAAAGCCTTTAAAAATATAAAACGGAAATGTGCTAACACCGCCCATAGCGTGGTTTGCGCCGTTCATCATAAACTCCACCCCAAAACCTATTTGACAAAATTTGCCGATGATTAGCCTGTCGCCGATGAAATCATAATGGTGTGTAACCTGCCTCTCAAAATCCTGCCCAGCATAGTAGCTAAATTCGCCCACGATTATATTTTTATTTTTAATAGTAGGCTTAATGTAAGTTACGCTTTCTAGCCCCGATTTTAAGGGGAAAATTTCGTCCCAGTTTGGTAGAGTTTTCATAGTTTGTCCTTAAAATTTAGAATTTTAACGAAAATTAAAAATCCTGAAACCTGCGAGATTTTTCTTTTATGACAACTTGTGTGATATTTTGCTCCGATAGTCTTACAAATTCAGAAAAATCTACTTTTTTAAATTTGCCGTCTTGTTTATAAAGATAATATTTGCACGGGATAATAGAACTAGTTGGATTAAAAAAGCATTTTATATCTTTTATAATTCCATTTATTTCATCAGCATCTATAATTACAAGCAAATTTTCTTTATTTTCATCTGAAAGAATACTTGTAAGTTTGCTTTGTTCAAAATTTCGTATATAAAATTCATAACTGTGCAATGGTAAAGTACTAGTGTTTTTGCTATTATTAGCAAACCTAATAAGATGTATCGTCCCAGTATGCAATCTAGGTGTAAAAAGCGCAATCCCTATAAATACCAAAATAACCACCAAAAAAGCGTTAAAAATTTTCCTTTTTTTGCTTATTTTTGTTCCCATTTACGACCTCAAATTTTACCCATAAATTTTCTTTAAATTCCCCAAATTTGCACTTGCATTTAGCAAAAGTAAATCAGCTAAGATTAGCCGTAAAAGTGCTGTGCAGACGACACTACCACGCACTCCGATACAAGGATCATGGCGACCACGAAGCGAACAAATCGTTTCATCGCCGTTTTTATCAATCGTCGGCTGGTCGGCAAAAATGCTAGGGGTCGGCTTAAAATGCGTTTTTATGATGATTTGCTCTCCCGTTGTGATACCGCCTAGAATGCCCCCTGCGTGGTTTGATTTAAAACCATTTTTATCCATAAAATCGTTATTTTGTGAGCCAAATTTGCTTGAAGTTTCCACGCCGTCGCCGATCTCTACGGCTTTTACGCCGTTTAGCCCCATGAACGCCCCGCCGATTAACGCGTCAGCCTTAGCGTAAAGTGGCTCTCCAAGCCCCTTTGGCACGCCATTTGCGATTGTTAGCACACTTGCACCCACGCTCTCGCCTTTTTTCTTTAAATTTGCGATTAATTCTTTTTGCGAATTCTCCACACCCTTATCAAGCGCGAAAATCTCGCTATTATCAGCATTTGCGAAGTCTAAATTCTCAGCCTTTATTTCGCCCACGCTTAAAACTCCGCTTTTCACGCTCACGCCAAATTCATTTAAAAGCATCTGCGCAAACGCCCCACCTGCGACCCTTATTGCCGTTTCTCTTGCCGAGCTTCTGCCCCCGCCTCTGTGATCCCTAATGCCGTATTTAGCAAAATAGCCAAAATCAGCGTGTCCCGGGCGAAAAAGCTCTTTTAAATTTTCATAGTCTTTCGAGTGCTGATTTGCGTTGTAAATCACAAATCCTATCGGCGCGCCCGTGCTAAGCCCATCAAAAACGCCACTTAAAATCTGCACCTCATCGCTTTCTTTGCGAGAAGTGGCAAATTTACCGCCCGGTTTGCGTCTGTCTAGCTCGGCTTGTAAAAATTTAGTATCGATTTTCACACCCGCCGGAAAGCCGTCTAAAACGCCACCAATCGCCACGCCGTGGCTCTCCCCAAAAGTCGAAAGCCTGAGTTTTATACCTAGTGTGTTCATTTTTTATCCTAATTTTTTTCTAAAATCTCAATCGCAATCTTTGCTGCCTTTTGCTCGGCCTCTTTTTTGCTGTTTCCGATGTCCCTAGCAAACTCCTTGCCACCCACGAAAACCGCCATTTCAAAGCTTTTTTTATGATCAGGACCGGTTGAACCTAGTAAGCGATATTCGGGCGTAACGCCGAATTTTGCCTGCGTGATTTCTTGAAGCGAGGTTTTATAATCCTTCACAAGTTCGTTAAATTCGATCTTTGGATAAATTTTTTCTAGCAGAGTGGTTACGATTTTGGCCGTTTTTTCTAGCCCTACCTCCAAATACAGCGCGCCAATCGTCGCTTCAAAAGCGTCAGAAAGTAGCGAGTTTTTCTCCCTGCCGCCGTTTTTTTCCTCGGAAGCTGACATATTCAGACACGCCCCAATCCCCAAAAACCTAGCAAATTTCGAAAAACTCGTCTCATTGACAAGTGCCGCGCGCAGTTTGCTGAGATCTCCCTCGTTTGAGTTAAATTTCACAAACAAATACTCTCCCACTATCAAATCCATAACCGCGTCGCCCAAAAACTCCAATCTCTCGTTGTTTGCGCCATTTTTGGCGCTTCTGTGCGTTAGCGCGACCGTAAGCCTTGCTTTATCCTTAAATTTATAACCAAGTTTTTCTTCTAAATTTGATAAATTTTGCATTTTTTTCCTTTATTAAAATTGCAAAAATTCTTAAATTTAGCAACGCTCATTGCAAAATTTAAGCCTTTTTATATTTTTGCGCCTCGCCCCTAGCTAGGCTGTCGCAAGCCTCATTTTGCGGGTGTCCAGCATGCCCTTTGATCCATACGGCCGTGATTTTATGGCCGTTTGCCACTCTGATATACTCCCTCCATAAATCCTCGTTTTTTTTGTTTTTAAAATCCGTTTTTATCCACTTATGAAGCCACGAATTTATCGCATTTACCACATACTGACTATCTGTGATAAGCTCCACTTCGCACGGCTCTTTAAGCGCCTTTAAGCCCATAATCGCCGCGGTTAGCTCCATTTGGTTATTTGTAGCGCACGCACTGCCGCCGCATTCGCATTTTTTAGCGCCCTTGTATTCTAAAATATACGCCCAGCCCCCAGCTCCTGGGTTCCCAAGACTACTACCGTCGCTAAAAAGTCTGACCGATTTCATTGTTTGCTTCCGAGATTTTCGCGCCAACACCCACGCTAGCCATTTCGTAGCACACAGGGCAACGATGAGAAAATATCCCCACCTGGCTTTTGCATTTCGCGCACGAATACGAAAATGCTAAACTAGCCCCCGCAAATCCCGCTTCCTTCATCGCTACAAGGGCGTTTATTTCGAAAATTTGGCTAGGTTTTTCTGGTTTTTTCTCGCTTCTACCCAGCGCGTAAAAAAGCGCATTATAGTCGCTATCGCTCAAATTTACGGCTGTTTTTAGCGGATAGATTAAATCAATCACTTCGCCTAAATTTGGAAATTCGCTAAATTCGCCAAATGGCTCTTTGTTTTTGATAAAAAGCTCTATGCAAAATCTCTTTGCACCCTTGAAATTTAGGGCTAAAATTTGCCTTATTTTCTCGCTAAATGGCGTGTTTGCGTCATTTGCTATGATTTGAGCCCTGATATATTGCGCGCCTTGCCAGACATCTACACCTTGTTCTTGCAGTGCGTCTAAAACCTGCAACGCCTCGTCAAACCTGCGAAGCCTCTCATAAATTACGGTTAGGTGATTTAGCGCGGTTTGATTGCGTGGGCGCAGACGCAAAGCCTCCAAAAACACCTCCTCAGCCCTGCCCATAAATCCAGCTTTAAAATATACAATGCCTAAATTTGTCAGCACAAACTCCCTTTGTGCGCCGTTTGTGGTTTTATTTAGCGCGATTAGATAAATTTCAATCGCTCGCTCATAATCCCCGCTTTTGACAAAAGAATTCGCTAACACCCCAAGGGTAGGCTGATCGATTTGTGGGCTTGATAAAAGCTCGCGGTGAGCGTCGCTAAGCGCGTCGAGGGTGTCAAATTTTTTGATAAAATTCTCTAAATTTGTCCTTTCGTTTTTTTTGTGAAAAATCCCCCAAACATAGCTTAAAACGCTAACTAACAAAATAATGCTGATTAAAACAATTAGCCCAAAAATCGGATCGCGATCATCAAGAAAAAAATTGTCCAAATTTCGCCTCGTGGTATAAAATAAAGGGCGATTATAGCAAAGTGTGGGTATAATTTGCAAATGATTAAAAATGAAAGTATTGAAAGGCTTTTAGCCGTCGCTGATATCGTAGATGTCGTAGAAAGATATGTCCCACTCAAACGCTCTGGCTCAAATTTCGTCGGAATTTGCCCATTTCACGATGATTCGCACCCTAGTATGAGTGTGAGCTCACGGCTTGGGATTTTCCACTGTTTTTCGTGCAAGGCTGGCGGAAATGCTATAAAATTCGTCCAAGACTACGAAAAGCTAAATTTCAAAGAAGCCGTAGAAAAGCTAGCCTCGATGTATGGTTTCGAGCTCGAATACACAAATGAGCGCAATTTTCAACGCGAAGATAAAAAAATTTTAGAAATTTTAAATGCTTTTTACCAAAGTCAGCTTTATAACAATCCTAGCGCAGTAGAGTATCTGCACTCGCGCGGTCTTAGCGATGAGACGATACAGAAATTTGGCCTTGGCTGGGCTGGGTCTAGCGCGCAGACAATCCGTGTTTTGCAAAACGAGCAAATCGAAGCGCGCGACGCCTTTAATGTGGGTGCGATTAAACAAAACGAGCGCGGAAGCTACGCTAGCTTTATCGAGCGCATTACATTTCCGATTCACAACCACACGGGCAAAATCGTGGGCTTTGGCGGGCGCACGATTAGTGGCAATCCTGCCAAATATGTCAATTCGCCCCAGTGCGCGGTTTTTGATAAATCGCGGATTTTTTACGCTTACAATCTAGCCAAAAAAAGTGCGTATGATAAAAAAACTCTCATCATCACAGAGGGCTATATGGATGTCATAATGCTTCACCAAGCAGGTATCGACAACGCAGTAGCCGTGCTTGGCACAGCTTTGACGCCACTACATTTGCCACTGATTAAGCGCGGGGATTTGCGCGTGATTTTAAGCTTCGACGGAGATAGCGCAGGAATCAATGCTGCGATAAAAAGTGCAAGACTCTTATGCGCAAACGGCATTGATAATAGCGTGGTTATCATAGGCGGTGGCGCAGATCCAGCCGATATGGTGCAAGCTGGTAAAGTGCGCGAACTAGCCCAAATTTACGCTAATGGCATGGAGGGCGGAGAGTTTTTGATCCGTGAAATCGCCAAAAAATACGACCTAACCCGCCCAGTGCAAAAAGAGCAGGCTCTAAATGAAATCAAAGAATTTACTAACGCGCTAAATCCCGTGGTAGCGCAGTCATATACGAGTTTGGTAGCGCAAATTTTAGATGTTTCGCCTAGTGCGTTTTCGCTAAGTTCAAATTCGGGTGCGAGCGCAAATTTCGCGCCAAAGCCGAGTGTCAAAGCCGAGCCAAACGCGCCAAAACCAGAAAGCTCAAATTTAAAAGACATAACCGAGCTTCAAGTCATAAAATCCATGCTTTTAAACGAAAATTTCATGGCAAACGGCCTAAACTGCCTTAGCGTGCAGGATTTCCGTATGCATAGCAGGGTCTATGAAGCCCTAATATCAGCGCAAAAAAGCGAAGATGACGAGCAAAGTCTGCGCGCGCTTGCCTTGGATAATAAAATTTTAGCCATTACAAATGAGACAAATTTTATCAGAGCCTGCATGCTTCTTCGTCGCAGGGTTTTAGAGGAGCAAATGCAAAAATTGCTTGTTTCAAACGACCCTGATAGGCTCGATAAAATCCTCGAATATCAAAAAAAAATAAACGAATTAAAAGGAAAAAAATGAAGGCACTCGCACTTTTTAGCGGTGGGTTAGATTCGATGCTAGCCATAAAATTAATAACTATGCAAAATATCGCCGTAACGGCACTTTATATGGATATTGGCTTTGGTGGTAAAGATGATAAAAGCGAGATTATGAGCGAGCGAGCGCGCATGGCTGGGGCTGAGTTTTTGCGCGTGGATATCAGAGATGAGTATTTGCAAAATGTGCTTTTTAGCCCAAAATACGGATACGGCAAGCAGTTTAACCCCTGTATAGACTGCCACGGGTATATGTTTAAAACCGCGCTTTCTATGTTAGGGGCGCATGGGGCTAGTTTTGTGATTTCTGGCGAGGTGCTAGGACAGCGCCCGATGAGCCAAAGAGCCGCTGCAATGGCGCAGGTGCGCAAACTAAGTAGCGATGAAAATAACCTAATCTTGCGCCCGCTAAGTGCGAAACTCATGGCACCAAGCGCGCCCGAAATCAACGGCTGGGTCGATCGCGAAAAACTGCTAGATATCAGTGGCAGGGGGCGAACGCGCCAAATGGAGTTAGCGGGGGAATTGGGCTTCGATGATTACGAAACGCCAGCTGGCGGGTGTTTGCTTACTATCCAAAGCTACGCCGATAAAATCAAAGATATGATGAAATTTGAAAAATTACAGACTTCGCAGGACGCTGAAATTTTAAAATTTGGCCGTCATTTGCGCCTAAACGGTGGCGCAAAAATGATAATCGGACGCAACGAAGATGATAATGCGCGCCTAAGAAATATCCAAAATCCTAAATTTACTCGCATTAAATTTATCGAGCCACTCGTAGGTGCATACTCGCTCATTTCGCGTGGTGCTAGTCGCGATGACATGGAGTTAGCGGCGAAATTTGCGCTAACTTATATGAAATTTCAACCAGGCAAAAGCTACGAAGTCATCATCGAAAATGAAAAATTTATAGCCACGCCGTTTGAGGATAAAGCCGAAGCGCAAAAATATTTTATTAACTGAATTATTTTATAATAGTAAGAACTATATAATATTTATGAAAGAGAGGTATAGGCTATGGAAGATATTGTAAGGCGCAAGTTTGTGAAAATGGCAGGAGCCGCAGCGGCACTTGGAGCTCTCTCAAACTATGCTAGCGCAACGGAGAAAAAAGACGAAACAAGCGCGTCTAAAACCCCAGTTCCAGGGACTGGCGGAGAACGCTATATCCCGTATGACCAGCGAAAAGGGCCTGAGTCTTATGTGTATTTTACAAGGGATCTCTCTCCCGCAGGACTAGTCAAAATATTTGATAAAATCAAAAGCGTATTGGTCGGAAAAGTTGCGGTCAAACTCCACACCGGAGAGCCTCATGGACCAAATATTATTCCACGCCCATGGGTAAAGGAGCTTATGAGCTCTCGTCTTGCTAATGCCTCTATTGTAGAGACAAACACCTATTACGCAGGCGCGAGGTATAATACCGAAGATCACCGCAAAACTCTCGAAACAAATGGCTGGACTTTTTCTAGGGTAGATATAATAGACGAAGCTGGGACAGCGTTGCTACCGGTGCCACATGGCAAATGGTTCAACGAAATGTCTATGGGAAAAAATATCCTTGATTATGATTCGTTTCTTGCCCTTACTCACTTCAAGGGACACATGATGGGTGGATTTGGCGGTTCGAATAAAAATATCGGTATCGGTTGCGCTGACGGACGAATAGGCAAAAAATGGATCCACTCCGCAGAGGGTAAAGATCAGTGGAGCATCAGTGAAGAAGAGCTTATGGAGCGCATGAGCGAATCTACCAAAGCAATAACGACATATTTCGCTCACAAAATCGCCTTTATAAATGTATTGCGCAATATGAGTGTTTCTTGCGACTGCGAAGGAACTGCCGCAGCCCCTGTCGTAACGCCAGATATCGGCATTGTCGCCTCGCTTGATATCCTAGCAGCAGATCAGGCATCAGTTGATCTCGTCTATGCCTTGCCAGAGTCATCAAAGCACGATCTCGTCGAGCGCATAGAAACTCGCCATGGTCTTAGACAGCTTTCGTATATGAAGGAAATGGATATGGGTAACGACCGCTATCACCTGATAGATATAGATAACGGCGATGTGGAAATCAAAGTAGCAGACGCCGTAAGGGGTATCAGCGGAAAATGGGTCTATGACGGTCAGTAAATAAAACTATCAGTAAAATTCATTGGGCATAAATTTAAAATTTTATGCCCAATCTGTCATTGCGAGAAGCGATAGCGACGAAGCAATCTGCGAATTTAAAATTCAAGGTTAGTGTTTTTGCAAAATTTCAAAATTTTGCCTAAAATTTAAGAAATCGTTCAATGTTAAATTTCGCGCGAATTTAACACAAATTTCAACTCCACTCTGGCTGAAATGTGCAGTGTGTGATACGCAAATTTTGCATTAAATTTTGCGATAATTCACCGATGATTTGCGAAAATTTATCTAAATTTTCCCTCTCTATGACGATATGAGCGGTCAAAACATAAAAATTATGCGTAATTTCGCTGAGGTGAATATCGTGCGTATCCAGCACAAACTCATGCGATAAAATTTCATTTTTTATGCTTTGTATAGGTATCGGCGAAGTCTCTAAAAGCACATTTACGCTATCTTTCGCCAAAGAATATGACCATTTTCCAATCACAAAGGCAATCATCATAGCCAAAACGCAATCCACCCAAAACGCACCCGTAAAATACACAATCACAGCACCCAAAATGACGCCAACCGAGCTTAGCAAATCGCTCATCATGTGTATGAAACTGGATTTTATATTTATGTTTTGCATATCGGCTTTGATTAGCAAAAGCCCGCTCATCGCGTTTGCTACAAACCCGATAAAAGCAGCCACCAAAAGGGTTTTTGCGTCTATGCTTTCAGGGTTTATCAGTTTGCACACAGCCTCATACACGATAAAAAGGGCGAACCCAAAACTCATAATAGAATTTACAAAAGCGACTAAAATCTCAGCTCTAAAAAATCCAAATGTCCGTTCATTTCCACCGCTAAATTCCGAAATTTTCACCGCAAAATAGCTTAAAGTCAAGGCGAAAGCGTGACTAAACATGTGCAAAGTATCGCTTAAAAGCGCGAGAGAATTTGTAATGATAGAATAAACAAATTGAAAAATCATCGCAAAAATCGTAATTGCGATACAAATTTTAAGCATTTTTTTGTTTGTGTTCGCCCCCACTGCGTGGCTGTGATCGTGGTGCGAGTGAGCGTGGTCGCCAAAATGCTCGTGGCCGTGCGAGTTGCCATGAGAGTGGCTGTGCGAGTGCGACGCTTGGCTTGGGATAATAGGTTTATGGCTATAAAAATCGTGCTTGCAAGTCATGAAAAACTCCGTGATTAATTTGGCTAGCCTATATCGCAAATTCGCTTAAAATTTATTTATCAGCAAGCGCACGCAAACCACGCGTTACAAAATCACCACTTCTTCGTGTAAATCCACGCCAAATTCGGCTTTTACGCGCATTTTGGCTAAATTTATGAGCGTGATTGCCTCAAAATATGTCGCATCGCCGTAATTGATAAGAAAATTTGCGTGGATTTCGCTCAATCCGCACCCGCCGACACGAAAGCCTTTTAAGCCCACTGCTTCGATGAGCCTACCGGCACTTTCGCCCTGCGGGTTTTTAAAACAGCTTCCAAAACTTGCACCTTTTGGTTGATTTGCCCTTTTTTGCGCGATTGCTTCGCTAAGGGTTGCATTAAATCCATGCGAAACTTTAAATTTGGCTTCCAAAATAATGCCGTTAATTTCGCTGTGGCGATAGGCGAAATTTAACTCGTCTTTGCCAAATTCGCCAAGATTTGTGCGAACGCTAATGAGATTTTGCGAAATTTCAAAGCCCATAAGCCCAGCGTTCATCGTAAGAAGTCCGCCAAGTGTGCCCGGGATATTTTTTAAAAACTCGAAATTTGCGAGATTTTGCTGTTTTGCGAAGTTGTAAATTTTTGCACTTTTTGTTTTTGCGCCGATTTTTAAAATGTCGCCGTCAAGCGAAATAAAATCAAATTTATCGCTTAAAATTCCTAATTGTGGCGGATTTGGCGAGATTAAAAGATTATTTGCCCCACCCACGACAAAGCCGTTAAATTCGCTGTTTTCATCTAAAACTTCAACTTTTTCAACGCCCCCGATTTTCACCGAACTATATTTCGAAAAGTCAATTTCTTTATAAATTTTTGCCATAACTATGCCTTAAATTTTTGCGTTATTATACAATATTTCACACTTTCCAAATTCTTGTATTTAAATTTAGCGTTTTAACTATTGATAAAAAGTGCGAGAGTTCTGTTTTGATAATTCTATCCGATTTTATCGCACTTATATCGATATTTGGCTCGAAATTATCCTTGCCTGTATCGATAAAAATGTAAATTTTGCTTCCCACAAAGCTAATGCTAATCGGAAAATTTAAATGCCATTTTAGGCTTAAAATTCTCTTCATCAATGCAGGGCTTAATATATACATAGCATTTATAGCATCTGTGCTATAAACTTCGAAAGTGCGGTTAAATTTCGTGTCGTCCATAACGATTTTTTTCAAATTTTCCGCGGTTTTTATCTTGCTGTCTTTTGATTTTATGAAAGTTTTTGATTTTATGTTTTTGTTAAATTCGGCATAAAAAAACACGCCAAAATACAGCGCGTCTTTTAGCTCTTTTTTGATGATTAAATCGCAAAAAACAAATTCTACCTTGTCGATTTTCCCGCAAATTTTATCGTTTATGTTTGAAATTTCGGACGGGTTAAATAATTTACTATGTTTTAAGATTATTTGGTCTAATGAGCCTTTTTCTTGGTATTCATAGCCAAATTTTGCAAGATAGTCCTTTAAATATCTATTTTTGAATAAATCTTTGTATTTTTTTATTTCGTCCATTTTTGCGAATTTCACAAGCAATAAAAATGACATAATCATAGCAAGTATTGTAAATATCGCAAGTAATACATAGCCGAAATTTGGTATAAATTTGGTTATATCATCAGCAAAATACATTAAAATTAACAGTGGCAAAAATGGCATTATGTATCTTTTTATGGTCATAGGCTGGTCTTCGTCAATAAAATCTAACATTATATATTTCATTGCTGACATACCAAATATTACAATAGCCAAAGGCAAAGCAAATTCTATATCGCCAAATTTATATAACAAAAATCCGACCGCAATTGGGATTGCGAGAGTTGAAAGAAAAAACGGAATTTTTAGTCCGTTAATTTTATTTAATGCTAATTTTCTTAAAACTTCTATTTCTCTTATAGTCAAATTTGCTCACTTTAAATTTAATTTAAAAACGCCTGACGGCGTGGCTGGATTGCTTCGCTCGTTACACTCGCTCGCAATGACAAATTAGGCAAAATTTACACTCGATTTGTCATTGCCACGAATTTAAAATTTCGGGGCAGTATTTTTGCGAAATTTAAAATTCTACGAATTCCTAATCTCGCTATACTCCGTCGGTATCAGCATATCTCTTGCGCAAATTTGCTCAGCGTAAAAGCCATGCTGGGAGCCCAAATCAAAAAGCTTTTGCACTGCGTTTAATTGCGTTTCGTTCATTGAAATCGAATTCTCGTTTGCATACAGCCCTAGATACTTTTCTAGTTTTTTATCATCAACCCGCACCAAATCTCGCTCAATCAGCATTTTTGAAAGCAAAGATTTATTTGCATGAGCGACCCGCACGGCGTCAGTTAGCACCCTTTCGCATTCAATCGCGTCTGTGAGTGGCAGCGATCTGCGAAGCGCCATACCGCCAAGCGGAAGCGGTAAATTTTCGCCGTTTAACTCGCTCCAAATGTCCCAAATTTCGCGCTCCACGCACAAATCGCTAGAAAAATCCAAAATGCTTTCGTGTATCAGCACCCCGGCATCGACTTCTCCGCTAAGCACGGCGTTTTCGATCTCTAAGAAATTTTTATACACAATCCTAGCGTTTGGATAAGCAATGCGAAAAATCATCGCATTTGTCGTGTGTTCGCCACTTAGGGCGACTTTGAAATTCGGTTTTAGCTTTACGCCTTTTTTCTTTATCAGTTTTGGCCCATAGCCTTCGCCAAAGCTCACGGCCGTGCGAAGCAAAGCATAATCAGCGTAAATTTTTGGATACAATGCAAAAGAGATCGCACAAACATCGTAAGTCCCAGCCAAAGATGCTAAATTTAGCGTTTGAATATCGTCCGCGTGGTTAGAAAATCTCAGCCACGAAGAATTTACCCAGCCAAATTTTATCGCCATATACATAAAAATATCGTCCGCATCGGGCGAGTGAGCAACGCTAATGTTTTTCATAATCTTACCTTAAATTTGATTTTGTGCAATCATAACAAAAAAGGGTTAAATTTCGCCATATAACACAACCTATTATTAAAGTTATTTTGCTAAAATCAGCGGTAAATTTTTTTTAAGGAACACTATGGACGAAGGAAAGAAAAAAACCCTTGACGCCGCGCTAAAATCGATTGACAAAGCGTTTGGCAAAGGCACTTTGGTTCGCCTTGGCGATAAGCAAGTCGAGGCGATCGACGCGATATCCACAGGCTCAGTCGGCCTTGATATCGCCCTTGGAATCGGTGGCGTGCCAAAGGGCAGAATTATCGAAATTTACGGACCAGAAAGCTCTGGTAAAACTACTTTGACACTTCATATCATCGCCGAGTGCCAAAAGGCTGGTGGAATCTGCGCTTTTGTCGATGCCGAGCACGCGCTAGATGTCAAATACGCCGCAAATTTGGGCGTAGATACAGACAATCTATATGTGAGCCAACCAGACTTTGGCGAGCAGGCCCTTGATATCGTCGAAACCCTAGCCAAAAGTGGTGCGATTGATTTGATAATTGTAGATAGCGTCGCAGCACTTACACCAAAGAGCGAAATCGACGGCGATATGGGCGATCAGCATGTAGGACTTCAAGCCCGCCTTATGAGCCAAGCGCTTCGCAAACTCACAGGCGTCGTGCATAAAATGGGAACAACGGTGATTTTCATCAACCAAATTCGTATGAAAATCGGTATGACAGGATACGGCTCGCCAGAGACCACCACAGGCGGAAATGCGCTGAAATTTTACTCATCAGTGCGTATCGATATCCGCAAAATCGCCACACTCAAACAAAACGAGGAACCAATCGGCAACCGCGCGAAGGTAAAAGTGGTCAAAAACAAGGTCGCTCCGCCATTTAAAGTGGCTGAATTTGACATTATGTTTGGCAAGGGCGTTTCCAAAGTCGGCGAGTTAATAGATTATGGCGTCAAACTCGACATTGTCGATAAAAGTGGCGCGTGGTTTAGCTATGGCGATACGAAGCTTGGTCAAGGCAGAGAAAACGCCAAAATTTACCTAGAAAATAACCCGAGCGTAGCTGATGAAATTCTGGGCAAAATAAAAGAACAAATGGGAAGCGAAGGCGTGAATTTAAGCGATTCTAGCGATGATGATAAAGGAGAAGAATAATGGTATTTGTAGAAAATGTGTATGCAATCGAGGTTTTAGATAGCAGAGGTAATCCGACAGTAAAAGCCACAGTCGAGCTAAGCGACGGCACAGTAGCGAGCGCAGTAGTGCCAAGTGGGGCGAGTACAGGCAAAAGAGAGGCTTTGGAGTTACGCGATAAAGACGCGAGATTTGGCGGAAAAGGCGTGCTAAAAGCGGTCGCTAATGTAAATGAAGCAATCGCTGAGGCAATCGTGGGAGCCGATGCGTATAATCAAAAATTTATCGATGATACTATGTTAGAGCTTGACGGCACTGAGAATTACTCAAATTTAGGCGCAAATGCTGTTTTGGGCGTTTCTATGGCGGTTGCAAGAGCGGCTGCGAAAAGCCTAAATATGCCACTATATCGCTATTTGGGCGGGGCGAACGCTAGCATTTTGCCTGTGCCGATGTTTAATATCATCAATGGTGGCGCGCACGCAAACAACAGCGTGGATTTCCAAGAATTTATGATTATGCCGTTTGGTTTCGATAATTTCAGCGACGCTTTGCGCGCAGCAGCTGAGATTTATCAAACTTTAAAGAAAATCCTAAATGACGCAGGGCATAGCACGGCTGTGGGCGATGAGGGTGGTTTCGCACCAAATTTAAAAGACAACGAAGAGCCGATTAAAATCATAATGAGTGCAATCGAAAAAGCTGGTTACAAAGCAGGAGAACAAATTAAAATCGCCCTAGATGTCGCTTCTAGTGAGCTTTACGAGGACGGAAAATACAAATTAGAAGGCAGAGAATTCACAAGCGAAGAGTTAATCGAATACTACGCGAATTTGTGTGAAAAATACCCAATTTTCTCAATCGAAGATGGCCTAAGCGAAGACGACTGGGACGGCTGGAAAAAGCTAACCGAGCGCCTTGGCAAAAAAGTGCAACTTGTGGGCGATGATTTGTTTGTAACAAACGAGAAAATTTTGCTAGAAGGTATCAAAAAAGGCGTGGCAAATGCGATTTTGATTAAACCAAATCAAATTGGCTCTGTTAGCCAAACCATGCAAACCGTCCGCCTAGCGCAACGCAACGGCTATCGCTGCATTATGAGCCACAGAAGCGGCGAGAGCGAAGATGCGTTTATCGCTGATTTTGCGGTCGCGCTAAATACAGGTGAAATCAAAACAGGCGCTACTTCAAGAAGCGAGCGCAACGCAAAATACAATCGCTTGCTTGAAATCGAGTGCGAAAGCGACGAATTTTTGGGCAACAAACTATAATGCTTTTTAAAAAAAAGGGTAGTGGTGCGCGTGAGCTTGGCTCTTACGCCCAGCGCGCACAATTTGGCGATGATAGCGAAATTTTAAGCCAAATCGGGGCTAAATTTTACGATGAGCAAGAGGGCAAAAGTGAAAATTTAGCCGGGAATTTCTACGAGCAAGAATTTGGCGCAAATTCGGCGCAAAAGCCAAATTTGGGCGCAAATTCTACTCGCACAGCGAATACTGTGCCAAAACAAAATTCTCAAAATTCTCAAAATTCGCCAAAATTTAGCAAACCTAGAAATTTCAGAAAAATCGAATCGCCATTTAAAAAGATCGCCATTGCGCTTTGCGGGTTAGTGGCTATCGCTTATGCTGGATTTTTCTTATACGATGTGCTTTTTGGCAAGCGCTCGTTGGAGGTTTTGCGCGATTTGCAAAAGCAAAAGGCATTTTTGTTTTCGGATATCGAGAGGCTAAAAAGCGAAAACGCCGAGCTTCAAAAGACATATTTGGAGCGCAGATTGCTAGATCCGGATTTGGTTAAATGAAAATTTTACTACCCTTTTTATGCGCAGTTTTACTGCTAGCTGATACGAATTCTAGCGCGAATTTAGACGCCAATTCCACAAACAAAGACAAAAATTCAAGCGCAGAGCAAAATTTAAGTGCGCCTAAATTTCAAGTCATAAAGCCAATAATCCCGCCAGATGACTTCACCTCGCAGCTGTTTTCGCTCCCCTCAAACGCAAAGGTAATCACACAAATCGTGGTGCGTTACAGCGACGAAAACGGCGCAACACAGGAAAAAATCATCGACATAAATCGCTCTGTGGATTGGCGAGATGATTTTATGCTAAGCGCACGAGCTAAACCTGCTCTTTCTAAAATTTTAGATGTTTCTGTCACTTCAAACGACCCAAATTTGGAGCAAAACGGCGGTATTTCTATACCTAAGCCATATTTTACGCCACGCCTTGATTTGCCGTTAGAGACGATTAAATTTGACGATAAATTGCAGTTTGTTATCAAAAATCATAGTCTTGAAATCATCACAAAAGATGAGCTCAAATCCCTCGACATAAACAAAAGCAAATTTGCAAAAATCGAGCTTTTTAGGGACGAAATGAAGCTTAGTCAGGCCGGATTTATGGTAAATGTGGGCGGGTTTTATGACATTAATATCACCAGAGATGAGGGTTTTTACACCCTCGAAATCAGTGGCGAATCAAACGCTAGCTTTGAAAATTTCGCCAATGGCTACATAATCAAACTAAAATAAGGAGAGAGTATGACACATACAGAAATTTTAAATTTTCGCCACGCATGCAAAATTTTTGACGAAAACAAAAAAATATCAGACGAGGATTTCAGAGCAATCCTAGAAGCTGGAATTTTAGCTCCAAGCTCGACTGGGCTTGAACAATGGGATTTTTTGGTTATACAAAATGATGAAATGAAGCAAAAAATTTGCAATCTTTGCTGGAAACAGCCTCAAATCACCACCTCAGCGCGCCTTGTCGTAATCATGGCGAAAATTTCTGAGCTCAAAAACGGTAGCGAATACATCGCCAAAATGATTTCTCGCCGTGAGGACAAAAGCGCAGAAGAGCGCGAAGCGAGGGTGAAATTCTACGATGAATTTTTAAATGCAAATTTCAAAAATGACGATGAATTGCTATTTGGCTGGTCGCACGCTCAGTGTATGTTCGCAGCGATGACTATGATGAACGAGGCCGCAAGTCGTGGGATCGATAGCTGTGCAATCGAGGGGATTGATGATAGGGCTGAGCTTACAAGAGTGCTAGGATACGAGCCAAACGACCGCCGCGTGGCACTCGTGCTTCCGTTTGGATACCGCGTAAATCCACAGCCTAAAAAACTGCGCCGTGCATTTGACGATGTCGTAAAAGTGATAAAATAAAGGAAATTTCGTGAAAAAGCTTTTTTCTTTTGCCCTTGTTTGCGCGCTTTTTGCTGGTTGTGCGCACAAGGCCGAGTTCAAAAACGGCGCAGATGTCGCCCCGTATGATGAAAATATCCTAGTCGCAAACGCCATGCAGGAAGCCCAAATTTATATCCCGGCTGAGATTATGAGCGAGCAAACTTTCGTCTCTTCAACTAGCCTTGGTAAGAAAAAGGATCTAACCCTTAGCCTTGGCGAGTTTGTCGGAGGCGAGACAAAGCGATTTATCGGCTCGTATTTGGTGCGAGCAAATACGATAAGCGATGAAAAACTTATAAGCCCTAGCGCGCTTTTAGTCGTCCCGCAAATCAACGATTTTAAATTTGGCTTTTATAGCGCAGACGGCTTTGATGTGACGGCAAAACCATTTATCAGCTACGATTTGAAGCTTAAAATTCTAAAAAACGGCAAGCCGATTTATAATAAAACAATCTCTACAAACGAGAGAAATTTCGGTGATAGCGAGTTTTTCGGCGGTGGAGATGGCTCGTATGAGCAACTAGCTGAAATTTTCCAAAAAGCCCTTGCTAACGACTATGCAATCCATGCCAGAGAGATTATCGATACGATAAATTTGGCAGATTAATCCAAATGCCCCTTTACCAAAAGGGGCTAAATTTGGTGCGAATTTACTACTTAAATTTGACACAAAAGCGAAATTTCACGCCTCTTTTGGGCGCAGATTATCGCGAATAATTTCAAAATCATCATTTTCTTTGCCGTAATTAAATGTAATTTCCACGATTTTTAAAAGCCTAGAAGTGATTTCATTGACGATTTCCATATCGTTCATCAGCGAGGTCGCCATTTTGTTTGAAATGAGCTTTTCGGCTAGAAGTTTATCGGGTGCAAGCGCACTTTTGCGGTATTCTTCAAAAAGCGCCCTAAGCTCCTTCATACCCTCTTTGCTATCAATTTCGAAATCGCGCAAACTCTCCATAATGCGAAGCATTTTTACGATTTTTGCGCGCAGTTTGTCGTATTCGGCGCGGATATGTTCGTTCGATGAGCTCATAAATTTAAAGATATTTGGCTGGATTAGTTTGACATCTTTTAGCGTTTCGGCTAGAAGCAAGCTTGCCCTGCGGATATTCATAAAGCGCGCCAAATCGCTGTCTTTGGCGTTTGCGCTAGCGCCGATGAGGTAGTCTGTGATTTGCGAATAAAGCTCTTTGAAGCGGTTTTCGTAAAGCTCGTCGAAATTTATCTCCTTTGGCTTCGAGCGTTTGGCGATAATCTCAGCCGAGCCAAGCTCCGAGCTAAGGTCATTTTTGCTAATGCTGATTGATTTTGCCACGATTGAGACGGTGTTAGAATACAGCCTGCCCATTTCTTTGATAAGCAGGATAAATGCCGTATTTGGCACCTTTTGCGCGTTTTCATCGAGAAATTTTGCCTTGATGATTTTGGCGCGTTTGACCTTGCCGGTAATGATTTTATTTAGTAAAATTTCTAGTTTCGAGATCAGCGGATAAAAAATCATGCACCCAAAAGTATTAAAAATCGTGTGAAAAACAGCGAGTTTGATTGCGTAATCATCGCTTTTTATCCCCACATACGCACTCACCCAGTCTGTGGCTATGACAAAATATTTTATCAAAGCGATTACCAAAACAGCCGTGGCGACATTGAAAATCACATGGCCAAGCATTAGCTTTTTTCCGTCAAAATTCGCTGAAAGCGAGCCGATGACTGCCACGATTGTGCTTCCGATATTTGAGCCAATGGCGATTGCGATTGCGTTTTCGTAGCTTATCTGCGATGCGCCAAGAGCTGCGATGACAAGGGCAAGTGTGGCGTGCGAGCTCTGGGTCAGTATCGTAATGACAATACCCACAAATGTGTAAATCAAAAGCCCGCCAAAGCCGCTCATTGCGTATTTTGCTAGATCGACCGTCTCTTTGATCTCCTCAAATCCGCCCTTCATATAGTGGATTCCTAAAAATAAAAGCCCTAAGCTAAATAAAAAATAGCCAAAACTTTTGGAATTTTGGTTTTTGGTGAATAAAAACAGCGAGCCTAGAATTATCAGAGGCATTGCGTAGTATGCGATTTGCGTTTTTAGCCCCAGGGCAAAGAGCCAACCGCCAGAAACCGTGCCTAAATTTGCCCCGCAAATGATAGCTAGCCCAGCGCTAAGCCCGATTAGCCCCGCGCTTAAAAACGATATCGCAAGCACGCTAACTAGGCCACTTGATTGCATGATAAAGGTCGTGATAAACCCGAAAAGGAAGCTTTTAAATTTGCTAGAAGTTACGCTGTGTAAGAAATTTTCGATTATGCTTAGACCGCTTAGGGCTTGATTTAGCAAATTTATCGCAAAGATAAAAATGCAAATTCCAAAGGCGATTGTCATAAAGCTTTTCGAATACGCCATTAGCACACAGGCGATGATAAGGATAAGGCCAAAGGCGATTTTGTGCCTTAAATCAATTAGTTTTTTTAAAAAATCATTTTGGATTTGCAACTTTTTCCTTTTTTTATTTTTAAGGCTTTTAAAAGTCGAAATATTACAATATTTTGCGTAAATTTGGGATTAAAATCTAAATTTAAAGGTTGAAATTTAAAGGGAAATTTGAAGAATTTTAAAATTTAAAATTCGGGATTTCTCCCGAATTTTGATTATTTGCTAATTAGCTCGATGTATGCCATCTCAGCTGCGTCGCCACGGCGAACGCGAGTTTTGATGATACGAGTATAGCCACCATTTACGCCCTCGTATTTTGGAGCGATTTCGGTAACTAGTTTGTTTGTTGCGCCTTTGTCTTGTAATGCAGCGAAAACAAATCTATGAGCTTCGCTATCGCCTTTTCTAGCTCTTGTGATTAGTTTTTCAGCATAACTTCTAAGCTCTTTTGCCTTAGGAAGCGTTGTCTCGATTTTGCCGCTATTTACTAATGCGATAGTTAAATTTTTTAGCAGTGCAGCACGATGAGACGAAGTGCGACCTAGCTTTCTATATCCGTGATTGTGTCTCATTTATTATCCTTAATTTTTTGATTGTGCTTTAAGCTCTTCAAGCTTTTGTTTAAGGCTATCTTTTTTGCTTAAAAATTCTGGTTTATCATTACTCAATGGATAACCGATTTCTTCCATAATGCCTTTAATCTCTTCAAGAGATTTTTTACCTAAATTTTTAAGGTCTTTTAGCTCTGATTCGCTCATAATAGCGATTTCACCGACAAATTTAATATCGGCTTTTTCTAAGCAGTTAAAGCTTCTTGCACTTAAATTCAAACTATTAATGCTTTCAAATAATTTAGCAAATTCTGAATTTGTAGGGATTTGTTTTCCCAAAGTATCAGAAATATTAATATTTACTATGCCTTTGAAAACGCTTAGTTGTTGATACATAGCCTCTAACGCATTTTTAAATGCGTCGATTGCGCTTACTTGTCCGTCAGTTGTGATCGTAAATACTACTCTTTCGAAGTCTGGGTTATCCTCGACTAGGATATTTTCGATATCATACACTGCTTTTGTAACAGGCGTAAAGAAAGCGTCAAGCGCGATATAATCGCTATCAAGAGTGTCTCTTATCTCTTCGCTTGGAACATAACCAATGCCCTTTTCTACGATTAGAGTAAATTTCAAATCGGCATCTTCGTTAATAGTAGCCAAATATGCGCTAGGATTTACTACATCGACCAAATTGTTGGCAAGATCACTTCCGCAAATCTCTTTTGGTCCTTTGAAGCTGTATTCTACAACCTCTCTTTTTGAATCGCCTTTGATTTTAAA
Organism: Campylobacter sp. VBCF_06 NA8; assembly: GCF_027737825.1. Taxonomy (NCBI): domain Bacteria; kingdom Pseudomonadati; phylum Campylobacterota; class Epsilonproteobacteria; order Campylobacterales; family Campylobacteraceae; genus Campylobacter; species Campylobacter sp. VBCF_06 NA8. The sequence continues at coordinate 248,586 of NZ_JAOVUB010000001.1, forward strand.
TCTTAGGCTTTTCAAATTTATGATAAATGCAGCAACATCTTCGAGCATACCTCTCATACTATCAAATTCGTGGGTTACACCCTCGATTTTGACAGCAGTCGGAGCGAATCCGACGGTGCTAGTATATAGCAATCTTCTTAAAGGGTGAGCCAGAGTGACGCCGTATCCTGTCTCAAAAGGATATGCTACGATTTTAGCAACATTTTCGCTGACATTTTCAACCTTTAATTCAGTTGGCATATGAGCTGATGTTGTAATTTTTCTCATGTTTCACCTACTATTTAGAGTAAAGCTCTACGATAAATCTTTCCTCGACAGGAATAACTATTTCATCTCTTTCTGGAACGCGTGAGAAAATTCCATATCTTTTCTCTTTCTCTACATCGACCCAAGCAACGATACCTGTTTGAGCTGTCAAATCAACCGCTCTTGAAATTTGAGGATTGTTTTTGCTTTTTTCGATAACTTCGATTTTTTGTCCAGCTTTTACATTGTATGATGGGATATCTAGTCTTTTTCCATCGACTAAAATATGTCCGTGAGTTACAAGTTGTCTTGCAAAACGGCGAGTTGTAGCAAAGCCCATTCTATAAACTACATTATCAAGTCTTTGCTCTAATAGTTGGATTAAAATCGCACCTGTGTTTCCATCGCGACGAGCAGCTTCTGCGAATAGTTTGCGGAATTGTTTCTCGCTAACGCCATACATAAATTTAGCTTTTTGTTTTTCTCTTAGTTGTGAGCCGTATTCGCTAAGTTTAGCGCGTCTTTGTCCGTGTTGGCCTGGCGCATAAGGTCTTTTTAGAAGAGCACTTTTTCCAGCTAGTCTTCTTTCGCCTTTCATAAATAAATCAACGCCTAGTCTTCTTTCTAATTTTTCAACTGGTCCTGTATATCTAGCCATTATATTCTCCTAAATTTATTATACGCGGCGGCGTTTTGGTGGTCTGCAACCATTGTGAGCCAAAGGAGTAATATCTTTGAAATATGTAACTTTAATACCCTCAATAGCACCCACGCTCTTTACAGCAGTTTCTCTACCGCTACCTGGACCTTGAACTTTGATACCAACTTCTTTAATGCCATGCTCTTTTGCTTTGCCAAGCGCATCTTCTACTGCTTGTTGAGCTGCGTATGGAGTTGATTTTTTGCTGCCTTTAAATCCTAGTCCGCCAGCACTGCTCCATGCGATAGCATTTCCCATTTCGTCTGTAACTGTAATCATTGTGTTATTAAATGTAGCAGAGATATAAACGATACCTTTTGCTATATTTTTTCTAACGGTTTTTTTCTTAACAACTTTTCTTTTTGCCATTTCTCAATCCTTATTTAGTTGCCGCGCCGACAGTTTTGCGTTTGCCCTTGCGGGTTCTAGCATTTGTCTTTGTTTTTTGACCGCGAACAGGAAGACCTTTTCTGTGTCTTAAACCTCTATAACCACCCAAATCCATCAAAGCTTTGATATTCATCGCAACTTCTTTTCTAAGATCACCCTCAACCATATAGTTTTCTTGGATCTCTTTGCGGATTGTAGCAGCCTCATCTTCGCTTAGATCAGCAACTCTTTTGTCGTAAGAAATGCCAGTGGCATCAAGAATTTTTCTTGAAGTGAAAAGACCTATACCATAGATATAAGTTAGGCCATACTCAATTCTTTTTTTCTTTGGTAAATCAACACCTGCGATACGAGCCATAACTTATCCTTGTCTTTGTTTATGTTTTGGATTGTCACAAATTACATGGACAACACCTTTGCGTTTGACGACTTTACATTTGTCGCACATCTTCTTAACAGAAGGACGAACTTTCATCCTACACTCCTAAAATTTTATTCCGCTTAATGCAACTTGCACTTAGGTTTAACGAATTTCAGGCGAAAGTATCAAACCAACTGTTTTCAAAATAGCGGTGATTTTGAAAACACTTCTTCACGCAGTTAGTTGCAAAAAATGGCAAATTTATCCAAATTTAGCTTTAAATTTACTTATTTAACACACAAAATTTAAATTAAATTTTTGCAAATTTTGATAAAATAACCAAATTTTATTTCAGGGGGCAGGTATGAATTTCGACAAAATAACCAAAAATTTGGAAAAATTAGGCTACAAGGTCAGCGCTTTTGAGAGCAAAGAAAAGGCTGTGGAGTATCTAAATATCTATATCCACGATGTCAGCGTGGGCTTTGGCGGTTCGATGAGTGTCAAGGAAATGGGGCTATATGAGAGTCTTAGAGAGCACAACGAAACCTACTGGCACTGGCTACTTGACAAAAATCTCAGCGTCGATGAAACGCGCAAAAAAGCCCTTACGACCGATGTTTATATCTCGTCTGTCAATGGCATTTCAGAAGACGGCGAAATCATCAACATCGACGGCACCGGTAACCGCATAGCAGCGATTTGCTACGGGCACAAAAAGGTCTATTTCATCGTGGGCAAAAACAAAATCGCGCCAGATTTTGATAGTGCGATGAGCAGAGCTAGAAACATAGCTGCTGTGAAAAATACAAATCGCTTTAAATCAAAAACCCCATGTGTGGCAAACGGGGATAAATGCTACGATTGCAAGAGCAAAGAGCGCATGTGTAGGGGGTTTAGCATATTTTACTATCCGCCGTATGGCTGTGAATACGAAGTGATTTTGATCAACGAAAATTTAGGATTTTAAGCAAATTTCGCTGTTTTGCCTGAAATCACCTAGACCAAATCCCTACAATAATAAATTCAAAGCGTTTAAATTTAAATTTGTAATGAATTAAAAATTTAAACGCTAAATTCGCAAATTTCGCGCCATAATAAATTTTATTCTAATCCTAAATTTAGTATAATCGCGGGATATTTTTTATTTAAGGACAAATCATGAGACCAGTTATACTCGATAGCGTAAAACATGCAGATCTAAAATACCACGCAGACGCGATTCCAAACGAGCCGTTTGTGCCTGTAATCGCGCCTGAGGTTCCAGCGTGTTCTGATAAACTAGTCATCGTTTTTACAAACGAACCTGAGCCAAAAATGGTAGCACTTCTAGGCCGTTCAAAAAACCTTTTAATCGACAAAAGCTACAAAGGCATGGTGCCATCAGCTATCCAAAATTATCCATTTTTCCTAGCCAAAATCGAAGATCGCATGGTGATTTGCTTCGATGAGGACGCCAAACAAATCAAAGGCGAGGGCGAGGCGCTGTTTGAAGACGGCAAACCAACGCAGTTTTTGGAAAATTTGAAAAGCGTAATGAAAAACTACTGGGAACTAAACGCCATTACTAGCGAGGCTGCAAAAGAGCTAAAAGAGGCTGGCGTTTTGGAAGCAAAAGAGCTAAATATCCAAAAAGACGGCGAGACGATTACGCTATTAAACGGTTTTTTGATACTAAACCGCGAAAAACTTTTGGGCCTAGATGATAAAAAACTAGCTGAATTTGCGCGCAAAGGCTATTTAGAGCTAGCGTTTTTCCACCTAAAAAGCCTAAGCAATCTACAAACCCTAGGCGATAAAATCATGGCAAAAGACGCGCCAAAAAGCAATTAAAGAGCAAATTTAAAGGAATTTTAATGATACCATTTAGCGATGAAGAGCTTTTGGGCCCTGTCAAGGCTAGCCTCGATACTATCCGCCCAATGCTACAAAACGACGGCGGTGATATGGAACTTCGTGGTATTAAAAACGGCGTTGTGTATGTCACGCTCACAGGACATTGTCATGGTTGCGCTGCTAGCGGACAGACGCTGAAATTTGGCGTAGAAAGACAGCTTCGTATGGATATCCACCCAGAACTTAGCGTCGTAAATATCCCACAAGGCGAGAATTTTGAGCTATAAATCAAAAGGGCTAAACGCCCTAAAATCTGGCAAATTTGAGTTTGCTAAAACATTTTTTGCCCTAGCGCAAGAGCAAAAACCAAGTGATGAGCTTTTGTTTTTAATCGAGCTTTGCGATTTGGGGCTTAGCGAGCCAGAAGAGGCCTTGATGCTGTATGAATTTTACACTCTAAAACCTAAGCCAAAACCTAGCGTTTTGTTTCGAATTTTAAACTCAATTAACGAAAAAATCGCTAAGAAAAATGCTGAAATTTCAAAGAAATTTTCAGACGAGGCTGAGGGGATAGACGCGATTTTATACAAAGATTTCATGCGCGCTGTAAAGGAGAGAGGAAGCTTTAAAAATGTCTTTGAGAGCGTGATTTTCTCGTCAAAAATCGCGGTTGAGAACAAAGATGAGATGATCGAGTTTTTGCAAAATTTACTTGCAAATGGATTTGATGAAATTTGCATTAATTATATCGAGGCGAGTTCGGAGCATTTCGCGGGGGATTTGCGCCTAGATGAGATTATAAAAAAGATAAAAAATGAAAATAGGGATTAAAAATAGTTTTATCACCGATAATTCGGGCGAGTGCGAGAGTGGGTGCTATTTTGTGCAAACTAGCGCAAATTCCAAATTTAGCGCACAAGCCGAGCAAAACGGCGCACAAATCATTTCTATTAGCGAAGCAAAGGCGCTTTTAGGGATTGATGAGAGTATCAAAATCGTAGGCATTACCGGCACCAACGGCAAAACCACGACCGCTGCACTGATTTATTCTATGCTTTTGGATTTGGGGTATTCTGTGGGGCTGTGTGGCACCAGAGGGGCTTTCATAAACGATAAAAGAATCGATGAAAAGGGGCTTACGACAAGCTCTGTTTTTAAAACGATGAGTTATTTATGGGAGGCTAGCAAACAAAAGTGCGAATTTTTCGTTATGGAGGTTAGCTCTCACGCAATCGCGCAAAACCGCATTGAGGGGCTAAATTTTGCGCTTAAAATTTTTACAAATTTAAGCCAAGACCATTTGGATTATCATAAAACTATGAGCGAATACGCCGCAGTAAAAAGCTCGTTTTTCGCCGATGAGAGCGCAAAGCTCATCAACAAAGACGACGGCCATATCGAATTTAATCTAAAAAATGCCCTAACTTATGGCGTGAAAAATCCAGCCACTTTTAGCGTGCTAGCTTACAGCGTAAAAGGCGCAATCGACGCTATGATAAAAACTCCAAATGGTGAGTTTGAAATTTCTAGCGAATTAATCGGCGAATTTAACCTTTACAACGCCCTGGCAGCCTTTGGCGCAGTTAAAATGCTAACTAATAAAAACGAAAAAGATATCGCAAGGGCTTTGTCGAATTTCGCAGGTGTTGAGGGCAGGGTGCAAGTAGTAGCCAAAAACCCCCTTGTCATCGTGGATTTCGCGCACACGCCAGATGGGATCGAAAAGGTGCTAAACGCGCTCAAAGATAATGAGCTAATCGTGGTTTTTGGCGCAGGTGGCGACAGAGATCCTCTAAAACGCCCATTAATGGGGGCTATGGTGGAGCATTTCGCTAAATTTGCAATCATCACTAGCGATAATCCACGAAGCGAAGACCCCGAAAAAATCATCGCCCAAATCGAAGATGGTATGCGAGATAAAGAAAAAATCACAAAAATCGCAGATCGCAAAGAGGCGATTAAAAAGGCGATAAATTTGGCGCAAAATGGCGAAGTGGTCGTGATTTTGGGCAAGGGCGATGAAACATACCAAGAGATAAAGGGCGTAAAATATCCATTTAGCGATAAAGATGTCGTTTTAGAGATTTTAAAGGAGCAAAAATGAAAATAACAATGCTTCAAAGCAAAATTCACAGAGCCCGTGTAACGGACGCAAATTTAAATTATGTCGGCTCGATTACGATTGATAAAGAGCTTTTAAAAGCTAGCGGTATGATTGAGTTTCAAAAGGTCGAAATTCTAAATATCAACAACGGCGAGCGATTTAGCACATATATCATCGAGGGCGAGAAAAAGGGCGAGATTTGCCTAAATGGCGCGGCTGCGCGCAAAGTCTGCGTAGGCGATGTCATCATCATCGTAAGTTATGCGCAAATGAAGCCAGACGAGGCGAAAAAATTTAGGCCAAAAATCGTGCATGTAAATGAAAAAAATGAGATTGTGGAGTAAGAGATGTTTGAGGGAATGGATTTTTCTAAAATGGGCGAAATGATCGAGCAAATGCAAGAAAAGGCAAAGCAGATCCAAGAAGAAAACGCCAAAAAAGAATTTAGCGTCAAAGTCGGCGCTGGTATGGTCGCTATCAAAATCAACGGCGCTGGCGAGGTTTTGGATGTGGAGATCGACGATAGCCTTTTGGAGGATAAAGATAGCTTGCAAATTTTGCTAATCTCAGCGATAAATGACGCCGTAAAACTCATAGAAAACGAAAAGAAAAACGCCGCAACTGCCATGCTAGGTGGTCTTGGCGGACTAGGCGGATTTGGCGCGAATTAGGAATAAAAATGGAAATTTTAAAGGAATTTAAAGAGTATTTGCGCGAAAACCCACTTCACGCACCTAGCTTTCACCCATATTTCGAAGAGGCGTTAAATTATATGTTGGGTGCTGGTGGGAAGCATTTTCGCGCTCAACTACTTCTTGGCGTGGTCGCTGCTGCAAATAAAAAAAAATTTGCAGATGCCCTGCCTGTCGCAAAAGCCCTAGAAATGGTGCATACATACTCGCTAATCCACGATGATTTACCTGCTATGGATAATGCTGATTTTAGGCGCGCTCATCAAACCATACACAAAAAATATGATGAGGTTACAGCAATACTCGTGGGCGACGCGTTAAATACTGACGCTTTTTTGGTGATTTCTAAGTCAAATTTAAGCGCAGAGATTAAGGTAAAATGCGTTGAAATTTTAGCCAAAAATGCCGGTTCAGCGGGCATGGTTTTGGGTCAAGCGATTGATTGTTATTTTGAGAAAAAACACCTAGAAATATCAGATTTAAAATTTTTGCACCTTCACAAAACAGGCGCCCTAATAGCCGCTTCGTTTGAACTAGGCGCTGTTATAGCGGGTTTGGGCGATGAAAAGGCGAGGAAATTTTATGGCGTCGGGCTAAATTTAGGACTAGCTTTTCAGATACAAGATGACATCATCGACGCCACGCAAAGCTCCCAAACCGCAGGAAAGCCTACTATGCACGATACGGATAAAAATTCTTTTACAAATTTACTTGGCGTCGAACGCGCCAAAGAGTATAAAAACTCACTCATTTCGCAAATCGAAGAAAGCATGAGCGATGAGAGTGAAAATTTGCAAAATTTAGTATCAAATTTGATAAACAAATATCTGAAAGGATAAAAATGAGAAGTAAAATTTCAAACACCATTAAATTTTTGAGTGCGGATATGATCCAAAAGGCAAATTCTGGCCACCCAGGCACTCCTATGGGGCTAAGCGATGTGATGAGCGTGCTTATGGAAAAGCTAGTGCATAATCCAAAAAACCCAAGCTGGCTAAACCGCGATCGCCTCGTGTTTTCCGGCGGTCATGCAAGTGCTTTGGTGTATAGCTATCTATATCTTAGTGGCTATGATATCGCGCTGGAAGATTTGAAAAATTTCCGTCAGCTCCACTCCAAAACCCCAGGTCACCCAGAAATCACAACCCCTGGCGTAGAAATTGCCACAGGTCCGCTAGGTCAAGGCGTAGCAAACGCTGTGGGCTTTGCAATGGCAGCAAAATACGCTGCAAATTTGCTAAATGATGAAAATAATGAGATTATCAATCACAAAGTTTATTGTCTTTGTGGCGACGGAGATTTGCAGGAGGGTATCAGCTACGAAGCATGCGCGCTGGCAGGTTGCCACAGCCTAGATAATCTAGTCATTATCTATGATAGCAACAAAATCACGATTGACGGCTCAACTTCGATTGCGTGGGACGAGGATATCAAGGTTCGCTTCGAAGCACAAGGCTTCGAGGTGGCTCGCATAGACGGACACAATTTCGACCAAATCGAATTTGCCCTAGATGAGGCCAAAAACAAAACCAAACCATACCTAATCATCGCAAATACCGCTATCGGAAAGGGTGCATTGGAGCTAGAAGGTAGCCACAAAACTCACGGCGCACCTTTGGGCGAGGATCTCATAAAAAGAGCCAAAGAGGCGCTTGGATTTGACCCTGATGAGAGTTTTAGTGTGAGCGAAGATGTGCTTTTCGCCACTCGCGCAGCCGTAGAAAAGGGCGATTTGGCTGAAAAACTATGGAACGAAAAAATCGCAAATTTAAGCGCAGAGAAGAAAAATTTATTAAACTCGCTTCAAAATCCAAATTTTGATGCGATTGAATTTCCTGATTTTAGCGGTCAAAAGGTCGCTACGCGCGATAGCAATGGCAAAATTTTAAACGCAATCGCGGCTGCGCTTCCTAGCTTCATAGGCGGAAGCGCAGACCTTGCGGCCTCTAATAAGACCGAATTAAAGGGCTTTGGCGACTTCCCGTATGGCAAAAATTTCCACTTCGGGATCCGCGAGCACTCAATGGCTGCGATAAATAACGCAATCGCTAGATACGGGCTGTTTATCCCATTTTCTGCGACATTTTTTATTTTCAGCGACTATCTTAAAAACAGCGCGAGAATGGCGGCGCTTATGAGCCTAAGGCACTATTTCGTTTTCACTCACGATAGTATCGGCGTAGGCGAGGATGGCCCGACTCACGAGCCAATCGAGCAACTCTCAACCTTCCGCGCAATGCCGAATTTCTACACTTTCCGTCCGGCTGATGGCAACGAAAATGTAGAGTGCTGGCGCGCAGCACTTGCCACAAACGCCCCTGCTGCCTTTGTTTGCTCGCGCCAAGGCTTGGAGGCTTTGCCAAAGGCTGTATTTGGCGAGGCAAAAAACGGCGCGTATTTGATCAAAGAGTGTGAAAACGCCGATATCACGCTAGTAGCTAGTGGTAGCGAAGTAGGAATCTGCCTAAAAGCCGCGGCCCTGCTTCAAAGCGAAAATATCAGAGCAAATGTTGTTAGTGCGCCTTGTTTCGAGCTTTTGTGCGAACAAAACGATGAATACAAGGCTAGAATTTTCAAAGGCAAAGTCCTAGCCGTAGAGGCCGCAAGTGCGCTAGAATGGTATAAATTCGCTGATGAAATTTTAGGCATGAAGAGCTTTGGCGAGAGCGCACCAGCTGGCGAGCTATTCAAACTTTTCGGTTTTAGCGATCTAAATGTCGCAAACGAAGCGAAAAAACTTCTAAACAGATAATTCAAAATTTAGCCAAATTTCAAAATTTGGCTAAATCCCTTTTAAATTTCACTAAATTTTACTTGCAATTGCTTGGCGAAATTACGATAGAAGCTAGGTTAGCATCAATCCCAGGCAGGGTGTAGCGCCACTTCATGGCGATTTCGTTATCTCTGTATTCGGCTAGCTCCTCGGCTTTGCAGTAAAGCTCCAAAAGCTCGCCACTTTTCAAAACCAAATTCGAGCGCAACTTATCCTCGATTTGGCTGATTTTTTCCATTGCCTCTGGCGGAAGGTCGAATTCATAGTAGTGCGTTAAAAGGTTGTCTTGGCAGGTTATGTCGCTATAAATCACAACGCCGTTTTTGTATGGCAAATCCTTTTTGCTAGCCTTGATTAGCGCGATAGTTTCGGTGTTTTGGCATTTATCGGCGTTTTCTTGTTCGCTTTTAGCTTGATTTGGAGCCGATAAAATTATCGTTTGCGTGGAAGTGGCTGGCTTGGAGGAAACGGCTGGCACCTCTGCCATCTCAGGCTCGCTTGGCGCGAGATTTTTTGTATTTGGCTCATTTGTAACACTCGGCGCGCTTTTTTCTTGCGCGAAATTTGGCGCTTCTAGCGTCTCTGGCGCGCTTGCAATTTCATTTAAGCCATCTTTGCTCGCATCAAAAACAGCTGGCGTATCAGGCATGGCTAGCGTGGTAGAATTTATAGGTTTTGTCGGTGTTGCGGAGTTTGCGGCAGCGATTTTGTCAAATTCGCGCGAAATTTCTAGCTCTATGGAATCATTTTTTTTCGTGTTTGCTAAGCGCTGTTTTCCTCTTTTTTTCTCCTCCCCACACCCCGCTAAAAACACCAAAAGACCAGCCAAAACTAGAAATTTTCTCATAAATTTCCTTTTTTTAAATTTTGCAAGAATTATAACGATTTAGGGTTAAATTTGGCGTGATTAAATTTCGAAAATTTAAGGTAAATAAATTTAAACAAAATATTAATATTAACTAAAAAAAATCAATTAAATTTAAGCTGGGTGGGGGTATAATCACGGAATTTCATTTATTTTCAAAGGAATTTTTTATGAAAAAAATTATTAGTTTGAGCATAGTTACTATGCTTGCATTGACAGGTTGCGTTGATACAAATACGCTTGGTTCTGATGTTTATGATGTAAATGACCTAAACACTCAACAAGACGCTAAAACCGTGCAAATTCTATCAATTATGCCGGCAAAAGTCGCTGTGGATAATACAGAAGCAAAACGCACAGCGCAAGGCATCGGCACACTTTTAGGTGCAGTTGGTGGTGCAATTTTGGGTAACAAAATGGGTGGCAGACGCCATGAAACAGGTGGCACGGTCGCTGGTGGCACAGTGGGCGCAGCTGGTGGATATGCTGCTGGTTCAATGGTAAAAGACAAAGTTGTCGTTGAGGGTGTTACGATTGCTTACAAACAAGGCACAAAACTAAAAACTTCAACACAAGCTGGTCGTATGTGCCAGTTTAAGGAAGGAACTGCTCTGTTGATTTCAACTCGCACAAAAGAGACTAGAATTCAACCAAACGCTGTTTGTCCGAAGGAAAAATAATGAAAAAATTTACTTTACTTTTCGCAGCTTTGCTTTGCACTGGTGCGTGGGCTGATTTGGAGGCGTTGCGCCAAGCCGAAATGGAGGGTCAAAGACAAGAAAGAGCCGCAGCTGCAAAAGCGCAAGCAAGAGCTGCTGCGAAAGAAAAAGCTAGACTTGAAGCCATTAGAGCAAAAGAGGCGAAAAAAGAGGCCAAAGAGGAGCGAATTTATCAAGAATATATGAAAGATAAAAAACGCGACCAAGAATACGAGGATCTCAAACGCGAAATCGAAATCGAGAATATGCGTGTAGAACTTGAAGAAAAAAGAGCAATGCGCAAAGCGCGTGCTGCTAAGGCCGAGGACTTTGCCAAGGCTGAGCTAAATAACCTTGACGCTCATACAGATAGCATTAGAGCTGAGAGTGAGGCCACTAGAAATATGGCAAAAGGTCAGTATGACTATCTAAGCAAGTCAGGCGACGCTGCGATTAAACACGAAGAGAAAAAATAACAAAATTTTATAATTAGCACCATTTTTGGTGCTAATTTTCTTTAAATTTCTTAAAATCAAATTTAAAATTCCAAACATGTAACGAGATTTTTATTTATGCATAAAGAAAATGCTATGAAAAATCTCTAATCGGTTTTAATTTTGTTGCTATGTTGGGATTTGCAGGTTGTGCCGATAAATTTAGCACCTATGCTAAGCGATACCAAGGTAATCGACGCCGTGACAATTACATACAAAGAGGGCAAATCGCTTAAAAGCTCGACACAAGCAGGTCGCGTGTGCCAGTATGCTAATGGCGAGGCGCTGATGATTTCATCATACTCTGGCGAGACGAGAATCCAGCCAAACGCGGTGTGCGCTGATTAAATTTAGCCGAATTTACCCGTGAAATTTACGGGTAAATTCCACTTTACAAAAAATCTAAAATTTACAAATTTTTATTAAAATATAGAACAAATTTCAAAATTTAGGATTACAATGAAACTTCAAATGTCCCTAATCTCGGCTGCTTGCGTGGTGATAATCATAGCAGGACTTAAAGCTGCTGGCTCGATTATCGTGCCGTTTTTGCTAGCGATTTTTATCACGGTTTTGATTTCTCCACTAATGCTATCTATCCAAAAACTGCGCGTAGGGCGATTGTTTAGCTTTTTGATCGTGGTTTTGGGATTTCTTGGTGTTATGGGATTTATGGGTGATATCGTATTTAAGGCGGTCAGAGAGTTTTCGGCGCAGTTACCAGAGCTGGGGGCGAAATTTAACCAGGTCCTAGGTGGCGCGCAAGAGCGGCTGAATAATTATGGCATTGATTTTGATCTAGCTAGCCTCGGTGCTGAGCCCTCTGAAATGGTATCTCGCGCGACAGCTGTGGCGAAAAAAACAGGCGGAATTGTCAGCACCGGGTTTTTCGTCTTTATTTTGGTCTCTTTCATGGTCTTTGAAAGCTCGGTAATTGATGCGAAAATCAAATATTTTTCTGCTCGCAACCGCGGTATGCATAAATTTATGAAAAAATTTGCCCCAAGCCTGAAAAAATATCTACTTATCAAAACGATTTCAAGCGCCACGACAGGTGCGCTAATCGGGCTTTGTCTGTGGCTACTTGGCGTGCCGTATGCAGCACTTTGGGGGATAGTAGCGTTTATGCTAAATTATATCCCTACAATCGGCTCTATAATCGCCGTTTTTCCGACACTTTTCGTGACATTGGCGACAATGGATTTAAGCGTGAGTATTTGGGTCGTGGCGATCTATCTTATCATAAATGTCGTCATCGGAAATATCATCGAACCACGCTTCATGGGCGAGGGGCTGGGGCTTTCGACACTAAGCGTGCTTGGAGGTCTTCTTCTTTGGGGATTTGTCTTTGGTGTGGGAGGTATGTTTTTGGCTGTGCCACTTACTATGAGCATACAAATCGCGCTAAATTCAAACGAACGCACGAAATCTATCGCCACGCTTTTAAGCAATAAAATTGAGCATTAAATTTTAAAATTTCAAATTTCGCTAGGGAAATCCTAGCGAAATTTAGCTATTAAACATAGCCTTGATCTATCATCGCATCGGCTACTTTGCGGAAACCTGCGATATTTGAGCCAAGCACAAGGTTGCCCTCATCGCCGAATTCTTTCGAGGTTTCATAGCTAGTGCGGAAGATATGCCTCATAATCTCGTGTAACCTGCCATCGACCTCTTCGAAACTCCATGATTCAAGTTGCGCATTTTGCATCATTTCTAAGCCACTTGTCGCCACGCCACCAGCATTTGCTGCTTTTGCAGGGCCAAATAAAAAGTCTTTTTGGCTTAGCATAAAATCAATCGCAGCTAGCGTGCTAGGCATGTTTGCCCCCTCGCATACAAGGCGACATCCGTTTGCGTATAGTGTTTTGGCGTCATCTAAGCTTAGCTCGTTTTGCGTAGCGCTTGGGAAGGCTGCGTCGCATTTGACGCTCCATACGCCGTTTCTGCCCTCTGGATACTCGCTAACTGGGGTAAATTTAGCGTTTTTGCGCTCTTTGACATACTCTGCAAGACCTACTCTAAGCTCTTCTTTTAGCTTTTTTAGAAGTGCCAAATCAATGCCATCTGGATCGTAGATAAAGCCGGTAGAATCACTAACGGTAACCGGTTTGGCTTCTAGTTGATATAGTTTTTCGACTGTGTAGATTGCGACATTTCCTGCGCCTGAGATTGCGCAGACTTTGCCACGAAGTGCTTCGCCTTTTTTAGCTAGCATTTCTTGTGCGAAATACACTGAGCCATATCCTGTGGCTTGCGTGCGAGCTAGGCTTCCGCCCCATGCTAGGCCTTTGCCAGTAAGAGCGCCATCAAATCTGCGAGTGATTTTTTTGTATGCGCCATACATATAGCCGATCTCTCTACCGCCCACGCCGATATCGCCGGCTGGGACATCTGTATTTTCGCTAATAAGCCTGTGAAGCTCTAACATAAATGCTTGGCAAAATCTCATAATTTCGCCGTCGCTTTTGCCTTTTGGATCGAAATTTGCGCCACCTTTGCCGCCGCCGATATTAACGCCTGTGAGTGAATTTTTGAAAATTTGCTCGAAACCTAAAAATTTCAAAACACCCATATTTACGCTAGGGTGAAATCTAAGACCGCCTTTGTATGGGCCAAGCGCTGAGTTAAACTCGACGCGGTATCCCGTATGCACGCAAGGCTCGCCACGATCGTTTGTATAGACTACGCGAAAGCTCAGGCTTCTCTCTGGCACGGTGATTCGCTCTAAAATTTTGTGTTTTGTGTATTTTTCTTCGCGCTCGATTAGGGGAGCAAGAGAGTTAAAAATTTCAGTCGCTGCTTGTATAAAAACTTCTTCGCCCGGATTTTGCTCTTTTAGGTTGTTTAACAACCCTGCCACATAACTGTTCATATCTCCTCCTTAAATTGGTTTATAATTAAATTTGCTTGCTTTTTTTAGGAAAATTTTAAGTGCGCGCCTCTCGCGCGCGCCGACTTTGTAGCTTATGAGTTGGAGGTATTCTAAGATGTCTTTTTCAGCAATTCCTCTGCTTCTAGCGTATTTGATGAGGATATATTGTGGGATTTTGACCTTAGTGCGTAAAAACGCCTCGGTAAGTTTGGCGTAAATTTCGTGATTTTTAACTGAGCATAAAATTCCAAAAACAAATGGCAAATTTGTGTTTTTGTGCCAAATTTCGCCCAAATCGTAAAATTTCTCCTCCCCTTGCGATAAAATCGCGCGCAGAGCGTTATCACCGATGATGACCTCGCCACTAATGCCTAAAATTCGCGAGAGCATATTTGAGCTCATCGAGGCTGGATCTAGGCGCGGGGTGGTATTTTTACGCACGAGCACGCTTTTTACTTTTTTCTGGGCGACTATGCCAAGAGGGTGGGTGGAGTATTTTTTGTGGCGGGATTCTATGCTAGAAATCACGGCCGCATCGACACGCATTGCGCGCAAATCGCGACAGAGCTTGCTAGGCACGCCTTTTTTGAGTTCTATGAATTTTTTGGTATGCGCTGGCAAAGGTAGAGATTTTAAATACACATGAAAAGGGAGTAAATTTAAATAATCTATCTTGCCAAATCGCATCCATATTCCTATTTTAAAATTCGTAAATTATATTACTATTTTTGTAAGAAAAAGTTAAAATTTTTAAATTAATAAAACGAATAAATTTTGCCACCAAAGAAGTGGCAAAATTTGGATTAATCGGCTTGTGAGATTGAGAGTGAGTTGTATTTGCTAAACTCGACTATGCCCTCGCCACCCTCTTTGAAGTGGATACTGACACCTTTGTCATTTTCCATGTAAATTCCGCTAGCTGAGCGTTGGCGAGTTAGGTTGTGAGTTTTGCCCTCGCTATCAGTCAAAACCGCTGTGTCAAATAAATCGTTTGAAGCTAGGCTTAGTTTTTTGCCATTTTCGGTTTTGAAATTTAGCACTTCCATTTTGGTAGTCGCAGCGGTGTGGTTTTGCTCGTTAATCGCGTCCTCTGGGGATTGGCGAAGCTGCTTTGAGGCGCAACCTGCCAAAAGTAAAAGTGCAGCCGCGCATGAGAGAATTTTGCTCATTTTCTATCCTTTAAAAATGAAATTTTACGCAAGAAATCTTGCAAACGCGCAATTATAGTCAAAATTTTTATTTCAAAAGTAAATAAAAATTTACTATTTTCTACGATTTGCCTAAATTTGCGTTTATTTCATCAATCAGCGATTTTCGCGTCTCCCAAAGCTTAGCCGATAAATCTACTTTGTAGGTTTGTGGGTGGATATTTCGCAGGTATTCGCACCAAAATTTCGCCTTGGCCTTGCGCGAAAATTCGGCGATTTGCATGACGGATTTTTTCTCGCCGACAAATTTGCCATGGACAAATACAGGCTTTAACATAGCCTTTGCGCTGAAATTTTCGAGTTTTTTGCGCTTGTAAGTGTAGAGTGGGTGGAAAATTTCAAGCGGTGCACCTTCATCGATACTTTCATTTTCAAGCGTGATTAAATCCGCTAGTGCCATGCCACTATCTTTGTCATAGAGCCTAAAAAACTGCTTGTAGCCGGGGTTGTTTATCTTGCGTGGGTCGTTTGAAATTTTAATCTTTGGCAAAATTTCGCCCTCTTTTTCGATACCGCTTAGCTTATAAACGCCGCCAAGGCTTGAACTATCGCCACCTGTGATTAATCTCGTGCCAATGCCCCAGCTATCGATTTTAGCGTCGAAAAGTTTGAGCTGATCGATCGCGTATTCGTCCAAATCGTTGCTGGCTGTGATTTTGGCGTCCTTAAATCCAGCGTTATCAAGCATTTTGCGAGATTGTTTTGTCAGATACTCCAAATCGCCAGAATCAATGCGAATTCCAAGCGGTTTGTGGCCTTGCTCGCGAAGTTCTTCAAAAACCTTAATCGCATTTGGCACACCGGAATTTAGCGTATCGTAGGTATCGACGAGCAAAAGCGCGGAGTCTGGGTAAATTTTGGCGTAAGCGCGAAAGGCCTCGATTTCGCTAGGAAAGCTTCCGATCCACGCATGAGAGTGCGTGCCGATAGCTGGTATGTCAAAAATTTTGGCAGCCAAAACATTTGAAGTAGCCACGCAACCGCCGATTATAGCGGCCTTTGCGCCAAAAATCGCAGCACTTTTATCCTGCGCTCTGCGAAGCCCGAACTCCATTACGCTACCCTCTCCTGCGCTGAAATTTATGCGCGAGCTTTTGGTGGCGATTAGGGTTTGGAAATTTATGGTGTTTAAAATCGCAGTTTCGATTAACTGCGCCTCGATGATATTTGCTTTGACGCGGATTAGTGGCTCGTGCGGAAATACGACCTCGCCCTCATCGACAGCGTAAATTTCGCCAGAGAATTTAAAATTTTCAAGGTAGGTTAAAAATTCCTCCTTAAAACTCCCAAGCGAGCGCAAATATTCTATATCATCACTGCTAAAATGCAAATTCTCTATATAATCCACCACTTCGCTCATACCACAAAATATCGCATAACCGCCGCCGCATGGGTTTTTGCGGTAATACATATCAAAAACTGCGACTTCGTGCGGTTTTAAGAAAAAATATCCTTGCATCATTGTGAGTTGATAAAAGTCAGTAAGTAGGGCTAAATTTGATGAATTTTCGAAATTTTGCATTTTTTAAATACCTTAAATTTTGAAATTTCCCGAAAAACGGGAAATTTCGATTATTTTGATTGTAAAGATTTTTTGTAAGCCTCGAAATCGAAATTGCTTACTCTTGCGACGCCATCATCTACGGCAGCTTTTGCAACAGCAGCTGAAATGATAGCAAATACGCGCGGATCAAATGGATTCGGGATAATATAATCTCGTCCAAATTTCAAATCCTTTTTGCCTAGCATTTTTAGCACATCTGGGTGGATTGGCTCACGGGCTAGCTCTGCCATAGCGCGAGAAGCGGCTAGTTTCATATTTTCGGTGATTTTTTTGGCTTTTACATCTAGCGCACCACGGAAAATGTAAGGGAAACCCAAGACATTGTTGATTTGATTAGCAAAGTCGCTTCTACCAGTGCCTACGATTGCATCGTCCCTCACGGCATGTACCTCATCTGGGTAGATTTCAGGCACAGGGTTAGCCAGAGCGAAGATTATCGGCGTTGGCGCCATTGATTTTACCATTTCGGCTGTTACGACGCCCGGTTTGCTAAGGCCAAGAAACATATCCGCACCCCTCATCGCATCTGCTAGGCTTCTATCGTTTGTGTCGATAGCAAATTCCATTTTTTGCGGGTTTAAATCATTTCTGCCAGTATGAATCACGCCCTTTGAATCGAGCATAATTACATTTTTTGCGCCAAGACTTTTATAGAGTTTCGCGCACGCAATACCTGCTGCGCCAGCACCAGATACTACGATTTTCATATCTTCGATTTTTTTGCCACTGATGTAGGCTGCGTTGATTAATCCAGCACCTGTAATCATCGCTGTGCCGTGCTGATCATCGTGCATGACAGGGATATCGACGGCATTTTGTAGCTCTTTTTCGATCTCAAAGCACTCAGGAGCTTTGATATCCTCTAAATTTATTCCACCAAATGTCGGCGAGATAGCCTTGCAAATTTCGACTATTTTTTTAGGATCTGTTTCGTTGATCTCGATATCAAAAGCATCTACGCCAGCAAATTTTTTAAACAAAACCGCTTTTCCCTCCATTACTGGCTTTCCTGCTATTGCACCTATATCTCCTAGCCCTAAAACGGCCGTTCCATTTGTGATAACTGCGACAAGATTTGATTTGTTGGTGTATTTGTATGCTAGCTCATTATCGGCCTCAATCACCTTGCAAGGCTCGGCAACGCCTGGTGTGTATGCTAGGGTCAAATCCTCTGGTTTAGCGCATGGGGTTTTGACATTTATGCCGATTTTTCCACTGATATGATACTCTAACGCCCTTTCTTTCAAATCATTTTGTGCCATTTAAATTCCTTTCTGTAATAAGCTAGAAATTCTAGCTTTAACCTCGTCGCTACCTAAAATTTCAATCATTTCAAATATCGACGGACTTACGCTTGTTCCTGTTATGGCGACTCGCAAAGGTTGGGCTAAATCTTTTAGCTTCACTTCGTTTGCCTCCAAAAATTCCATTGTCTTCGCCTCGATTTCGCTTGCAACGAAATTTGAGGTTAAAATTTCTTGGAATTTTGCGAGTAAGGCTATCGAATTTTCGTTGATAAACTTTTTATACGCTTTTTCATCATAAATTTTTAAAGGATTGATTAAGGTTGCGATTCCGTTCGCCATTTCGGCTAGGGTTTTTGCTCTCTCTTTGTATTGATCAATGATAAGCTCTTTTTTAGGGTGATTTACTATATCTACGCCAAATTCTAGCAGGTGGGCGCAGGCTTCGGTGGTGCTTAAATTTTTAATGTAATGCGCATTTAGCCAATCAAGTTTGGTTTGGTTAAATGTGCTTGCGCTTTTGCCGATATTATTAGGATTAAAGAGTTTTTTCATATCGTCCATGCTAAAAATTTCATCGTCCCCATGCGACCAGCCAAGGCGGACTAAGAAATTTAGCAGAGCTTGTGGCAAATAGCCCATTTTTTTGTATTCCATGACATCTGTCGCGCCGTGGCGTTTAGAGAGTTTTGAGCCGTCAGAGCCATTTATCATAGCAACATGGTAAAATTTAGGCACTTTAAATCCAAGTGCGTTATAAAGCACGATTTGTTTTGGGGTATTTGATAGGTGATCATCGCCTCTGATGATATCTGTAACGCCCATTAGCGCGTCATCTATGACGACCGTGAAATTATAAGTCGGCGTGCCGTCGCTTCTAGCGATGATAAAATCGTCTAAAATGTCTTTGGCTTCAAATTTCATATCGCCCTTAATTCCGTCGCTAAACTCAATCGTGCCGTCAAGTGGCGATTTTATGCGGATTACTGGCTCGATACCAACCGGCGGTGTGCCTGTGAAATCGCGATACCTATTATCGTATTTTGGGCGCTCTTTTCTGGCTTCTTGCTCGGCTCTTAGCGCGTCTAGCTCAGCCTTGCTCATATAGCATTTGTATGCTTTGCCCTCATCAAGGAGCTTTTGGACATATTCTTTGTATAAATCAAATCGTGAGCTTTGATAGACGATTTCGCCGTCGTAGTCTAGGCTGCACCATTTAAACGCCTCTTCGATAGCCTTTGCGGCCTCTACCGAATTTCTTTTTAAATCCGTATCTTCAATGCGAAGCAAGAATTTGCCGTTATTTGCTCTTGCGTATAGGTATGAAAACAGCGCAGTTCTTAATCCGCCGATGTGCAAATACCCTGTCGGGCTTGGTGCGAAACGAGTTACAATCATAAATTTCCTTTTTAAAATTTTACTTTTTAATGTTATAATCGTGGGATTATAAAGCAAAAAGACTAAATAAAGGTTGAAAATGATAAAAAAACTAGCCGTTGTTGCACTTTTAGGTTTTGGCGCGTTAAACGCAAATGTCGTAAATAGCGTCGTGGCTGTCGTAGAAAACGAGCCGATTACGAATTACGAATTAGCCAGAGTCCAAAAGGCCACAGGTGCCAGCCCGCAAGCTGCAATGGAAATTTTAATCAAGCAAAAATTGCAAGATTCTGAGATTAAGCGCAGAGGAATCACCGTAAGCCCGGCCGAAATAGATAACCGCATAAAAATGATTGCCGAGCAGAACAAACTTAGCCTAGAACAGCTACAAAAGGCGCTAAAACAGCAAAAAATGTCAGAAGAGGCGTTTAGAGAAAATGTGCGTCGCGGAATTTTAGAAGAAAAGCTCTATGGACCGCTTTTTGCCGATGTGCAACGCACCGTAACACCACAAAATGTGCGCAGATTTTACGAGCAAAACCCATCTTTATTCACGACCTTTGATAGCATTACGCTAACTCGCTATATCGCCAAAAGCGAGAGTGCTCTTAATCCTATCAAACGCAATCCAAACGCACGACCAGGAAATGTGTATGTAATGCGTGGCACGCTAAAAGCCAATCAAATGGACGCTGGGCTAAAATATATCGTCACAAGCGTGGATAAGGGTAAATTCTCACCAGTTATCCCTACGGCAAATGGATATGAGATGTTTTATGTAAATGATAAAAAAGGCGTGCAAATGGCAGATTTCGAAAGCGTGCAAGAAAAGGCAATCGAAGCCTATGTGACAAACAAGCGCAAAAAAATGGTCGAGGAATTTAACGATAGAATCCGCGCAAACGCAAATGTCCGCATAATTGACCGCAACCTAAATCCTACAAATTCTACAAAAAAATCTAAATAACCTACCCAAAATTTTGGAAATTTTAAAATTTCCAAAATTTAAATTTTAATGAAATTTTGAAATTTACACCACGCTAAATTCATAAATTTAGCGTGGAATTTGAAGTATAAATTTTGAAATTTATTTTAATTTAGAAGTTTCGATGATAAATGGCACTGAATTTAGGCCAGATGAGAAGTATTTATCGGCGATAGCTTTTGCGCTTTTTAGTTCCTCAGGGCTTACGCTTGAAGCGTTTGCTTTGTTATCTTCGGCATAGTATTTGCGCAAAACAGCGATTTTTTCGGCGTCAGTTTTGGCTGATTTGACCTCTTTGTAAATCAGCGCTGATTTGGCATGACCGCTATCTCCATGCACTGATGTCATTACAATTTCGACATTGTTGCTTTTAAGCGTTCGCTCGATTTCGGCTAGCTCTCTACGACAAAACGGACACTCGGCGTCAGTTAGCATTAGCAAGGTTGGCTTTTTAGGGTCATTTCCAAGGGAAATGATATTGTCTTTGCTTTCGCTTTTATAGACGCTTGCTACCCCTTTTGAAAGTCTAGATTGTTTGATTTGGTCTTTGTAAAGAATCTGTTTTTTAGGGTCGATCACATCCATTAAAACCAAATCTCCACTAGTGAAAATCACCTCTTCTTGTGAAATTTCGCCATTTGAAATTTTTAAAATCACAGCTTGGATATCTTTTAGCCCCTCTACTGGCATACGCTCAGCCACGCTGATTTTTAAATTTGCTGGCAAACCACCATACATAGATAAAATTTCGCTATCGCTAAGCGCGGCATTTAGGCTTAGCGCGCCCGCAAGCGAGAAAAGTAAAACTTTTTTCATTTTCTTCCTTTTTTAAAAAATCCAACGATTTTAGCCAAAATTTGTAAATAACTTATTTTTTTAAGTAGCGTTTATTATCGATTGTGATGATATCGCCTAGATTGTCGAGGTATTCTAGGTAAGAAATCGCAAATTTCCTGCTTAAATTTAGCCTCTCTTTGACATTTGCTACATCGGCAAAACCAGCTTCTTTTATCAAATCATAAAGCTTTTTGATAATCTGGCTTAAATTGCCAGCCTCCACAAACAGATTGTGCGCTAGGCGAACTACCTTTTTAGAATATGTTAGTTTTTTCAGAGCGTCATCGCCACTGACGCGGTCGATATCGAGCATTTCGTAGATATTATATGGCGCAAGCGGGGCAATTCCGCCTTTTTTGATGATGTCAAAAATTTTGCCCTCCAAGCTCTGTTTTAAATCCTGTAAATTCGCCCCTTTTTTGATATACACGCCACCGGTTTTTTCTATCACGCCGGCTGTTTCTAGCTCGCTAAGCACGATGGAGGCTAAGCTTTCGCTAGCCCAAGAGAGTTTTAGAGCGATTGAGGTTGGGGAAAATACAGCGTGCGGGTTTTTGGCTATGATAAATTTAATCAGCTCTTTGATATCGCCAATCGCGCTATTATCATACACGCACAGCGTCGCTTCGTCAAAATATGTATTTGGTATCGTTTTAGCAATCGCTTTTGCGCTATCATAATCCATATCAAATCTCTGATACGCCGAAAACAGCCCAAATCCGTGGCGGTGAAATTTGCTTAAAATTTCAAAGGCTTTTTTGAAATTTTTGTGCAAAAGTGCGGTTAAAAACTCTGCCTTATTTGCCTTTTTTAGTGGCTCGATGACCGAATTTAGCACCCTTCCGCCCCCACACACGCGAGAGTTTGCCAAGCATACAAACGGCTCGTCAAATTTCAAAAACATAGTTTTTTCAAATTTGAAATTTATCAAAAATTCGCCGCTATCAAGCTCTTTGATAATGCGCGCTTTGGCTGGCGTTTGCTTTGAGCCCACACAAAAGCTCACATCCTCCCCATGCGCTATTTTGCCACGAAAGAGCGTATCGGATTCGTTAAATCCCCTAAAAAAGCCCTTTTTAGTGAGGATATAGCCTCGCTCTAACTCGCTAGTTTTAGCATCAAGCGCGATTGCTACGCGGTTTGGCGCATACGCAACCTGCGTGTCGGTATCGTGGATTTGCAGGCTTTTGGCGGTTAAAATTTTGCCACAATCTGCGCAAAGAAGCTTTTCGCCACGCGAAATCGCCCCACTAATAAGCGAGCCAGTTACCACCGTGCCAATGCCTTTTAAAGTGAAAATTCTATCTATATAATAATGCAAAATTCCCCCATTTTTGCGCGGTTTTGGCTTTATGTTAAATAGATAAGATTTAAGCTCATCAACGCCTAAATTTGTCTTTGCGCTTAGGAAAAATGTATTTAAAATTTGCAAATTTGAAAATTTGGCTATAAATTCCTCGCACTCTTTTTTAACTTCGTTTTGGCGCGCAGAGTCCGTGAGATCGCACTTTGTGATACACAAAACCACGCTTTTTACATCTAAAAGCGATAAAATTTCGATATGCTCCCTGCTTTGGGGCATTAGCCCGTCATCGCTAGCGACGATTAAAAGCGCGCAATCAAACGCATACGCCCCACTAATCATAGTCTTAACTAAATTTTCATGTCCAGGAACATCGATAAATGCGATATTTGCGTTTTTTGATTTTAAATTTGAAAAGCTTAAATCAATCGTGATTCCGCGCTCAATCTCGCTTGCCAATCTGTCGCCATCGACGCCATTTAGCGCCTTTATGAGTGCGGTTTTGCCATGATCGATATGCCCTGCTGTGCCGATTATGACGCTATTCATACATTTCCTTTAAAATTTTTATTAGTTTTTGCAAATCGTGCTTTAAAATGGCGCGAAAATCAAGCAAAAATTTATCATTTTCAATGCGCCCGATAATCCCGCGCGCCCTAAATTTCGCCGAAATTTCCTCTGGGCTAGCGTTTTGGCTAAGCACCAAAGCGACGCTATCGTAGTTTTTACAAGGCAGACTTCCGCCACCCACAAAGGTTTTTGTGCGAATAAGGCTTGCTTGAAATTTAGTATTTTTTAGCGCGTCCAAAACAGCCTTGGCGCGCCTTTCAAGCTCGCTAAGGGGCAAGTGAATTTGATCAATCGTAGGAATTAGCGAAAATTCTTTATTAATGTAAGCCTTAATCGTTTCGTTTAAAATCGCAAGTGTGATTTTATCAGCGCGAAGCATGCGCAAAAGCTGATTTTTGCGCAATTTTTCGATTAAGGATTTCTCGCCTAGTATAATTCCACACTGCACACTTCCAAAAAGTTTATCCCCGCTAAAACTAATCAGCCTAGCCCCAGGGGCTAAAATTTCACCAATTTTTGGCTCGTTTTTGCTTAAATTTGAGCCTAAATCATTTACGCTCCCGCTTCCAAGATCGTAATAATCAATGATTTCGTTAAACTTTTCCTCTTCGCAAATTTTAAATTCCAGCTCTTTTTTCTCGTAAAATTCAGCCTTTTTCTCGCTCGCAAATTTTGCTAAACGCGAAATTTCGTCTATTTCCACACTTTGCGTGAAACCTGAAATTTCAAAATTTGAACGATGAATTTTCATCAAAACTGCCGTATTTTCATTTATGGCGTTTTGATAATCCGAAATTTTAGTCTTATTCGTGGTGCCAACCTCGCGCAAAATCGCCCCAGAGTTCGCCATGACTTCGCTCACTCTAAAACTCCCGCCGATTTCGACTAGCTCACCACGGCTTACCACGACTTCGCGCCCCCTAGCAAAGGTATTTAGTACCAAAAACACAGCCGCTGCGTTGTTATTTACCACAAGTGCGCTCTCGCAGCCAAAAAGCTCAGCCAAAAGCGCGCTAGTATAATCGTAGCGATTGGCGCGCGTTCCGCTATCTAGGTCGAATTCGAGGTTAGAATAGGCGCAAATCGTCCCCTGCGCGCGAGATAAAATTTCAGGCGAAATCACGCTACGACCGAGATTTGTGTGAAGCACGACGCCGGTTGCGTTGATAAGCGGGCGAAGTGTGAGATTTGCGAATTTTTCGTAGCGGGATTTGATTTGCGCGATGATTTGCTCTTCGCTAGCGCAAGAATTTTCGCCATTTACTAGGCTGGTTCGAAATTCGTTTATGACCTCTTTTGCAATCCGCAAAACCACAGGCTTCAAAAGTCCGTGAAATTCTACGCTATTTGCGATTTTATCGACTTTGGGAAGTTTGATTTGCATTTAAAAAATCCTATAAATTTTGTTTTTACGGACCATTTTTATCACTATTTTTATTAAAATTTAACATGCCAAAAAAATTACAAATTTAACTTATGTTTAGTTTAAATTTACATTTAACGATTGTTTAGAAAATGAGTGTAAAAAATGCGAATTTTGTTTTTAGGATAGAAAATGAGCGAATACGGATTTAGCCCAGTGGGCGTAAAAGAGGCCATTTTAGGCGATAGCATAGAGGTTTGCACTGATAGCGAAAAACACTTTGTCGTGGCAAATTCGCCTAGCTTAAAGGCTGAAATTTACGCGCCAGAGATAAATTTTTATATAAATTCCACAAACGATGAAATGCTTCAAATCGCTAGAAATGTCGAAATTTTATACGAAGCAAAGGCGGTGATGTTTGATTATGGCGCGGATAATGCCTATCAAAAACCAGTGGGAAAAAATATAATTTTCGTAAGCGATAATGAGCGCGAAAGCAGTGTAAATGCGCTCAAAAACGCTGGATTTAAGGTGATTTGCCTAACTCACGCTGAGGTAAAATTTGTCTATGGCGGGATTGGCGATTTGAGCGTAAGCGTGCTAAGTAACACCGATGAATACGAGGTCGAGGCCGATTTTTTCCTAGTAGAAAATGCAAAAAGCTATCAACTTCGCCAAAGTGGTTGTTATGAAATCGCAGGGTTAAATGATGATGAAATTCTAGCTCTCGTATCCGAAAAATCGCCGATTTACACTTACAAAAACAACATTTCATTTAACGCAAACCTCTGTCAATACGAGGGCAGGAGAGTGGAGCTGTGCGCCAAATGCGTGGAGGTTTGCCCTAGTGTGGCGCTTTTGAAAGATGAGCAAAATCGCAAGCTTGAAATTTCGCATATTGATTGCATAGCCTGTGGTAGGTGCGTGAGTATCTGCCCCACAGGCGCGATTAGCTCGGCAAAACAGCCACCAATCGCGGTTAGTCAAATGGCGAAACTCTACGCCGGCAAAATTCCACTTCTTGCCAATGAGGCGAGCTTTGGCGAGATTTCGGGTGTGAGTTTGCCCTGCGGCGTGCTTCCATTTGGAATTTTTGCTAAATTTCAGCTAGATGAGGTTTTTTTGCTTAGCATAATGCAAGAAACTGGCTCGCAAATCGTGCTTTTTGAGGGCGAGATTTGCGAAGCCACAAAAGATGCGATAAATCTCATAAATAGCGCGACAATGGCGATTTATGGCGTGCAGGCTGTATTTGTGGCTAGCAATGAAGCTCAGCTAAAAACTGCGCTAAATTTGGCTAAAAGCGGGCAAAAGTGGAAATTTAGCCTAAATGAGACAAATTTGAGCAAAATTGAAATTTTCTCAGCTCGCATGGCATTTATGGTGGGCGAGGGCGATTACGGCGTGATTGCAAACGGCGCGTCGCAAAGCCACGCTAAAATCAGCATAAACGAGCAAACCTGCACGCTGTGCCTATCGTGCGCGGGCGCGTGCAACACAGGCGCACTTTTTGCCGATAAAAGCGATAATTCGCTCAAATTTAACGCTTCGCTTTGCGTGGGGTGCGATTACTGCGTGCGAAGTTGCGCCGAAAAAGATACTATGGCACTTGATTTGTGTGGCGTAGAGCTTAAAAAAGAGTTTTTCGAGTATCAAATTTTAGCTCGCGACGAGCTGTTTGAGTGTATCGAGTGTGGCAAAAAATTCGCCACAAAAAAGGCGATTATGAAAATCGCAAATTTGATGAGCGCGCACTTCGCGGACGACGCAGATAAGGCAAAAACGCTGTTTTGTTGCGCTGATTGCAAGGCGAAAATTATGATTTTAAAGCAAATGCAAGAGGAGATTTGAAAATGGATTTAAATTTGATTAAGGCTAGGTCGTATTATTATGAATTTTTCGCAATTCCGTTTTTTTTCTACGAAAACGGGGCTAAATTTAGCCTATGGAAAGAGCAACTCGAATTTCTAAAATCATCGCCGATTAGCGAAGCAGACGCTAAGAATTTTGAAATTTTGCAAAATTTTAGTTTTGAGGAGTTTAGGCGCGAGCAAAACGATGTTTTGTTTGATTTTTCTTTTGTCAATGTCCCGACGACAGCGAGTTTTTACGACGAGGGCAGGGACGAGGGCAGAATGAAAATCCTCATCACAAACACCCTTAAAAAGAGCAAATTTCGCCGTAACAGCGAGCTTTGCAAGGATAGCGAGGATTTTGTGGGATTTATCTTTTATCTGCAATCTTCGCTTTTGCGCGATGAGGCGGAGGCGCAAAATGGAAATATTTTTCTCTCAACCGAGCTTTTTGCAAGCGTGATAAATGAGTTTTGCGACCATTTTATGGGGCTTTTAAAGGAGCACAAAAGCTCGAAATTTTTTAGGGCGTTGGCTGGGATTATGGAGAGTTTTTTTGCTTTGGAGCGTTCGCTTTTAGCCCTGCCAAAACCGCAAAAAGATAAAAATATCGCCAAAGAATCAATTAATGCTAAGCTTTACCGTGGAAATTTCAAAAACGCGAAGCACAATTTTGAATTTGACGAGTAAATTCGCTAAAATTTTGGCGAAATTTGGCTAAATTCGCCGAATTTTAGCCTTTCTTAAAATAAAATTAATCTTAAATTATAATTTTATTTTTAACCGCTTTATTATTAACTTTTCGTTAATATCAACTATTTTAAGATATGTAGCAGGCGTTACGACAAAGATTAAAATAAAATTTCCTTTTAAAGGAGAGATTATGCAAAGCAAACGCAGAGATTTTCTCAAAAAATCTCTAAAAGTCGGCGCCGTCGGTGCCGTAGGTATAGCTGCTAGCGTGGCTAGTGCAAACGGTGATAAAGACACTCCCCAACCAAACACAGTTCGCGGAAAATCACCAAAAAAAGAGGTGCTTTACTTTGAAAGTGAAGCGTGGCAAAAATACTACAAAGTAGCGTATTAGGAGTAGATTATGAGTGAAAATACGATCGGCAGAAGGTCGTTTTTAAAACTCGCTGCTTTGGGCGGTGCTAGCGTAAGTGCGTTTGGAGCTAACGACACACTTCGCGAGGCGACGGAGCAAGAGATTAAAAACCCTTTTCCAAATTCGGTTTATAAAAAGACGGTTTGCTCGATTTGTTCGGCAGGGTGCGGTATCATCGCGCAGGTCGATGAGAGCACAAACACTTGGATTCGCCAAGATATGGCGGTAGACCACCCGATTTCGCAGGGCTCTCACTGCTGTAAGGGAATCGATCAAATCGATTTAACCAAGTCAAAAATGCGTTTAAAATACCCACTTAAAAAAGTTAATGGTAAGTGGGAGCGCATTACCTGGGATCAAGCAGTTAATGAAATTTCAGCAAAAATGCTAGAAGTGCGAAAAGAAGATGGTCCAGATAGCGTAGAATTTCTAGGTTCAGCTAAATTTTGCAACGAACAGGCATTTTATTTTAGAAAATTTGCAGCATTTTGGGGTTCTAATAATATAGACCATGTTGCTAGAATTTGACATAGCGCAACAGTCGCCGGTGTGGCGAATACATGGGGTTATGGCGCTATGACAAATCACTTCGGTGATATGGCAGCAAACTCAAAAATGATACTTTTCATCGGTGCAAATTCAGCCGTGGCAAACCCAGTTGGTGGTATGAAACACGCTCTGCAAGCCAAAGATAGAAACGGCGCGAAAATCGTCGTTGTAGATCCTGCATTTACTAGAACTGCGGCCAAGGCTGATATGTATATCAGAATCCGCCCAGGAACGGACATAGCCTTTGTTTATGGTATGCTTCATCTTATTTTCAAAAACGGCTGGGAAGATAAAGATGTCATCGCAAATCAATCTTACGCAATTGATGAAATTCGCGCAGAGGCCGAAAAATGGACGCCAGAAGAGACAGCAAATGTTACAGGCTGTAAGATCGAAGAGTTGCTCGAATTTACAAAAATGTTTGCTACGACCAAACCAGCTACGCTGATTTGGGCTCTTGGTATCACTCAGCACTCTGTGGGTAGCTCAAATACTAGAATTCTTTCGATTTTGCAATTAGTTTTAGGAAATATGGGCAAACCGGGCGGTGGAACGAATATCATTAGAGGTCACGATAATGTCCAAGGCTCTACCGATATGGGCGATTTGGCTGATACACTGCCAATGTATTATGGACTAGGTGATGCGGCGTGGAAACACTACTGCAAGGGCTGGGGCGTGGATTTTGATACATTTGTCAAACGCTTCGCTACGACCATTAAAGAGCCAAAACAAGGCGGAAAAGTTCCTGGAACGAATTTTGATGAGTATTTCCATGTCGATTCAAACGCCGAGAAAGAGATAACTTGGCGCAACGAAAAAGGCTATTCGCTCTCTAAATGGTGGCAAGGCGTGCTAAAAGAGGAAAAAACATATTCGAGTGGAAATTTAAGAGTTCTTTGGGTTCAAGGCACAGGAATTACCTCTATGGCGCATTTGACCAAAATTCAACAAGCTGTCGATAAGCTAGATATGCTCGTCGTAGCCGAGCCTTTCTTAAACGAAGTTGCGATTTTAAGCGATAGAAAGGACGGCATTTATGTCCTTCCTACTTGCACGCAGTTTGAGACAGAGGGGCATTTACAAGCTACAAACAGAACTGGTCAGTGGCGCACTCAGGTCATCAAACCAATCTATGAGAGCAAGGAAGACCACGAAGTAATGTTTATGTTCGCCAAAAAATTTGGCTTTTATGATGAATACACTCGCGGTATGAAAATGGAAGTCGTAAATGGCGAAATCAAGCAGGTAAAAGCCGATAATGAGCCTTTTGTCTGGCCAGATGACGCTACAAATGAGATCGCAAGGTGCGGTCATAGTATCGGCGCACAAGGTAGAACCGCAGAGAGATTAAGACGACACCAAAGAAACTGGGAATTTTTCGATCCTGATACACTAATGGGAATTGGAGGCGAGGTAGAGGGTGAATACTTCGGACTTCCGTGGCCTTGCTGGGACATTAAGCACCCAGGCACGCCTATTTTGTATGATTTAAGCAAACCTTATGAAAAGGGCGGTATGGGATTTAGAAATCGCTTTGGTTTAGAGCACGACGGCGTTTCACAGCTAGCAGGCGAGGGCATAACTTTGCCAGGAGCGAAAATTTCTGGCGGACATGCACATTTGCTAAAAGATAATATCGAAGAAATGCTAGGAATCACGCTTAGCGAGGAAGAAAAGGCAAAAATGGGGCCTAGTTGGAGTGATGATTATAGCGGAATCATCAACCAAAAAGCGCGTGAATTTGGAATTTGTCCTTGTGGAAACGCAAGGGCTAGGGCGAAAGTTTGGGAGTTTGCCGATCCTATCCCTAAACACAGAGAGCCGTTGCACTCTCCGCGCTGGGATTTGGTAGAAAAATATCCTACATTTGACGATCAGGCTAAAAATTTCCGTGTCGAGGTTAAATTTATCAGCGAGCAGAAAAAACAAGATTGGAGCAAGGATTTTCCTACGATTATGAGCTCAATGAGACTTGTAAATTTAAGCGGTGCTGGTATGTTAGAGCGCACTAGCAAATACCTTGCAGCAATCACGCCAGAGATGTTTGCCCATGTCAATCCAAAACTAGCAGCAGATTATGGTATAGCTGACGGGGCGATGATGTGGATACACTCGCCACAAGGCACGAAAATCAAGGTCAAATGTATATATTCGCACTCTGTTACACCAGATCGCATAGTGCTTCCGTATAACTTCGCTGGAATTATGCAGGGCGTGGATCTAAGCTCGCGCTATCCAGAGGGGGCGAAACCTTATGTCATCGGCGAGAGTTCGAACACTATCACGAATTACGGCTTTGATATAAATACGCAAATTTCGGAATTTAACGCCGGACTTTGCCGTTTGGAAAAAGCGTAAGGAGTAGATAATGGGAAGAATGAAATTTTATGTAGATGTCCAAAGATGTATCGCATGCTACGGCTGTCAAGTGGCCTGCTCTAATGCGCACGAAGTCCCTGTGGGCATTAATAGACGCAAGGTTTTAATCCTAAATGAGGGTGTCCCTGGCAAAGAGGTGGCTAGCTCGATCGCGTGTCAGCACTGCACAGACGCGCCATGTGCGCAGGTTTGTCCAGTGCAGTGCTTTTATATCAGGGCTGACGGAATTGTCTTGCATGATAAAGATAAATGTATCGGTTGCGGATACTGCTTGTATGCGTGTCCATTTGGTGCGCCGCAGTTCCCACGAGACGGTGCTTTTGGTATAAAAGGCGCAATGGATAAATGCACAATGTGCGCAGGCGGTCCTGAGGAGACATTTTCTAGTGCCGAGCTTCACAAATACGGCCAAAATCGCATAGCTGAGGGCAAGGTGCCAATGTGCGCGGCGATTTGTTGCACAAATGCGCTTTTAGTCGGCGATAGCGCGAAAGTTTCGGAAGTTTATCGCAAACGCGTGCTTACTCGGGGCACAAATTTATAAAATTTTGGGAGAGAAATCTCCCAAAATTTCTCAATTCTATAAATTCTTAATCCTAAATTTGCTACAATCTCTGAAATTTTTTCGGAGAAATTTGATGAAAATTAAAATTTTAAGCGTTTTTACGATTTGTATTTTTGCGTTTTTTACAGGTTGTGCAAAAGCGCCGGTAAATAGCGGGATCGTGCGCACGAGCGAGCCGATTTTTATCACCAAAATGCCAGAGAAAAAATTCATCAGCGTGAGTTTTACAAACACCAGCACGAGTGATTTAAATCTAACCTCGGCTGTGAGCGAATATCTGGTAAAAGACGGATTTGTGGTAGTAAAAAACGAAAAAGACGCCACGATTAAGGTGGGCGGAAATATAAATTATTTTCGCTTGCTAAGCGTTGGTGGGGATTATTATGCAAGGCCTAGGTTTAGTTTTGGCTTTGGTTTTGGTGGCGGTAGAGGTCATAGACACAGCCGCTGGGGCGTAGGCATGGGATTTCCGATGTTTTATGATCCATGGTATGACGATGTCCCTGAAAGGCTCTATGACGCGCAGGTTGGCTTGCTAATCAGCGTGAAAAATGGCAAAGCTTGGCAGGATTACACTACGAATTTGACCTATCAAAATAGTAGCTCA
Organism: Campylobacter sp. VBCF_06 NA8; assembly: GCF_027737825.1. Taxonomy (NCBI): domain Bacteria; kingdom Pseudomonadati; phylum Campylobacterota; class Epsilonproteobacteria; order Campylobacterales; family Campylobacteraceae; genus Campylobacter; species Campylobacter sp. VBCF_06 NA8. Next base: position 280,135 of record NZ_JAOVUB010000001.1, read on the forward strand.
AATTTGTCAAAATCGCGCGCAATCGACGCATTTAATTATAAAATTTACGAACATATAAAACAAATTTTAAGTAGGTAAAAATGATAATAAACGAAAATAAAAAACCAGTTAGAGCAACCTTGGTCGCTGCCCTTATTTTGGCAGTTTGTGGCGGATATTTGTATCATATCGGATATGGCGGGATTGCGCTTTTTATGTCAGCGACTTGTGCCGTGAGCGCGCTGTTTTGTCTGAAAAAAATGTTTAGCAAAAAACATATCGAAATCACCGACGATGCCCTAAAAATCGTCATAAATGAGCGCGAGTGTGAGTTTAAATTCGCTGATATTAAAAATATCAATGTCAAAACTTTCACCGCTGGCAAAAAGCAGGTTAAGCTTTTAAATTTCGAATTCAAGCGCGCTCTGGATTTGGACGATACTTATAATTTCTTGCATTTCTATACTGATACAGAGGCTACGATGCCAGATATCTACGAAACCTCAATCTATGAAATAAATAAAATTTTGCGCGCTAAAATGGGCTTTGAAAACGAACCCGAAGAGCCTAGTGCAAATTCTAAAAAACACGGCAAACGCAAATGATAGACCCAGCCATCACTAGCGCATTTTTGCGCGGGGCTGGGCTCATGCTATCGATGATTGTAGCGATTGGCGCACAAAATATCTTTGTCATCTCGCAAGGCCTAGCCAAAAGCTATATTTTCGTCGTTTGCGCGCTTTGCACCCTGCTTGATATCGTTTTTACGGGCTTTGGCGTCTTTGTCGTGGGCGAGAGTTTCGCTAAAAACGAGCTTTTGACGCTGATTTTGGGTGTGAGTGGAATTTTGTTTTTGCTAAGTTACGCGTTGGCCTCATTTCGTAGCGCATACAAGGGCTCGCACTTTGCCAAAATCAAAAACGCCAAAAACGCCTCACTGCTTCCGGTGGTTTTAAAAACCCTAGCCGTAACCGTGCTAAATCCGCATGTTTATTTGGATACTATCGTCGTTATCGGCTCGACATCAGCTCCCGTGCCAAGCGAGCTAAAAATTTGGTTTTTTTGCGGGGCGGTTTTGGTATCCTTCGCGTGGTTTTTTAGCCTAGGATACGCTGCTAGGGCGCTTGCCGGGCTGTTTGCGAACGAAAAAGCATGGCGGATCATAGATAGCGTGGTGGGCGTGATAATGGTCTATATGGCGTATTTGATAGCGGAATTTTTGTTTAAAATTTAGCTTTTAAGTGCGTTTTTGATAGAATTTGCAAATTTTGTTTAAAGGAAGAAAAATGAGCCATATTTTGATTATCGGAGCAGGTGGAGTAAGCCGTGTGGCAACCGTGAAATGTGCGATGAATTCTGGGGTTTTTACCAAAATAACTCTTGCTAGTAGAACCAAAAGCAAATGCGATGAGATTGCTAAATTTATAAAAGAGCGCCTTGGCGTAGAAATCGCAACAGCTAAAATCGATGCTGATGATACCGAAGCCGTGGCAAAATTCGCCAAAGAAATCGGAGCAGATTTGCTTTTAAATGTGGCTTTGCCGTATCAGGATTTAACGCTTATGGACGCTTGTTTGAAAGCGGGAATCCCATACATCGATACCGCAAACTACGAGCACCCAGACACAGCGCACTTTGAATACAAACTTCAATGGGCGAAAAATGATGATTTTAAAAATGCAGGAATTCCCGCACTTCTAGGAAGCGGATTTGATCCGGGCGTTACAAATGTATTTTGCGCTTATGCGCAGCAAAATTTATTTGATGAAATAAATGAGATTGATATACTTGATTGCAACGCAGGCGACCACGGATACGCGTTTGCAACAAATTTTAACCCAGAAATTAATTTGCGTGAAGTCTCAGCTAATGGCAGATACTGGGAAAATGGCTCGTGGATCACCACAAAACCGCTTGAAATAATGATGAAATGGGACTACCCGCGTGTCGGCGTGAAAGATAGCTATTTGCTTTACCACGAAGAAATGGAAAGTTTGGTTAAAAATATCAAAGGCTTAAAGCGAATTCGCTTTTTTATGACCTTTGGGCAAAGTTATCTTACGCACATGCGTTGCCTAGAAAATGTCGGTATGCTTCGCATTGACGAAGTCGAGCATAACGGCATGAAAATCGTGCCAATTCAGTTTTTAAAGACTTTGCTTCCTGACCCGGCAAGTTTAGGACCACGCACCAAAGGCAAAACAAATATCGGCTGTGTGATAAAAGGCGTCAAAAACGGAAAGCCACGCAAGGTTTATATTTACAATGTCTGCGACCACGAAGAGTGCTACGCTGAGACTGGCGCACAAGCCGTTAGCTACACCACAGGCGTGCCGGCTATGATAGGCTCGATGATGATAGCAACTGGTAAGTGGAGTGGAAAAGGCGTATTTAATATGGAAGAATTTGATGCTAAGCCATTTATGGACGAGCTAAATCGCCAAGGCTTACCATGGGAAATCATCGAAATGGATCCAAACGAAACTAGGGTGGCAGAGTAAAATTTGCCCGTAAATTCACTAAATTTTGGCTCAAAATTGAGCCAAAATTTTAATCTTAAAGCAAAACCTTACCCATACTACTACTTATAAAATCCACAAGAAACGGCATGATAGCGCACAAAACCGCACACAAAGCCACGGCGAAATTTATCGGTGCGCTACTTTGGCGCAGTGCGGCGCGAAATTTAGCTGAGCGAAAGTCTGCCTCGCACAAAAACATACACACGATTAAACGCAGATAATAATACAGCGCAACCGCGCTATTTACCGCCATTATCACAGCCAAGCCGTAAAATTCGCCCCTAATAGCAGAGCCAAGCAAATATAGTTTGCCCCAAAACAGCCCAAACGGCGGAATCCCAGCAAGGCTAAGCATAAAAATAGCCAGAGCAATCGCGCGCAGTGGAAATGTGTGGATAAGGCCGTTAAATTTCTCGTATGGATACTCAAAACGGCTCCAAATTTCGCTACCGACGCCGTGCAAATCCCTTTTTTCCCTTGCGCTCCAAAGCACGGCAAACGCGCCTAAATTCGCCATTGCGTATAAAACCCAATAAACAAAAAGGCTTAAATTTGCTTCCGTCGTGCCGATAACTATGGCGCAAAGCCCAAATCCAGCGTGGCTAATCGCGCTGTAAGATAGCATGCGTTTGACATCGTGCTGGACTAGTGCCATGATATTTGCCACGCTCATTGTAAGCACGGCGATTGCGTATAAAACCGAGTTAAGCCACGCTACGCCTATGTTTTGTAGCGCTTCAAAAAGCCTAATGGCTACGATGAAGGCTGCGATTTTGGGCGCGACGGACATAAAGCCACTAAGGGCTGAGCTAGCGCCCTCGTAAGCGTCCATAATCCATGCGTGAAATGGTATAAACGATAGCTTAAAGCCGATAGAAGCTATCATAAATGCACTTGCGCCAAACAGAGCCGCGCTCGTGCTAAGGCCTGAATTTTGCGCAATCATAGCGATTTGCGAAATTTCAAATGAGCCTGTGATTAAGAAAAATAGCGCCGCGCCAAATGCGTAAAACGCTGAACCAAGCGCGCCCATTACGAAGTATTTGAGCGCAGCCTCAGCAGAGCGCGCGCGGTTGTGCATGGCAATGAGTGTATAAAGTGCTAGCGATGAGGTTTCAAGTCCAACGAAAATCATCATTAAATTTTCGCTTGATACCATAAATTCATACCCTAAAATCATAAAAAGAAAAATGGCGAAAAACTCCGCCACGCTGTATTCGTGCGCGCTTTTAGCCCCAAGGCTTAGCCAGATATAAAACACGCTACAACCCAAAATTATGAGTGTTGCAAGAATTGCTAGATTATCAACTAGCATAATATCGAAAAAGCCTCTTGCGCCGCCGCTGTATCCAAAAACGAAGCCAAAGTCCAAAATAAGGGCTAAAAGTGTGATTATGGCGTAGAAGTTTTGGGGTAATTTGCGCCCAAAAAGGCAAAGTGCTAAAATCAGTAGCGCAAACACGCACAAAATCGCCATTGGCACGATTACGGCTAAATTTAAAAGACTATTTTGCATTTATCACCGCCTTGAAATTTGCTTTTTCTATATAGTTTTTGGTGGCTAAATTTTGGGCGTTGTGCGCCATGAGAGCGATATTTTCGCTCACACTTGGCGAAATGCGACTAAGCATAAAATTTGGCGCGACACCTAGGAAAATGCATAAAACACAAATCGGAACAATGCTCGAAATTTCGCTAAATTTCAAATCTTTTAAGCTTCTGTTTTGTTCGACGCAAATTTTGCCAAAAAATGTTTTTTTGTATAAATTTAAGCTATAAATCGCCCCCATAACTATACCAAATCCGCCAAAAAGTGCATAGTAAAAACTGATTTTATAAATGCCAAGCAGGCTTAAAAACTCGCCCACAAATCCAATCGTAAGCGGAAGTCCAATCCCGCTAAATAAAACCACGCCGAAGCAAAAGGCATAAACTGGCATAATTTTGGCAAGTCCGCCAAACTCGCTTAGTAGCTTTGTGTGGCGTCTATCATAGATAAATCCCACAAGCATAAAAAGCCCGCCAGAGGTGATTCCGTGGCTAATCATCAAAAATATCGCCCCGCTAACACCCTCGCTTCCAAGCGAGAAAATGCCTAGTATTATCACGCCCATGTGAGCGATAGAGCTGTAAGCGACGACTTGTTTTATGTCTTTTTGCGCAAATGCGATGAAGCTGGTATAAATCACCATAATTACCGCCAAAACGCACATTAAAGGGGCAAAATGCACGCACGCATCAGGAAAAAGCGGCAACGAAAATCGCACGAAGCCGTAAGTTCCCATTTTTAGCAAGACAGCCGCTAGCAAAACAGAGCCGATTGTAGGGGCCTGTCCGTGCGCGTAAGGTAGCCAAGTGTGAAATGGAAACATCGGCGTTTTTATGGCAAATGCGATCCCAAAAGCCAAAAATAGCAAATTTTGCGCATTTATTGGCAAATTTAGCCCCTGCCACGCAATGAGATTAAAGCTAAATTCGCCCGTAGATTTGTAGTATAAATACGCCATTGCGATTAGCCCCACGAGCAAAAACATAGAGCCAAAAAATGTGTAGATAAAAAATTTCACCCCAGCATAAATCCTGCGCCCGCTTCCCCACGCGCCGATGATATAGAGCATTGGGATAAGAGAGAGCTCCCAAAATATATAAAATAAAATCGCATCAAGTGCGACAAATACCCCAATCATCGTCATTTCTAAAAACAAAACCGAGATGATTAAATTTTTAACCCTCTCCCTTATGCTTAGGCTAATTAGGGCCAAAAATGTCATTAGCGTGCTTAAAATCACCAAAAATAGGCTAATCCCATCTACGCCGATAAAATAGCTTATCCCATACGCGCTAATTATGCTTGCCGAGGTGCTAAACGAGGTCCCGCTCTCATAAAAAGCCAGCAAAAAGAGCGAAAGTGCAAATTCTATCAGGCTCATCATCACAGCATAAGTTTTTATGCTCCTCTCATCGATAAAAACCCCAAGCGCCCCAGCAACGGCCGGGAAAAATATAATTAAACTTAAAAAATGCTCCATAATCTACCTTAAATCAAAAATACTAAAACCAAAAGCGCAAAAAAGCCAAAAATCATCAATCTCAAATTTGCGCCCAAATTTGTCCCGTCGTTTGCGCCTTGGAGCGCAAAGCCCATTTTTAGTAGCGCTTTGGCGATCAGATCTACGATGCTATCAATGATCGCGCTATCTATTTTGGCGCAAATTTGGCTTATGATTTTATAGCTTCCCACTATGAAAATGTCGTAAAATTGCGGTATGAAATACTGCACGCTTAAAATTTTGTAAATTTTAGAATTTTTCAAATTTGGGCTAAATTTTGCGTTTTTATATGCAAAAATTGTAGCGATTGCCACGACGCTAATAGCACCTAGCGTCAAAGCGATTAGTAAAATTTCTGTGTTGTGTGAAATTTCATTATGAAAGCTTGGCAAGACATAGCCCACAAAGCCGTAAAACTCAGGCGCGAAAAAGCCACAAATCATCGCCAAAACCGCTAAAACGCTCATTGCAAGCAGGGCATAAGGCTTCGCCTCGTGCGGGTGGTGGTCGTATTTTTTCTCGCCAAAAAAGACAAGCATTAAAAGCCTAAAACTATAAAATGTAGTCAAAATCGCACCAAAAAACAAAACCGCCCAGATAAAGTGCGCCCCGCTAGCAAAGGCAGTTTCTAAAATTTTATCTTTTGAGAAAAATCCAGAAAATGGATAAAACCCGCAAAGTGCTAGCGAACCGATACTCATAAGCGCAAGGCTAGGTTTCATAAATTTGGCCAGCGCGCCCATTTTTTGGATATTTAGTTTATCGTTCATAGCGTGCATTACATTTCCAGCCCCAAGGAAAAGAAGCGATTTAAAAAACGCGTGAGTTACAAGGTGAAAGAGCGCGATAGCATACGCTCCAAGCCCTGCTGCTACGAACATATAGCCAAGTTGCGAGAGCGTAGAGTAGGCTATGATTTTTTTAAGATCATTATGCACGCACGCCATTGAGGCGGCAAAAATCGCCACAAACGCTCCAAGATAGGTGATAGCTTGTGCCACATCAGGGGCGAGCGCAAAGATAGAATTTGCTCTAATCACCAAATAAACGCCAGCCGTAACCATAGTCGCAGCATGAATTAGCGCAGAAACTGGCGTCGGTCCTGCCATAGCGTCAGCTAGCCATGTGTGAAATGGAAACTGCGCGCTTTTGCCCATAGCACCGATGAAAAGCAAGGCAGCAATGAGCGCAAGCGCGCCCCTGTCGGCAGTGCTAGCATTTGCTAGGACATCATCATAGGCAAATGAGCCGAAATTTAGATAAATCGCAAAAATTCCAAGTAGCATGGCAAGGTCGGCTACGCGGTTCATGATAAAGGCTTCGTTCGCGCACCAGGCGTTATTATCCCTATCGTGCCAAAAGCCGATTAGTAGCCACGAGCAAAGCCCCACGCCCTCCCAGCCGATAAAAAGCCCGATGAAGTTGTCGCTTAGCACTAAAACTAGCATTGAAAAGACAAAAAGCCCAAGGTAAGCGAAAAATTTGGCAAATCCCGGGTCTTTTTGCATATAATAAATCGAATAAATATGCACCACGGAGCTTACAATCCCCACGGTAATCGCCATAATCGTGCTAAGAGCGTCGATCATCACGCCGTATTTTATGTTTAGTTCGCCCGCGCTTATGAAATTTGCTAGCGCAATGTCCATACCGCCGTTTTGCAGGACAAATTCCACTAGCCACAGCGAAGCGATTGTGCCAAGCACTATTAGGCACGAGCAGATGATGCCTACGAATAATTTATCCCTAAATTTGATAAAAATTCCAGCGAAAATCGCCGAAACTAGCGGGGCAAAAAGTGCGATTAATAGCCAAAAAAACATAGTATCAAGCATTTTTTTCTCCGCGTGGAATTTTAAAATTTACAAAACTATCTATTTCGATACTGCCTGTTTTTTTATACCACAAAATCAAAAGCGCTAGTCCCACGGCAATCTCGCTAGCAGCGATTGCTATGATAAAAAGGGCGAAAATTTCGCCATTTAAATTTTGGTGAAATTTAGCGATTGCCACAAGGGCTAAATTTGCAGAATTTAGCAAAATTTCGGTTGAGAAAAATAGCATTATTAAATTTTGTCTTTTCATAACCCCCACAAGCCCCAAAACAAACATAAGACTTGCCACGATTAAATAGTGATTTAGGCTCATGCCTCCTCCTTTATCGCGCTTTCTTCGTAGCTTTGGCAAATATCCATTTGTTTGTGAGTTAGCACGATAGCGCAAATCATCGCCACAAGTAGCATTATGGCGACCACCTCGAAAATCAGCAAATATTTCGTAAAAAGCAGAGTTCCGATAGCTTGGATATTGTCGCTATTTGGGATTTTAAGGCTTGGCGCGTCATTTGCGATGAGCGCACCTGAGATGATTAGCACTAGCAAAAGCGAGATAAAAATGGCTAAGGTGTAGAAGATTTTGGCATGTTTTGCGCTCTCTTTAACATTTTTGCTAGCGTCAAAAAACATAAGCGAAAACCCATACAGCACCATTACTGCGCCCGTATAGACTATGATTTGCACTACGCCTAGAAATTCAGCCCCGAGCAAAAAGAAAAATCCGCTCAAAAATATCATGCCGCCAGCCAGTGCGCTCATAGCATAAAGCAAATTTCGCGAAAACACACTCACGCTAAAAAGCCCCAAGGTAAGGATTGCGAAAAAATAAAACGCAAAAGCCTCTATCATAAGCTCTCCTTTTCATCGCTAAAATACGCAGTAGGCGTGCGCTTCACGCGCGCTCCTGCGTTCGCGTCCAAGCTTCCATAGCCCTCAAATTCTTTATTTGCATCTACCAAGCACAAATCCTCGCCCCTGCTTAAAAAATCCTCTTTAAATCCATAATACGCCCGCTGTTCGCTTGCTAGCTCGTATTCGCTACCATGCACGATTGCGATTTCTGGGCAGACATCAGCGCACAGCCCACAATACACGCACCTGCCTAAATTTATGGAGTAGTTTTCGACCTTTTTGCGTCCGTCGCTTCCAAGGCTAGTTTGCATGGCAATGCAGTTTGAGACGCAGATTTTTTCGCACAGCCCACAGCCTATGCAACGCTCATTTCCGCTTTCTAGCAGTCTCATTAGCCTATGCACACCACGATACCTTAATCCTAAATCAAATTTTTCTTGCGGATAGATTAGGGTGTGTGTATTGCCACGGGCAAGCATTTGGCGAAGCACGACCCAAAGCCCTACAAAAAGCTCGCCTCTAAATGTGCGAATTAAAAATTCTCTAAATTTGTCTTTGTTATTTAAAAGTGGTTTTCGTTTGTCAATTTCTTTGTAAATTCCCATAATCTTTCCTATAAAATCACAATGCCAGTGATTAAAATGCTAAGTAGCGCTAGTGGCATGCAAACCTTCCAACAAAGCGCCATTAGCTGGTCTGGGCGCAGGTGCGGAAATGCTGCTCTGCTCCATAAAAACAAAAAGAAGAAAAAGCCCGCTTTAAGGGCTATCATCACCCAGCCAGGAATAAACCAAAAGCTATTGTATCCGCCAAAAAATATGAGCGAGATTACGATAGAGTAGGTTATCATATTGGCGTATTCGCCGATGAAAAACATACCGCCCCTTAGCCCAGAATACGCTGTGCTAGCCCCTGCTAAAAGCTCGGTTTCGTTCTCGGTAAGGCAAAGTGGCGTGCGGTTACACTCCACAAACGAAGCGATTAAAAATAGCGCGAAGCATACTGGCTCTTTCCACACGAACCACTTTTCAATCCCGCCACTTTGGGTATTTACGATATCAATTAGCGAGAGTGAGCCCACAATCATAATAATCGGAATTAGGCTTAAAGCATTAATAACCTCAAAGCTAATTAGCTGCAAAAAGGCGCGAAATGAGCCGATTAGGCCGTATTTATTATAGCTTGCCAAACCTCCGATCACTAGCCCATAAACGCCAGCAGCACTAGCTCCAAGCAAAAACAAAAGCGCGACATTTATATCAGCGATAATCGGGCGAATAGTGTGCCCAAAAAGGCTAAATTCGGGCAAAAGTGGCACCACGCTAATAGCCACAAGCGCAGCGGCAGCTGAGATAATCGGCGAAATTTTATAAAGAAACTTATTTGCATGCGTTGGAATCGTATCTTCCTTGGTGATTAGTTTAATCATATCGGCTACGACTTGAAGCACGCCAGCAGGCCCTACGATAGCAGGACCTAAGCGGCGCTGCATATAGGCGATGACCTTGCGCTCGATATATGTCGCAAAGCCCGCCATTGTGGCGATTAGAGCGATGATGATTAGACATTTAGCGAAGGTAAATGCGAAATTTAGGGCAAACTCACTCATTATTGCCTCCGATTTTTTCGATTTTTACGGCCTTGTAGCGCGAATTTACAAAAATATCTTGCGTAGGGATTTTTGCGTCGAAATACGGCAAATAAATTCCGCAAAATTCATTGTCAAATTTGACTTTGACTACGATTTTTTCGCCCTCGCACTCGATTTTTACCATATCGTTATTAGCTAAATTTAGCTCTTTTGCAATGCTTGGGTGCATAAATATCGCGCCACTTTCGCCAAGAGCTGCGCTAATGCCAGTAAAGGCGTTAAACTGGTGAAGCGGGTTTGCTTCATAGATTAAAATTTCGCTATTTTTAGCGCAAATCTCATCTGAAACAAAAATGTCAAATTTATCAGCATTTGGCGAAATTTGGCGGTTTTGCAGAGTGTATCCGCGGTGATTTTCCCCGCAGTTGTCGTAAAAATTCTCTAAATCATCAAATTTGATTTTTTCGAAATACTCGCCCAAATTTGGCGTGTATGAAATCGCAAAAATGGCATTAATGCCAAGGGCGTTTGCGATATCGTTTAGCTCGTATCCGTCGTATGCCAATGCCGCATTTGTCGGCACTACGCGCTTGTCATAGTTAGTGAAGGTGCCCTCTTGCTGTACTAGGCTAGGCGCGTGTAAATCCGCTTCGCTCACGCCAAATTTAAAATCGCCGTCCTCGTTGTATCCTAAAATCTCGCCAGCTCCATTCTTGCTAAGGTTGCAGATTAGCGCCACGCCAAGGCTGTTTGTGCGAGGCGGTATGATTAAGACGCTAAAATTCGTGTATCGCTCAATCATGCCAAGCAATTTCGCAAGGGTGTCAGAGTGCGGATGTTTGATAAAATCCTCGCCGATGATTAGGGCGGGATTTTGGGCGTTTTGGCAAATTTCGCGGAGGGCGTTTTCGTCTAAATTTAGGTTTTTTACGAAATTTGAAACTTTATTTTCGCCTGAAATTTCAAAATTTACGCCCAGTTTTTTATCCAGCCACTCTGGCATTTGCGCGCCAAAATTTTGCAAAATCCATAGCAGAATTTGCGCTTCCAAACCCGCCTTGTGCTGGCATGAGATGAGATTTTTGCCAAATGCGTCTAGCCCGCTATCACGCACGGCGTGAAAATACAGAGCGTGCGATTTTCGCACTTTTAGGGCGTTATTTAGCGCGTAAGCCAAATTCGGCGCGTCCGAGCGCAAAAAACTGCCCGCACACACGATAAAATCGCTATTTCGCACGGCTTGTTCGCTCCCGCTGTATAATTTCATACCGCTATATTCGCTAAAATTTCGCAAAAAATCTTGATATCTTTTGGCCTCAAAATTTATCAAATTTAGGTCAAATTTTTCGCGCAAAAGCTCTAAAATTCGCGCTTCCTCGTTTGTAATGAAGCTGTTAAATTTGATATTTTTTATCGCGCCAGTTTTTATTTTTTCTACAATTTCATTAAATTTGGCTTCATTTTTAACCGCGTTTTCGTTTGAAAAATCCCAGCCAAAGCGCGCCCCAGCGTGAAGAGGGGCAAAATTTATATCGCTACTTACGCGGTAAATTTTCTCTTTTGGCTCGGAAATTGAAGTGCGTTTTACCTCGTAAAAAAGCAGTTCGCAATCGCTCGTGTGCGGGTTGGAGGCTGGTATTTTGCGAAGCTCCCAAGCATTTGAGCTGTATTTAAACGCACTCACGCTTAGTGCGCCAGTAGGGCATGCGGCCGCGCACTCGCCGTAATTTACGCAATCATCATCATCGCTAACGCGCGCGATTAGGCTTTTTTGCATTTTATTTAGCACGGCGTAGGCGTCTTTTGGCATGGAATCTTTTAAATTTGGACTTAGTGGCTCGCTCTGGCGCGCTACTAGCTTGAAAGCCTCGAATCCAAGGCGATCTTTGGCGGTTTTTATGCAGCGTTCGCACACAATGCAAAGGCTAGGATCGTAGCTCAAAAACCCCCAATCCTCTACCTTTTTCGCGCTATCAACCACGGCGAAGGATTGAGTGCTAACGCGCATTTGCTGGGTTAGGTTTTGTAATTCGCACTCGCCACTTTTATCGCATACACCACACTCCAACGGGTGATTTATGCAATAAACCTGCATTATGGCGTTGCGCTCTTTGCTTAAATTTGGCGAGTTTGTGATCACGCTCATGCCCTCTTTTGCCTTGGCGTTACAGCTATATACTACCTTTTCATCGGCCTCGACCATACACAGCCTGCACGCTAGCGTGGGCGACGCGCCATGCAGGTAGCATAGAGTCGGGATATAAATCCCGTTTTCGCGCGCGATTTCTAAAATGCTCTGCCCTTCGCTAAATTCGCAAATTTGCCCGTCAATTGTAATTTTTGCCATTAAATCCTGCTTATTTTGGCTATTTCGTAGTCATAGCCACTGAAATTTTCTCCCCCAAAACCAAGTCTTGCGACCGTGCCTTTTAAATTTGCGTCTAACTCAAATTTGCGTTTTACGCTAAAATTTGGCGTGCTTATTTCGCACATATCGCCGTCTTTGATCTTTGCGACCATGCTAAAATACGCCCCACCGACGAATTTATCATCGAGGCTGTGTTTGAAAACCACGGCGCCGTCGAAGTTTTCAAGCTCTTTTAGCTCGCTTAAATTTTGTTTTTGCGGGCGAAATTCCTCGCCATTTAGGCGCAAAATTTTAAATTTATACTCATCTTGCAAAAGCGATAAAAATGTTTGGATATTTGCTTTGTCGCTGTGAGTGTCGATAAGAGCGTCATCTATAATGAGGATTTCGCAACCACTCAAAAATTCGCTCAAAACCTCGATTTCCTCGTCTCCGACATTGCTCTCTGCGCTCATAAACGCGTCGTCTAAATCCTCAAAAAACGCCTTTTGCGTGGCGTCCAAATTTGGCAAACTCATACACAAAAGCGCCAAAACATAGCCCTGTGCGCCGATTTCGCATTTGATTAAATTTTCATAGCCCTCATCTTGCAGGGCAGAAAGGGTTAAAATTTCATCATTTTTAAATTTTTCCCATAAATTTGGTGCTTGCAATCTTAGCAACGAAGCGCAATTTAGTATTTTCATTTTTTTCCTTTTCTAGCGACTATCATCCAGTCGGCTTGGTTGTATCTAAGTGAGTTTAAAAGTGTCGAATTTAGCCCTTCCACGAGGTTTGCACTGGCTTTGATTTGGTCGAATTCGCCCATTTCAAAGATAAAAATCATAGTCTCGTTTGGGGCAGAGTTTTTCAAAATTTCCCCCATGCGGTTTAGGAAATTTCCCCGTAAATGGCGCAAATCGTATCGTTTCATCGATCCACCTCGCCAAGAAGTATGTTTGAACTACCGATTATCGCGGCTGCATCGGCTAGGTAGTGGCCTGGCAGTATCTCTTCATAGAGCGCGCAGTGCCAAAAGCTAGGCGTGCGCACTTTGAGCCGATACGGGCGCGAATCCCCTGTGGAGTAAATGTAGTATCCAAGCTCGCCCTTTGGGGTCTCGGTAGCGTGATAAATCTCGCCAGCAGGGGGTTTTAGCCCTTGTGTAATTAGGACAAAATGTTGCATTAGCGAGTAGTTTTGCGTCATAATCTGCTCTTTGCTAGGGCTTATGAATTCCGGATTATCGGCTAAAATTCCAGCTGGCGAGCTTTTATACAGCCCCGCACACTGGCGCAAAATTTTTAGACTTTCCTTCATTTCGGCGATATAGCATTTATACCTAGCGTAGCAATCCCCAGCGTTCGCGTAAGGCACATCGAAGTCTAACTCATCGTAGATGAGATAAGGCTCCTCTTTTCTGATATCCCATTTATGCCCGCTAGCCCTTAGCATGACGCCAGAACAGCCCAAATTTAGGGCGTCTTCTTTGGAGATTACACCGACATCTTGGGTGCGCAAAAGCCAAATTCTATTATTATCTAGCAAATCTTCAAATTCTTTAATATCATTTGGGAAATCATCGCAAAAGCTAAGCATTTCCTCGCACCAAAGCTCAGGCAAATCCACAAAAACGCCACCGATTTTTATACTATTGTGCGTTAGCCTTGCGCCGCAGTATTTTTCTATCAAATCTAGTATATGCTCGCGCGAGCGAAAGCAGTATAAAAACACGCTCATAGCCCCGATATCTAGGGCGTGCGTGCCCAAAAAAAGCAGGTGAGAGCTAATGCGATTTAGCTCTAATAAAATCGTGCGAATAATCTGGGCTCTGCGTGGCACCTCGATACCACATAGCTTCTCCACAGTAGCGCAAAATCCGTAGTTATTCGCGCTTGCTGCGATATAATCCATGCGATCAGTTACTGGCACGAACTCGCTATAAATCATATTTTCTGCCATTTTTTCCACGCCTCGGTGCATGAAGCCAACCTCTGGGCGTGCGCGCACGATTAGCTCGCCGTCGAGTTCTAAGACTAATTTTAGCTGACCATGCGCGCTAGGGTGTTGGGGGCCGAAATTTAGTATCATATTGCCTCCAACGCGCGTAAATTCGGCATTTTCGAAAAATGGTCTAAGTTTGGTCGGTTTTTGCATTATTTTCTCTCTGTTATGATTTTGTGTGCGCCGCGTTTGGCCTTTTTGATGAAGCGCACTCCGCCAGATTCTTGGTATTCTTGCGCGCTAGCTTTGCTCGGTCTAGCCTCGCCGTAAGGGGTCTCGTGATTTATGCGCGAGAAATTAAAGGTATCTTTGTCATCAACCATAGCCGAATCGCGGTTTTCCTCGCCGATTAATTCTCGCTTTTCGCGCCCGAAAATTTTATCCACCTCATACCATTTGGCAAATTCGTCGCCTTGGAGCGGATATGATTTTAAAAGCGGGTGGCCAAACCAGTCATTTGGCATTAAAATTCGCCCTAAATTTGGGTGGCCCGCAATCCATACCCCCATCATATCGTATAATTCACGCTCCGCCCAGTTCGCGCTTTTAAAAATACCTGTCGCGCTTGGCAGATACTCGCCGGTTTGGACGAAGCATTTGGCTCTCATACGGCGCGCTCTGTGTATGTCAAGCAACTGATAAAAGACCTCGATTCCGCCACTTTTAGCTATGAAATCAACCCCGCTTAGCTCGCATAAAATTTCATATCCTAGCTCTTTGCATGCTTTAAGTGCTGGCAAAATTTCATCTTTTTGTATGTAAATTACAAGGGTGTCAAATTCGACATAAGCGTTTAAAATTTCAAATTTGGCTAAATTTGATAAATTTTCAAAATCATCGCTAAATTTGGAATTTTTCGGGTCAAATTTTTCGCTTTTTTTGGGGACAAAAAATCTATCGTTGTAGTAGTTTTTCGCGCTTTTATCGCCCTTTGGTGTGTATTTTCTCATCAAATCAGCCTTTTTGGTTTTTGCGTTCTGTTTGCTCTTTCGCGGCGGATTTTTTTCTGCAAAATCATCAGCGCAAACTGCAATGTCTCTGGTCTGGGCGCACAGCCCGGCAGATAGATATCCACAGGCACCACTCTATCGCAGCCCTGAACCGTGGCGTATGTGTTAAACATACCGCCTGTATTGGCGCAAGAACCCATTGAAATCACCCATTTTGGCTCAGGCATCGCATCATATAGTCTGCGGGTGAATTCGGCGTGTTTTTTCGTAAGCGTGCCTGCGATTATCATCACATCGGCTTGTTTGGCTGAGGCGCGAAAAATCGTCCCAAACCTGTCGAAATCATACCTGCCAGCGCCTGCGGCCATCATCTCTATCGCGCAACACGCTAGCCCATAGGTCATAGCCCACAGCGAATTTGACCTGCCCCAATTTATCAGCTTATCGGCGGTGGTAAGCACGATAGGAAGGCCATTTTCTTTGGTGTAGTCTATTTTGTGCTCTGCCATGAAAGCGCTCCTTTTTTCCACGCATAAACAAATCCCACGCCAAGCAATGCGATGAATAAAATCATCTCTGCAAATCCAAACGCGCCTAAGAGTTTGAAATTCACAGCCCATGGAAACATAAAGATAATCTCAACATCAAAAAGTATAAATAAAACCGCGACTATGTAAAAGTGTGAATTTATCGAATTTGGCTGTTTTACGGCCTCTGGGCCTGCTTCGTAAAAATCATTTTTCAATCTCTCATCATTGCGATTGGCGAGTTTTTTGCTGATAATCGAGCTTAATTTTACGGTGAGTGAAAACACGCAAAACGCCAAAATAAACATAATAAAAATGCCTAAATATGACGAATCGTTTGGAAGTCTTGACATTTTTTACCTTAAATTTGAAAATTTGGCTTAATTTTATCATTTTATGATTTATAAAATCTTACTTTGCGTTTTAAATAAGCTTTTTCATAAAAATTTAAGAAAAAAGATAAAAAATGTCAATATAAATTTTGCCCCTGTTTTTTAGTTTTTTTTAAATGGATAAAGGGTAGAATTGAAGGGTTATTTTTAAATTTTTGGGGATAAATTTTGAAAACACAAAAAATCAACCTCCTTTTAATCGGCATAACTCTTGGCGCACTGATTTATTTTTTTATTTGGGGTTTTGGATTTATAGGAAATGCTAATAAACTAATCTTCGTAACCTCCGTATTTTTGGGCGTTTTCATGGCGTTTAACATAGGCGGAAACGATGTGGCAAATAGCTTTGGCACAAGCGTGGGAAGCGGGACGCTGACTATCACGCAAGCCCTATGTATCGCGGCTGTGTTTGAAGCAAGTGGCGCAATCATCGCTGGCGGCGAGGTTACGGCGTCGATTAGAAGCGGGATTATTGATTTTGGCGGCTCTCACATACACCCGAGCGATTTTATTTATATTATGATGAGTGCGCTTTTTGCGGCTGGGGCGTGGCTGCTTTTCGCTAGCAAGCATGGACTTCCGGTTTCGACCACACACGCGATTGTAGGCGGAATTGTCGGCTCTGGCGTAACGCTTGGATTTTTGATGAATAATCCTGAAATCTCAGCCCTAGGCTTAGTGCAATGGGGCAAAATCGGCAAAATCGCCAGCTCATGGGTGCTCTCGCCACTTCTTGGGGGGCTGATTTCGTATGGGGTGTTTTGGCTGATTAAGCACTATATTTTGGATTATAACAAATACGCCCAAATTCGCATTGACCGCATAAAACGCGAAAAAAAGGCACTTCGCAAACTACACAAAAAAACTTTTGAAACGCTCGATGATATCCAAAAAATCGCCTACGCAGAGGCTGTCAATCACGATATCTACGCTATGAAAGACCCTGATTTCGATCCGAGCGAGCTAGATAGCGATTATTATAAAAAAATTGTAAATTTGGATAGGAAAAAAGAGGGCTTAAAATCGCATAGAGCGCTAGAATTTGGAATTCCAGCCGTGGCAGGGATTGGCGCGTTTGTAATCTCATCAATGCTGATTTTTAAAGGACTTCAAAATTTAGACTTAGGATTGAGCGATATTCACAACTACCTAATTATCGGCATGGTTACGGTGGTAACTTGGCTTTTGATGTTTATTTTCGCCAAGACTTTGCGCAGGTCAGATCTGCATAAATCGACATTTTTGATGTTTAGCTGGTTGCAGGTCTTAACAGCGTGCGGATTTGCCTTTTCGCACGGTTCGAACGATATCGCAAACGCCGTAGGGCCGTTTGCTGCGATACTTGATACGCTTGCGAGTGGTTCGATTAACGGCGATAGCCCTGTGCCGCCGCAAATCATGGTAATGTTCGCCGTAGCACTTATCGTGGGGCTTTGGTTTGTAGGAAAAGAGGTAATCGCCACCGTGGGGACGAATCTGACCGAGATACACCCTGCCTCTGGTTTTAGCGCAGAGCTAGCCAGCGCAATCGTAGTCATGGTAGCCTCCGTGCTAGGGCTTCCGATTTCATCGACGCATGTGCTAATCGGCGCGATTTTGGGAATCGGCGTGGTCAATGGCAACACAAACTGGTCTTTGATGAAACCAATAGGGCTAGCGTGGATTATCACACTTCCTGCCTCATCGCTTTTAGCCGCGGTGATGTTTATAGTTTTAAGGCATGTGATTTAAGATTTGCATTTATCGCAATGGCGCATGATTTGTCATTGCGAGGCGTGATAACGCCGAAGCAATCTACGAAATCAAAATTCCAAATTTGCAAATTTTCTGTCATTGCGAGAATTTGCGTAGCAAATTCGAAGCAATCCAGGGAAATTTAAATTCAAATTCAACCTAAATTTTGCATTGAGTTATTTTTTAAATTTTAGGTGAAATTTTGCTTTTTTTGTAAGGGGGAGGGCGCGCTTTTTAGGAGACGCTACCCTCCCCCTTACCAACCCCCACCCCTGTAAAACCTTAGAAGTGGCTAAATTTTAAAAAGCGTTGCTTTTTAAAATTTAGCTGGTTTTATTTTTACTGAAATGCTTCGCATTTCTCGCAATGACAAATTGCGCGTAAATTTTGCCAAATTTGTCATTGCGAGAAGCGACGCGACGAAGCAATCCAGTAAAATTTCATCGAGTTTAAATTTTAAAATTTTTCAAATTTAAAATTTCGGCGCAGTATTATTGGAGTAAAATTTTAAAATTCAATGGTAATTTACTGGATTGCTTCGGCGTTATCACGCCTCGCAATGACACGGAATTTGCACACTTAAAATTTTACACTCATAGCTTGCGCCACATTTTTTACAATGACAGATTTGATGCTAAATTTAGCCGTTTTTACCCAAAAATTCTAAAATTTCTCTCTCTAAAATTTCGCTTGGGGCGTGTATTTTGCCCTCAAACTGCGATTTGTTAAATGTGCGCTGGCGTTTGGCGAGCTGGCGCGTGTGTATTGTGATGAGTTCCTCGCAACTAGCCCTTGAAATCTCGCCCCGCAAATACTCCCCACACTCCTTCAAACCCACGCAGGATAGGGATTTGCACTCATATCCATATCGCTCAAACAAAAATTTCGCCTCATCTAAAATTCCCGCTTCAAACATTTTTTTGGTTCGAAGCGCAATTCGCTCGTTGATTTCGTCCTTTTCGCGCAAAATTTCAAAAATTTTGAGATTTTTTATCACAGGCTGGGCAGTATTTTTGCGCAAAAATTCGCTTGGAACCTCCTTTGTAGCGACATAAATGCTATACCATTTGCGCAGTCTAAATGTATCAAATGCGCTAAATTTGGCGCAAAACTTACTATCAATTTTTTGCGCAAGCGCGAAAATTTCGCTATTTTGCGGGAAAATTTGAGCGTCTTGGATTTTGGGTGCAAGGCCTGAGAGCATGGATTTTAGGTAAAATCCGCTTCCGCCTGTGATGATGAGTGGAATTTGCGATTGCGTGGCGAATTCGCGCGCTTTTTCGTATTCTTTGATAAACTCGCCCACGCTAAAATATTCGTTTGGTTCTATTAAATTTATCCCAAAATACGGCACCTGCGCTAGCTCGTCTTTGCTAGGTTTTGCGCTAGCGATGTCGATTAGCTTATAGACACAAAGTGCGTCCAAACTCAAAATCACAGCGTCTGTTTTTAGGGCGATTTTGTGCGCTAAATCCGTTTTTCCGCTGGCTGTCGTGCCGATGAGTGCAAGTTGTAAAATTTCGCTCAAATTTTGCCTTTAATTAAATTTTGGGGCTAATTTTAGCAAATTTAAGATAGAAAAATTTAATTATAAATAGATTTTTTGCCAAATTTTTGCTAAAATACCGCCCGAAATAAGGGAATTTATGGAAAAATTTAAACAAATTTTAAAAGATATCAACGAATTAATAGTTTTCAAACACTCGGTTTTTGCCCTGCCGTTTATTTTCGTGGCGATGATAACAGCTTCAAAGGCGCAAAACGGCTCAATGTGGTTTGGCTTTGGACTTTTTGTTTTGGGTATTTTGTGCGCCGTGAGTGCTAGAAGCTTCGCAATGGCCGTAAATCGCTATTTGGACGAAGAGATCGATCGAAACAACCCTCGTTGCGCTTCAAGACCTAGTGTCGATGGGCGCATAGGTCGCAAAAATTTGCTTGCATTTATCATAGCAAATGCCGTGATTTTCGTGGTTGTAGCCTATTTTATCAATAGCCTTGCCTTTGGGCTTAGCGTGCCGATTTTGCTCGCGCTTGGCTCGTATTCGTATTTCAAGCGATTTAGCGAAACTGCGCATTTAATGCTAGGTCTTTGCCTAGGCCTTGCGCCGATTGCTGGAAATATCGCAGTAACAGGCGCGATTTCGATTTGGTCTGTGGTGTTGTGTCTGGGCGTGGTGTTTTGGGTAGGGGGATTTGATGTGCTCTACTCGCTCCAAGATATGGAGTATGACAGGCAAAATGGGCTATTTAGCATACCGTCGCGTTATGGCAAAGAGGCTTCGATGTTTATTTCGAAGCTTTTTCACGCAATTTGTGTGATTTTTTGGTTTTTATACTGCGCGCTTGCAAATTTAGGCACATTTGCCTATATTGGCGTGGCTGTGTGTGCGCTGATTTTATACAAAGAGCATAAAATCGTCGAAAAAGATTTTAGCAAAATCGATAGAGCGTTTTTTACTTTAAACGGATATTTGGGTATTATATTCTTTATATTTGTTTGGATAAGTTTGTTTTAAGGAGATAAAGTGGATTTAAATATGCTTATTATTTTGGGACTTTGTGTAGTTATAGTTTTGATTTTAATCGTTATGTTTATCAAGGACAAACAGACAGATAAAAAATTCGAACGCTTCGATCAGGTCATCACCGATAGCATGCAAGAAAACTATATGTTAAAGAAAAAGCTCGAAGAGCTTCACGCTATGGTTGAAAATGGAGGCAATGGCGTAGCCAGCCTAGATATCAACGCAGTCGCTGATGTCATTGATGAGGTGATAGAGCAAAGACTAAGCGGGGTTTCATCTTTGGTCGATACTAGGGTCGAGGCGCAAATTCGCCCGCTTTTAGAGCAGTTAAAAGAGCTACTTGTAAGCGTGAAAAAATAAACCAATCAATATAAAAATAAAATTTTGCAAAAAGAATTTTATTTATATATAATCGCTGAAATTTAGAAATTTAAGGTTTATAATGCTAATCGACAAATTTGGTAGAAATATTAATTATTTGCGAATTTCAGTTACCCAAAAGTGCAATTTCAGGTGCCGTTACTGCATGCCAAACACCCCATTTGAGTGGGTGCCTAGGGAAAATCTTTTGAGTTTTGAGGAGATGTTTAGCTTCGTCAAAGTCGCAATCGATAAGGGTATAGAAAAGATTCGTATCACAGGCGGCGAGCCACTAATCAGGCGTGATATCGCAAAATTTGTCAAAATGATAAGCGATTATGCGCCAAGTATCGATTTGGCCCTTACCACAAACGGATATTATCTTAAAAATTACGCCAAAGATTTAGCGGATGCTGGGCTAAAACGCATAAATATGTCGCTTGACTCACTTCGCCCAGAGCGCGCCAAATATATCGCTCAAAAGGGCGTTTTATACAATGTCTTAGAAGGGCTTGAAGCAGCGCTGGAAGTGGGGCTGAAAGTCAAACTAAACACCGTTGTTTTGCGCGGGATTAACGATGATGAAATTTGCCATTTAATCGAATTTGCCAGAGAAAAGGGGGTGCAAATTCGCTTCATAGAGTTTATGGAAAACACTCACGCGCAAAATTTAAAGGGTGTGAAATCAAATGAAATTTTAAAAATCATCGGCGAAAAATATCAAATTTCACCGCTTCAAAAGCAAGCCACCTCCCCAGCTTCGCTTTATGCGTTAGATGACGGCTATACTTTTGGCATAATTGATCCGCACAAACACGATTTTTGCGCTAGTTGCAATAGGTTAAGACTTAGCGCAGAGGGGCATTTGATACCGTGTTTGTATTTCGAGGACGCCCTAAGCATAAAAGAGGCTGTGCGCGCCGGCGACATCGCAAAAGCTAGCGAAATTTTAGCACAGGTCTTAGAAAACAAACCAGAAAAAAATCGCTGGGAAATCGGCGCTCAAAACGAAATTTCAAGCCGTGCATTTTACCAAACCGGTGGTTGAGATTGCGCCTAGTAGAGAGCTTTTTAAGTATCCAAGGCGAGGGCAAATACTCAGGCAGACTTGCGCTGTTTATGCGCTTTGCAGGGTGTAATCTAAAATGCGCTGGATTTGGCGTGAGTGCGCGCTCCCCTAAAACTGGCGAAATTTTGGTTGGGTGCGATACGATTCGCGCGGTGCAGACGGGGCATTTTGAGAGTGAAGAAATCACTAGCGCAAACCAGCTTTTCTTAAAATTTTATGAGCAATTGCCAGAGAAAAAATATAAAAATGCTATCATCGTCATCACCGGCGGAGAGCCACTTTTGCACCATAAAAACGAAATTTTTATCGAATTTATCCAAAATTTGCAAAGGCTAAATTTCGAGGTGCATTTCGAAACAAACGGCACGATTTTAATCGATTTTGAAAAGTTTGCGTTTTATAAAGATTGCGTTTTTGCTATCTCGCCGAAGCTTTCAAATTCGCTTGAACCGCGCGAAAAACGGCTAAATTTCGAGGCTTTAAAAGCGATTAAAAAAAATGCAAAAGATAGCTTTTATAAATTTGTAATTTCGCCTGAATTTGACGCCAAGGCTGAAATTTGCGAAATTTTAGCAGAGTGCGAAAACGAGGTTTTTTGTATGCCCCTTGGCGCAAACAAGGTGGAGTTGGAGCAAAACGCAGAATTTGTCGCTAAATTTTGCATAAAAAATGGTTATAATTACTCCGATAGAGCGCATATTAGAATTTGGAACGATAAGGAAAGTGTATGATAATCAGAAAAATGTATGAGTTCGAAAACGCCCATATAGTGCGCTTTTGCGGGTCGCAAAGGTGCAGGGGTAGTATCCATGGGCACTCGTATAAATGCGAGGTTTTGCTTAGCTCAAACTACCTTGATAATGCCGGCATGGTCTATGATTTTGGCTATATGAAGCTTGGGATTAGGGATTTAATCGATAGTTTCGACCATGCTACTACGATATTTTCTGGCGAGAGCGACGAATACAAAAACGATTTGAAAAAATACAGCGCGCGCTGGATAGAGATCCCACAAAATGCGAGCGCAGAGCAGTTTGCGAGAATATTTTTTATCTTAATTCGCAGACTTTTAGAACTAAGCGAAATGAAAAACGGCGAGCGCGAAGTAAGGCTTTATAGCGTCATCGTGCATGAGACTTCCACGGGCTATGCGCAGTGCTTCGAAGAAGACGCCGATAACGAAAATATGGGCAAAATCGAGCTAGAAGACATTAAATTTTCCCCGGGTGTAATGGCTGAGTGGAGAGATAAAAAAATGTTTGAAAAGCTCGTAAATGGCGTGAAATTTAGCTACGAAAAGGATTGCTAGTGAGAGCGAAAATTTTGGGTATTTTTGCGGTTTTAGCACTTTTTACGGGGTGCAAAGAGGAGGAAGAAAAGGTGCTAGAAAAGCCGCCTGTATCTAGCGAAGTGCCTAGTGATGTGAGCATCGCAAACCCTGACCCGCTCCCGCAAATCAACCCGCAACTCCCGCCAGAACCAGTGGTAGAGTAATGGAGTATATGTTTGCTAGCGCGCTAGGCTTTCATAAATTTTTCGCCTTTGTCTTTGGCGTGCTTACGATTATTTATTTTACATTAACGCGCCTTAAAATCGATAAAAACATTAAATTTTATACTTTAAATTCAGCTGTGAAAAACGGCGTCGTGAAATTTCCTGCTTTGCGAAATTTAAGGGGGATAAAAGCGCGCAAAAAGCTTTTTAATGGACGAAAATATTTGGCTAGAATTCGTAAATTTTTGCCCGTGTATTACGCTGTTTTGGCAGCGATTGTAACAACTGGGGCTGTGATGTTGCCAGTAATGGCTAGCGTGAGTGTGAGCGTGGGGCTAATGTGCGTGGGCGCAGTGTGTATAATGGGGCTGTGCGCGGTGGGATACAAACGCCTTAAACGCGCATTTTTGGGGCAAAGATTTAAAATTTACCGCGCGCAAATAGCTAAAATTTTGGGCGCAATTTTTGCGATAATTTTGATAGTGAGTTTTATATAATGGTATTTTTTTATGACAAAAACGCAGGAAGCGAAATTTTGGAAATTTCGGGCGAAAATTTTTCGCATTTGCGCGCTAGACGCCTTAGTGTGGGGGATAGAGTGGATTTTAGAAATTTGCGCGATGGGGGCAATTATATCTATGAAATCACTGAAATTTCGCGCAAAACCGCGGTAGCGAATTTGGTTTTTAAAAACTCAGTCATCGCGCCAAAGCACGAATTTTGCCTTGCTTGGGCGGTGGTCGAGCCAAGCGTAATCGAAAAAACGCTTCCTAGCTTAAATGAAATGGGCGTGGCAAAAATCATTTTCGTTTATAGCGATTTTTCGCAAAAAAATGTTAGGCTGGATTTGGATCGCATGGGGCGAATTTTGATAAATTCGTCGTGTCAGTGTGGGCGAAATTCTATTATAGAGCTTGAAATTTTAGCTAGCTCTGACGAGCTTTTGGCTAAATATCCAAATTCGGTTTTGATTGATTTTGAGGGCAAAAGTTTGGAGATTTTTGATAAAAACGAGATTCCTTTTATAGGCCCAGAGGGTGGATTTTCCGAAAATGAACGCAAAAAATTTAGCAAATCTTACGAGCTAAATTTACCATATATTTTGCGCTCAAACACCGCGATAATGACTGCTTGCGCAAGGCTTATTTTCTAAAAAAGTCAAATTTGATTTTTTAAAAATTTTATTGTATAATCGCAACCTTTTAAAATTTGCAAGGAGTTAAAATGAAAAAAGATATTCACCCAAATTATGTTGAAACAACCGTAACTTGCGCTTGTGGCAACACTTTTAAAACACGCTCAAACAAAGAAGAAATCCGTGTAGATATCTGCTCAAACTGCCACCCATTTTTCACAGGTAGCGAAAAAATCGTAGATAGCGCGGGTCGTGTTGAGAAATTCAAACAAAAATACGGAATGAAATAATTGCTTTATTTCGTTCCTACGCCGATAGGAAATCTCGCTGACATTTCAACCCATGCCCTTGAAATACTCACCAAATGCGAGATTTTTATCTGCGAGGACACAAGATTTAGTAAAAAACTTCTAAACTTACTTAGCGAAAAATATCAAATAAATTTCGGCCAAAAAGAATTTTATTCGCTTCACACGCACAACGAAAGCGAATTTTTCGCCAAATTTGACACCTCAAATTTCACCCAAAAAAATTGTGCATTTTTAAGCGACGCTGGCATGCCTTGCATTAGCGATCCAGGGATTGCGCTTGTGAAATTTGCCCAAAATAACGGCATTGAATACGAAATTTTAAGCGGGGCAAACGCGCTTTTGCTAGCAGTCGCGGCTAGTGGGATAGTGGAAAAGGAATTTTGCTTTTTAGGCTTTTTGCCAAATACTGGCAAGGAGCGCAAAATCGCCATAGAAAACATGCTCAAAAACCCCTATCCATGCGTGATTTACGAATCGCCAAAGCGAATTTTAAGCCTTGTTTGCGGTATCGAAAATTTAGACGAAAATCGCCAAATTTTTGCCATAAAAGAGGCGAGTAAAAAGTTTGAAACCAAATTTTTTGGCAGCGCAAAAGAGCTAGCCCTCACCCTAAAAACCGCGAATTTAAACGGCGAGTGGGCTGTGGTGGTAGCTGGTGCAAAAGAGGCAAATTTCGAAAAAATCAGCGAAAATGACATCAAAAGCCTTGAAATTTCGCCCAAAATCAAGGCAAAATTGCTTGCTAAAATCACCGGAAAATCTGTCAAAGAAATCTACAACGATTTGATAAAATAAGGCATCTCTTAACCATTTTTTGCTAAAATCGCAAAATGATTATTTACGGAAAACAATTATTTTTACATATTTTAGAACACCATAGCGAAAAATTTGTTCGCATTATGCTTGCCAAGGAGTGCGAGAGCGATATTTTTCGCCGTATTGCGCGCACTGGCGTCAAAGTCGAGCGCGTAGATAGCAAAAAAGCCCAAGCTTTGGCGCACGGTGGCAATCATCAAGGTTTTTTAGCTGAGGTTAGCGAGTTTGAATTCGCTGAGTTTGCGAGTGTGAAAAACGATGAATTTTTGGTCGTTTTATACGGGCTGACCGATGTAGGAAACATCGGCGCGATTATGCGCACGGCTTACGCTTTGGGCGCAAATAGCGTGATAATTGTCGCAAATAATCTAAACATTGAAGGCATTTTAAGGGCTAGTTCGGGCGCAGCCTATGAGTTAAATGTAGTTAGGCTCGCTGACGGGCTAGGCGCATTAAACGAGCTAAAACAAGCTGGGTTTGAAATCTGCGCCGCTAGTGCGGACGGAGAGAATTTCAAAGAGCTTAAATTTGCCAAAAAAAGAGCGCTTGTCATGGGAAATGAGGGGTTTGGAATCCCTGCAAAAGTGCTTAAAAAATGCGATAAAAAAGTATCGATCAAAATGCGCGAGGGCTGGGATTCGCTAAATGTAAGTGCTGCTTTTGCGATACTTTGTGATAGGATTTTAAATGGATGAGAAGGAAAAAAAAGATCTAGATTTAGAGCGTTTGCGAGGCATGGATTTAGGCGAGGTCGCCAATGTAACGCATATCGAAGTGGAAAATTTAAAAGCGATTTTAGATAAAGATTTTCAAAAACTTGCGAATTTCAATGTCGCTGGATATATTAAAATTTTAGAGCGCGAATTTGGGCTGGATTTGAGCGAGTGGTTGAGCGAGTTTAGGGCTGCAAAGGCTAGTTTCGAACCAAACAAAAGAGCCCATGTCGAAAAGGTCTATGCGCGTGCAAGCGGTAGCAAAAGAGAGGGTGGAGGCTGGATAATATGGTTAGTGGCGATATTTTTGATAATCGCTGCGATTTTTTATTTCGAGCTTCATAAGAAATTTAACGAATTTTTAGGCTCCATGCTAAATGAAGAAACTAACGCCACATATTCCGATAATAGCGTGGTTAGCGATACGCAAAAACAGCTAGAAAATGTAGGCATTAAGCCTTATGAATCGCCGCGCGCATTGGAATTTAACGCTAGCGATTATAATACAAGTGATTACAATGCAAGCGCGCCAAATGCGCTAGATCGAAGCATACAAATCATCAAAGCAGAGGCTAATGCAAGCGACGCAAACGCAAGTGATAGCAATGCTAGCGATAATAACACAAGCGCGAAATTTAGCCCAAGCGACGAGCTTAAACTCACACCGCATGTTAAAATTTGGCTAGGAATAATAAATTTAACTACTGGCAAAAAACGAGAATTTGTCACAAGCGAAAGCTATACGCTAAGTGCGAGCGACGAGCTTTTAATCGCTACTGGGCATGGTATGTTTGACATAGGAAAGCCAGGCGATCCAGTGAAATTTA
Organism: Campylobacter sp. VBCF_06 NA8; assembly: GCF_027737825.1. Taxonomy (NCBI): domain Bacteria; kingdom Pseudomonadati; phylum Campylobacterota; class Epsilonproteobacteria; order Campylobacterales; family Campylobacteraceae; genus Campylobacter; species Campylobacter sp. VBCF_06 NA8. The sequence continues at coordinate 307,168 of NZ_JAOVUB010000001.1, forward strand.
GCGAGAAAAACACAATCAAACTCCACATCAAAAATGGCGAAATAAACAAAATTTCAAACGAAGAGTTTATTCGGCTAAATAAGGGTAAAAAGTGGTAAAAATCGTTTTCGCGCTTGCGTTTTGTTTGGGGCTGGCTTTTTGTGCGAGCCCTAGCGAAATTTTGGCGCGTTACGATATCAACGCAAGTGAAGATTTGAGCGATAAAAACGGCTTTGCCGACCTTGCAAAGATAAGCAAAATTTTAGAAAAAAACCAAATTTTAAATTTCACTCCAAGTGATAGGGCGCGCGGGATTGAGATAAAATTTCTTACGAAGCAAAATTCAAAATTTCTTTTAAAACCGCTAAATTTGGTCTTTGACAGGCTAAATTTAGAGAATTACAAAAATTTAGCTTTTCTAAATTTAGACGAGGGCGAAAAGCTAAGAAGCATACTTTTGCGCACAAACCGTATGGTCGATCCTGGCGCGATTTATACTGAGCTTAAAAAGCATAAAATTTATGTCGAGGATTTTATGATTTTAGGCGATGTAATGCTATTTCGTCTGAATTTTGAGAGTATGAATTTACTCACAAACAAAGAACAAAACGAGCTAAAAAGTAGCTATTTTATAAATATCGCAAACACCAAAAAAGCAGTTGTTAAAACCAAAGGCGCGCAGGTTTGGTATCCAAACATAGCCTTTTATGACAAAAATTTAGACGAAATTTCAAACAAAATCAGTGAGGCAAAAGTAAAAGAGTTGGAGATTAAATTCCCGCCAAATGCGCATTATATGCACCTTTGCGACGCATTTGCTGGGGAAAATATCAAACAAGGCTTAGAAATCAAACTTATAGGAGGATGAGATGTTTGACGAGATTAGATTTGGCAAAATCGAGCGATTGCCTAATTATGTTTTTGCTGAGGTTAATGCGATTAAAATGGCAGCACGCCACAAGGGCGATGATATAATCGACTTTTCTATGGGTAACCCAGACGGCCGCACGCCACAGCACATCATCGACAAGCTTTGCGAAAGCGCGCAAAAGGACAAAACTCACGGATATAGCGTAAGTCAGGGTATTTACAAGCTTCGCTTGGCATGTGCTAACTGGTATAAGCGCAAATACGGCGTCATGCTTGATCCAGATAGCGAAATTGTCGCGACAATGGGCTCGAAAGAGGGTTTTGTGCATTTAACAAGCGCGATAATCAATCCCGGCGATGTAGCCGTAGTCCCAGATCCTGCCTATCCGATTCATACCCAAGCCTTCATTATCGCAGGCGGAAATGTGGTGAAAATCCCTTTGCCTTATGATACGCAAACTTTGGAATTTGACGAGAACAAATTTTTCATCGAACTTCAAAAAACATTTGATGAGAGTATTCCTAGGCCAAAATATGTTGTGGTAAATTTCCCGCACAATCCAACAACCGTAACCGTCGAAAAGAGCTTTTACGAGCGCCTTGTGGCAATGGCAAAAAAAGAGAGATTTTATATCATCAGCGATATCGCTTACGCTGAGATTAGCTTTGATGGATACAAAACTCCAAGTATCTTTGAGGTCGATGGTGCCAAAGATGTTGCAGTCGAGGCATACACGCTATCGAAAACTTACAATATGGCTGGTTGGCGCGTGGGTTTTGTATGCGGAAACAAACGCTTAGTTGCCGCGCTTAAAAAGATAAAATCGTGGTTTGATTATGGTATGTTTACCCCAGTTCAAGTCGCCGCTACAATCGCGCTTGATGGCCCACAAGAGTGCATTGATGAGATAAGGGCGACTTACCAAAAACGAAGAGATGTCTTGCTAGAAGCCTTTGGCAACGCAGGCTGGGAGATCGCGACCCCGCAAGCTAGCATGTTTGCATGGGCAAAACTGCCTCCACAATGCGCTGGATTAAAGAGTATGGAGTTTTCAAAACAGCTTCTAACACAGGCTTGCGTGGCTGTAAGTCCTGGAATTGGCTTTGGAAGCGCGGGAGATGATTATGTGCGAATTGCCTTTATCGAAAACGAAAATAGAATCCGCCAAGCAGCGCGAAATATCAAAAAATATCTTAAAGAGGTCAAATGAGAGTAGCGATTTTAGGCGTCGGAACCGTCGGTAACGAGGTAGCAAACATACTCATCGAAAACGAAAAGCTAATCACTGCGCGCGCTGGGGTTAAAATCGAGCCAGTTATCGGCGTGGTGCGAGATCTAAGCAAAAAGCGCAGTGCTAAAATCCCGCTAAGTGATGATTTAAATTCGGTCATAAACCGCGATGATATCGATGTTTTTGTCGAACTCATGGGCGGGGTCGAAAAGCCTTATGAGATAGTTAGTGAAATTTTAAAACGCAAAAAGGCTGTCGTTACCGCAAATAAGGCACTTTTGGCTTATCATAGATATGAGCTTGAAAATTTAGCCGGCTCAACGCCTTTTGGTTACGAAGCTAGCGTAGCGGGTGGAATTCCGATAATCAAAGCTTTGCGCGAGGGTTTAAGTGCGAATAAAATCGAAAAAATCATCGGTATATTAAACGGCACTAGCAATTATATCCTCACAAATATGATGCAAAAAAACGAAAATTTCGAAGACGCACTCAAAAAAGCGCAAGAGTTAGGTTACGCTGAGGCTGATCCGACCTTCGATATAGGTGGATTTGACGCAGCGCACAAACTGCTAATCCTAGCTAGCATTGCTTATGGGGCGCAGGGTAGGCCTGAGGATATTTTGATTAAAGGTATTGATAGGATTAGCAAAGAAGATATATATTTCGCGCATGAATTTGAGTATGTAATCAAGCTTTTGGCGATTGCAAAACGCATTGATGAAAGCCGTGTCGAGCTTCGTGTCCATCCAGCCCTAATCCCACAAAACGCAATGCTTTCTAAGGTCGGCGGGGCAATGAACGGCGTGAGCGTTTTTGGGGATTGTATGAGCGAGAGTATGTTTTATGGCCCAGGAGCTGGTGGCAGGGCTACGGCAAGTGCAGTTATAAGCGATTTAATCGATATAGCTCGCGGTAACAAAAGTCCGATTTTAGGCTATAAAAAAGAGCTTGAAAATGATTTTGTGATTTCGCCTATGCGAGAAATTCGCACGAAGTATTATTTGCGAATTCGTGTCAAAGACGAAAAGGGCGTTTTGGCTAAAATCACAAATATATTAAGCGAAAACAATCTCTCGATTGATAGCTTTTTACAAAAACCAAAGCAAAAAACCGAAGAGTGCGTTACGCTGTTTTTCACCACTCACACGAGCTTAGAGGCCGATGTCAAGCGCGCTATGGGCGAGCTAGACGCGCAGGAGTTTATCATACAGCGACCATTTATGATTAGAATCGAAGAGTAATGGGGCTAAAAAATTATCTCTTTGGATTTTCTGCCGAGGATAGGGCTGCGCAGTGGTTAGAGCAGAATAAATTTAAGATAATCGCGCGAAATTTTCACTCACGATTTGGCGAGATTGATATCATCGCGAGCAAAGATGAAATTTTGCACTTTATCGAGGTTAAGGCGACTAGTGGCGATTACTGCGCTGCTAGCCGTGTAACGCCTGCAAAAATGAGCAAAATTTTAAAGGCGATTGATTATTACATTTTGACAAACGAAATTTGCGATGATTGGCAGATTGATTTAATCGAAATTTATCCGCAACGGATAAATTTTATCAATAATATTTCATTATAACCCAAATTTTTACCTTTCATTAATATTGTAAAACTATAATAGTCCGATTTTCAACCAAATTTATTTAAAGGAGAATTTATGGGAAAATATATCGAACTTACATCTGCAAATTTCAAAGATGTAGTAGGCGAGGGCGTTGCGTTAGTTGATTTCTGGGCTCCATGGTGCGGACCATGCCGTATGATAGCCCCTGTCATCGACGAGCTAGCAAACGAGTTTGATGGCAAAGCTAAAATTTGCAAGGTAAATACCGATGAAGCGCAAGATTTGGCAGTAGAATTTGGCGTTCGCTCGATCCCAACTATGCTATTTTTCAAAAACGGCGAAGTTGCAGCTCAACTAATCGGCGCGCAATCAAAACAAGTAATCACTGATAAAATCAACTCATTACTTTAAAATTTAAGGGCGAAAGCCCTTTTTATTTTTCACTGAAATTTAGCCCTAAATTTGATTAAAAAATAAAACAAAGGAGAAAAAATGTTAGATTTAGCAATCATCGGTGGCGGTCCAGCTGGGCTAAGTGCGGGACTTTACGCCACAAGGGGCGGACTTAAAAATGTCGTAATGTATGAAATGGGTATGCCAGGAGGCCAAATCACAAGTAGCTCTGAAATGGAAAACTACCCTGGCGTAGCGACCGTGATGGACGGCATGAGCTTCATGGCGCCATGGCAGGAGCAGTGCTTTCGCTTCGGGCTCAAACACGAAATGATAAGCGTTGAGCGTATCAAAAAAGACGAAGACGGCGCATTTAGTATATTTTTAGAGGGTGGCAAAACCGCTCGTGCCAAGGCTGTAATCGTAGCCACAGGCTCGAAACCTCGCAGAGCAGGGGTTAAGGGCGAGGACGAGTTTTTCGGACGCGGGGTTAGCACATGCGCTACTTGCGACGGATTTTTTTATAAAAACAAAGAAGTAGCCGTCCTTGGCGGTGGAAATACTGCGCTCGAAGAGGCGCTGTATCTAGCAAATATCTGCTCGAAAGTCTATCTAATCCACAGAAGAGACGGCTTCCGCGCTACGCCAAACACTATCGAAAAGGTCAAAAATAACGAGAAAATCGAGCTTATCACAAACGCCATTGTCGATGAAATCAAAGGCGACAATAGCGGAGTAACGGGCATCGTCGTTAGCGATAAAAACACAGGCGCAAAAAGAGAATTAAGCCTGCCTGGGATTTTTACCTTCGTGGGGCTTGATGTGCGAAACAGCGTGCTAAGGGACGAAAATGGCGATTTTATCTGCAATATGAACGACGAGGGTAAGGTCGTGGTAAATCTAAAAATGCAAACAAGCTTGCCAGGTCTTTTTGCGGCGGGTGATTTGCGCATAGACGCGCCAAAACAGGTCGTTTGCGCAGCTGCTGATGGCGCGACAGCCGCCCTTGGCGTGATTTCATACTTAGAACACTCAAATTAATCAAATTCTAAATTCTTAAATTTCAAACCCCAGCCACGCTTTGTGGTTGGGGGGTTTATGTAAATTTTAAAATTTTAAATTTTGCAAAAATACTGAGTTAAATTTTAAATTTGTAGATTGCCATACTTATTTTATTTGCTTGTAATGACATATTTAACAAATCGGCGGAATTTTAAAATTTGTAGAATTTTGAAATTTAGACTTTGGCGAGAGAGTGAGGGAATCGAACCCCCCAGAAAGCGGTCAACCGCCCTCTTATCGGATTTGAAGTCCGCAGACGCCACCAGGTCATCATCCTCTCCAAAACTCGCCATTATAGCAGGCTAAATTTGATTTTAGATTAAATTTTTAACCTAGATTTGCTTATTAAGAGTGAAGGCAGGATTATGAGCGCGCCAAGCAACAAAAGCGCCATTACAAGGCAGATTAAAAGCCCAAAATAAATCGTCGGCCAAAAATTGCTTATCATCATAACGCTAAATCCCAGAATTATCGCAAATGAAGTGTAATACATCGCATACCCGATACTAGCGTGGCTTGCGCGGATTGCTTCTGCGCTATCTTGCGTGCGCGCGAACTCGCGTCGGAAGCGAAATAGATAGTGTATGACATCATCTACGCCGATACCGATACTAATCGCGGCAATCGTAATACTCATAATATCTAGCGGAATGCCCAAAATCCCCATTATCCCAAAGCATACGCAAAGCGGGATTAGATTTACCACAATCGCGATAAATGCGTAGCTTAGCGAGCGGAAAATCAAGCAAAACAGCACAAACAAAACCCCAACCGTAATGCCAAGCGTGCCGATTTGCGAGCTCATTAGGGTTTGGAGCATGTTGTTATAAAGCACCATTATACCGCTTACCTGCGCGCTTACGCCGTCATTTGCGAGCAATTTATCTAAATCATTTTGCAAATTTTGCAAAAATTCATTTCTGCGCAAATTTGGATCGCTATCAATCGTGCGAACGCTAAAATGCGCCTCATTTTCTTCTATGCTGACATAGGGCGAAAGCACCATTTCTCGGTAGTTTTCAGGCAGTTCGGAGTAAATTAGCGCTAGCATTAAATCATCTAGCTCCTCGCCAGAGTTTATCTCGCGCCCGACTTGCAAAAGCGAGCTTAGAGAGCTTACTTGCCCGATAAATTTGTGATCGCTAATGTTTTGGTCTTTTAAAAATGCGTGAGTTTTATTGATAATCCGCATTTTTTGGGAGCTAAACCAGTATTTTGGGTCGTTTTCGTTCGCGGCGTATTCAGCCTCGAATTCGTCCATTTCCTCGCTTGGCGCGCTCTGCGATTTTGGGAATTTTATCACGATATCGAGTGGAATCGTGCCACCAAGCTTGGTGTCGATGACCTCCATACCAGCATAAATCGGGGTATTTTCCTTAAAATATCCGATAAAGCTGTTTTCCACACGCAGTTTGCTAATCCCAAAAATCCCTGCCAAAACAGCTAACGCGCAAACTGCGTAAATTTTGCCTCTGTGATTTAGGGCTAAATTCGCACAAAAATGGGTGAAGCGAAACTGTTTTTCAAAACTACGATTATTATGCGTGCGCCTAGATATGCTCATCACCGCGCCAAAGAGGCAAAACACCACGACTAGCGAGCATGCAATTCCCACACTCATCATAATTCCTAGCGAAATTACAGGCTTAATATCGCAAAAGATTAGCGACATAAATCCCACAATCGTGGTAAAAATCGCAAAAAAGCATGGCTTTGCTCGCTCGCGCAAGACCGCATATACTAGCTGGCGTTGCGAAAAGCTAGCAAAACGCGCGCTGTATTCGCGGTAAGCTACGATTAGGTGGATACACACAGAAACCGTGATGATTAGCACAAGGGCGATGAAATTTGAGCTAATTACGGTGATTTCAAAGCCCAAAAGTCCAAAAAGTCCGCTACTAATCATTACCGAGTAAGCGCAAATGATAAGCGGAAGCACGATGAATTTCGCCTGCCTAAAAAAGAGCCAAAAGCACGCTAGCAAGAGCACCAGCGCGCCCACACCATAAGTGCTAAGATCATTTCTGACATAGCTTATCATATCATCGGCTATCATGTTTATACCGCCCAAAAACAGCCGCTCGCTAGGGTGCGCGCTGGAAAATTCGGCGATTATGGCTCGAAGGTTTTGTAAATTTTCGTGGTCTTTGATACGAAGTTCATCTCTGTAAGCTTTGAAATTTTGCTCGGCAAGTTTTAAATTTTGCCTTAAATTTGAAATTTCGGAATTCGCCAAATTTGATTTTTTTGCCAAATTTAGGGCGTTTTTCGCACTATCTCGCGCATGAAGTAGCTCTTCGTATTTTTTCTCTGGCTTTAAATTTATCAAAATTCCAGTCGTGCCAAAATCCGCACTGACTAAATTTGAAGCGTAAAATGGGCTGGTTAGTAGCTCGCGCTTGGCAGCGGCTAGGTCGATATCTGCGTCTTTTAGCGTGGGGATATGTTTTAAGAGCTCGCTTAAATCGCCCTTTTTGTTTAGTAAAAGCGGCACATTTCCCAAATCCACCACGCTATCAACGAAATCTAGCGCGCTAAATTTGGCGTTAAGTTCTGCTATGTTTGATAGCGTCTGTTTGCTTAGCAAATCTTGCGAGGGTGTGTATGCTACGACGAAAAAATTCGGCGTAGCATACCTCGCGCTAACTTCGCGCCAAATCTCTAAATCCTTGTCGTTTTCTAAAAGTAGGGTTTGGCTCGAAGCGTCTATTTCTAAATGTGTGCAAAAATAACCAAAAAAGAGCGCAAGAGCGCTAAATATGGCTAAAACGCTCTTTGGAAATTTGACAATTAAGCGAAAAATGCGTTTCAAGCGTTATTTGCCACTTTCGATTACGGTCGCATTAAGGCGTTTTAATAGCTCGTCAAAGCCCAAATTTTGCGCGACATCGCCAAATTGTGAGCGGTAGGTTTGGATTAGACTAACGCCCACGATATCGACATCGTAAATGCGCCAATCACTTTCAGCTGGGAAAAATTTAAAATCTATTGCGTAGTTTTTATCCTCGCCGATGATTTGCGTTTTTAGCACGCGTCTTTTTTCGCTTGGGGCTTCTTTGCTTAAAATTTTCATATCTTGGTCGGTATAAAGCGAGAGTTTATCGATAAATGAGCGTTTCAAATGCGCCTCGTAAGCTTTGTTAAATTCGGCGATTTGGGCGTCTGAAAGGTTCGCATAATGCTTGGCAAGGGATAGTTTTGCCATTTGTTTATAGTCGAAATACTCATCAAATAGAGCGAAAATTTTGGCTGGTTTTGCGTCCTTTGCGAGCGCACTGTCCCTCATAATCGAAACTGCTGTGGCGACCTTTTGGCTCATTACTGGCTCGATATCAGCGTCGCTAATAGCGTGTGAAAAACTAAAAAGCAAAAACGCCAAAGTTAAAATTTTAAAAAATTTCATTTTTATTCCTTTATTTTTTGTTCTCTGCTTTGCTCATAAGCATCGCGTAAAAATGGGTATAAATCCACAGCCCCGCTTGTCATTTTCTCGTAAAATTCAGGATCGCGAGAGTAATCGTTAAAAATCCTAAACGCATTTACCGACATGCTTACGGTGTTATCGTCGATATAATTTACCGGATTGGTGAAAAAATCGCCCACAAGCCCGAAAGTATCGCGCAGATTGCTAGACCCTAGTATCGGCCAGACGATATGCGGTCCTGCTGGCACGCCCCAGTATCCTAGTGTCTGCCCGAAATCCTCATCGTGGCGCGGTATGTTAAAATGCAAGGTCGCCGCGTCGCTAAGCCCAGCAAAACCGATTGTGGTGTTTATCAAAAATCTCTTTGTCTCGTCCCATGAGTTTTCGAATTTGCCCTGTAAAAGGTTGTTTGTCAGGCGCATTGGATACATTAGATTGTGGAAAAAGTTCGCAAACGCCCCTTGTATGGGATCTGGCATGACATAATCATAGCCTGTGGCCACAGGTGTCACCAAATAGCGGTAAAAGACATCGTTAAAGCCCGTCATTACGCGGTTATAGCCACTTAGCGGATCGAAAACTTCCTTTTGACTATACTCGGCGTCAAACTCATCAATCTCAGCGCTAGTATCGGTGGCATACAGCGCACAGCTACACGCAACAGCGCATAAAAAAGCTCTATGAAATTTCAACCCTTATCCTTTTAAATTTAATCGAAAGGGCGATTTTACAAAATTTAAGTAAATTTTTGTCTATGTGTGAAATTAAAATTAAAATAATGAAATAAAATCCCATAAAAAGGTATTTTTAAGCTTTTTAAATATATTATTTTATACAGATAAAATCACAAAAAGTAAATGAAATAAAAAGGAAAATTTATGAACGCTAAATTTGCGCTAGAACTTTATCTTAGCAAGGATACGACGCTGATTTCACGCCATATCGCCTTGCTAAAAGCTGTCGATGAGACCAAATCAATCACCAAAGCCGCCCAAAAAATCGGCATTAGCTATAAAAACTGCTGGGATAGCCTAAATTTGATAAACAACGCGAGCAAAAAGCCCCTGATTTCTCGCGCGCAAGGCTCGAAAAAAAATAGTGGCTCGGAGCTCACTGACTACGCTAAAAGCCTAATTCGCTCCTATGATATTATCAGCAGGGTCGGCGATAGCTTTTTGGAGCAAATTTTAAAGGCCGATGATATCAGCGATGAAAATTTAATTGGACTTGAAAGAATTGGCATAAAACTCTCAGCCAGAAATCAATTAAATGCCGTAATTAGCGAGATTAGCAGAGGCGCAGTCGATAGTATGATCACGCTCACGCTCTCAGGTGGCGAAAAGCTAGACGCGCAAATCACAATCGAAAGTGAAAAAAACCTAGAATTAAGGCCCGGCAAAGAGGTTTTGCTAATATTTAAAGCTCCAAGTGTGAAAATTTTAAAAGGCGAAAATTTGGGCGAGCCCAACGGCGTGAAATGCAAAATCAGTGATGTCAAAATCGGCATTAAAAACGCTCAAATTTGCCTTGATACCGCAGGTCATCAAAACATAATCGCCATAATTTCGCGCAAAAGCGCAAATGAGCTAAATTTGGGCGTGGGCGATGAGGTGATGGCGTGCATAGAGCCCGATGATATCATTATCGGCGTGTGATTTGAGCGATAAATTTTAAAATTTAAAATCCATTTTTTTAAGGAGAATTTATGAAACACAAATTTTTACTTTGCGCTCTTGCGCTATGTGGCGTCTTAAATGCGGGCGAGGTATCTATCGCAGCGGCTGCGAATACGACTTACGCTTTTGACGAGATTAAGTCTGAGTTTGAAAAGCTAAACCCAGATACTAAGCTAAATGTGAGCCTAGGAGCTAGTGGCGCGCTAAATACGCAGATCAAAAACGGCGCACCATTTGATATTTTTATGGCAGCTGATATGAAATTTGCCGATGATTTGTTTGAGGCTGGTTTTGCTACGGCAAAGGCGCAAACTTACGCCAAGGGCAAGGTTGCAATGCTAAGCGTGCGTAGCGTGGATTTAGGGAAAGGGCTTGACGCGCTAAAAGACGAAAAGGTAAAAACGATTTCTATCGCAAACCCAAAAACAGCCCCTTACGGCACTGCTAGCGTGGAAGCTATGCAAAAGGCTGAAATTTATGATAGCGTAAAAGGAAAAATCGTCGAGGCTAAATCAATCGGCGAAGCCCTAACACAGGCGCTAAGTGCCGCTGATGTGGGATTTATCGCAGCCAGTGCGATGTATGCGCCAAAAATGAAAGAGGGCGGTTGCGCAGGCGCGCCGTGCAAGGAGGGCAAACATTTCGTGCTTGTGCCTAGCTCGCTTTACGAGCCGATCGCGCAAGGCATGGTAATACTCAAAAAAGCCGAAAATAACGCCGAAGCAAAGGCATTTTATGACTTTATTTTAAGCGATAAGGGCAGAGAAATTTTCGCAAAATACGGATATGAGTTTTGAGAGTTAGGGTAGAGCAAATTTTAGCGAGCGAGGGAATTTATAAAATTCTTTTCTCTCATGGGCTTTGCGGAGTTTTTTTGGAACTCCCAAGCTCCCTTGTCGTGGGATCTGGCGTAGAAATTGGCTTTAAAGCGACGCAGGCAGTATTAGCGCGCAAAAAGTGTGAAATTTCGGCAGAAAATGAAATTTGCGCCAAAATTTCAGATATTAAATTTGGTGAAATTTTATCAAATTTAAGCTTTTGCAAAAGCGGGCAGAATTTAGAATTTGACATTATCGCAACCACACAGAGCGTGCGAAATTTAGGGCTTTGCGTGGGTGATGAAATTTACATTTACGCAAATGCAAGCGCGATTTTTATAGAGAAAATTTATGATTAAGATTGATTGCGAAAAACGGCTAAACGAAAATTTTAAAATCAGCGTGAATTTAGAGATAAAAAAAGGCGCCTTTGTCTGTCTGTATGGGGCTAGCGGATCTGGCAAGACTACGATTTTAAGGCTACTTGCTGGCTTTATGAAAATAGATAGTGGGGCGATTACAAACGGCGAAATCACGCTAGATAATGGGCGAAAATTTATGCACGCTAAGCAGCGTAAAATCGGCTTTTTGTTCCAGGACTACGCGCTTTTTGAGAATATGAGCGTGATAGAAAATCTGCTTTTTGCCAAAAAAGATTTGCAAAAAGCGGGCGAAATGCTAAAATTTTTAGAGCTTGAAAAATACGCAAATTTCGCTATTTCGCAGCTCTCTGGCGGACAAAAACAGCGCGTGGCACTAGCCCGCGCTCTAATGCAAAACCCAGAAATTTTGCTACTTGATGAGCCATTATCGGCGCTAGATTATAAAATTCGTGAAAAAATCCAAGACTATCTCAAAAAAATCCATGAGAAATTTCGCCCTACAATTATCCTTGTCAGCCACGATATCAGCGAGATTTACAGGCTGTGCGAGCGTGTGTATGAGCTAAAAAATGGAAGCCTTGTGCGCGAGGGCTCGCCAAGTGAAATTTTCTTGCAAACTAGCGGTTCGCAAAAATTTAGCTTTCGTGGCAAGGTAGTTGCTTTGCGCGAAGCAGGTGGCGTAAATATCGCTATAATCGCTGTTGGGGCGCAACTTTGTGAAGTGGTTTTAAGCGTGAGCGAGGCTAGGGATTTGCGCGTGGGCGATAGCGTGAGCGTGGGCGCAAAGGCCTTTAATATAAATTTGAAAAAAATCGAGGAAAACGATGATTGAAGCTTTGCAAAATTTAGACCTTACGCCGTTTTTGATTTCGCTTAAACTCTCGGTGGTGACGACATTTACTCTGTTTTGGATTTGCCTGTTTTTGGCATATTTTATGGCGTATAGGGAGTTTCGCGCCAAAAGCGTGATTGAAAGCGTCATTTCGCTTCCGCTCGTGCTTCCACCAAGTGTGCTGGGATTTTATCTGCTTGTGTTTTTATCGCCGTATTCGACGCTTGGCAGGTTTTTCGATGAAAATTTTGGTGTGCGATTTGTCTTTAATTTCAGTGGTTTGGTGATTGCAAGCTGTATTTATTCTCTACCATTTATGTTTTCGCCAATGCTTAGTGGCTTTCGTTCGCTTCCAATCTCGCTTCGCCACGCTTCGTGGTCGCTAGGTAAGGGATTTTTTGCTACGCTTTTTAGGGTGCTACTACCTGCGATGAAACCCTCGGTGATAAGTGCTGTGGTGATATGTTTCGCGCACACTATGGGAGAGTTTGGCGTGGTGCTGATGATAGGAGGCTCTGTGAGCGAGCAGACCAAGGTGGCTTCGATCGCGATTTATGAGGCGACTGAAATTTTAGATTTTACCAGCGCGCATTTATACTCGGCGATTATGCTGATTTTTAGCTTTTTGGTGCTTTTGGCTATGCATTTTTTGGGAGAAAGGTCAAATAAAATAAGACTTTAATCACTTTTTTGCTAAAATGGCGCGAAAAATTTAAATTTTTGGCATAAAAATGGAAGATAAAAGAGTAATAACCAAACGATTTTTTATAGCTTTGATTCTTGGAATTTTGGCTATTTTCGCGCTTGTTTTTTGCATTTTTGGCTTTGTGGGCTCAAATATCCAAGCCGAGCTTTCTACCAAATTAAGCGTAGCAAAAAACGCTGTAAAAGACCGCAACGCCGAGCTTTTTAGCGAACTTGAAATTTTATCTGAAAACCTTAAAACCTATCAAGGTTTAAAAACCGAAAACGAGTATGCAAGAAGAACCTTGTATTTCCGTCTCATCGAGCATACGGCCTCGCAAAAGCAAAATTTCGACGCGATTTTTTATGTCAGGGCTGTGGGCAATCAAGACGAGGTTATAGCTTCGTATTTCAACGATTCGGCTATGGCAAGTTTAGGCGAACTTAGGCTTGATAATTTTATCTCAAAAATCAAAGACAACCGCTATATATCGCGCTTCATGCCGATTAATGGCGCAAATAGATATTTTTTGATCCAAAAGGTCGAGGAAAATACATTTTTGATAGCCTTTGCAAACACAACCTCGCTAAATGACAAATTTACCGGCCTTGGCGAAATTTTACTTTTTAACAAAGATGGCGAAATTTTTAATATCACAAACGATATTTTCGTGCTTTATACAAATAGATTTGATTTTGAAGGCGAGAAAAAACTCAAAATTTTAAAAAGCCTTGGCGAGCGCAAATTTATTTATTTTGAGAAATTTGATGATTCGAACAATTTCATAATGATAAGCAAAAATTTAAAAGAATATCTAAGCCTAAAAAACCTTTTGGTTTTGCTAGCACTTGGGTTTTTGTTTTTGTATTTGCTAATCACTTTGGTAAATTACAAATTTTTAAAACGCCGAATTTTCGATCCTTTGCACCTGCTTCACAGCTCTGTTTCAGGTGGCGTTTATAAGGCCACGGCGACTAAGATCGAAACCATGGGCGCGCTAGATCAAATTTTAGAAATCGCGCAAAAACTCGATGAAAGCGTGCAGTATTCTGGCAGGGCTAGCAAGGTGGATTTTACATTTATCGACGCGCTGAAAAAAAGCTCGCTAATGATTTTTAGCGTAGAAAACACAAATGGCATGATAAACAACGCTAGCCTCAGAGCCAAGGAGCTTTACGGCGATGATATCGTGGGCAAAAATATCTTTACGCTAGAAGCGACTTCACTGTATGAAAACGCCCGCCAAAGCCAAATTTCACTTTACACCAAAGAAAATTATGTTATCCACACGCACGATACCCCAAACGGCAAAAAGGATATGTATATCAAAAAGACCTTTGTGCGCAATGGCGAGGATATTTTGGTGCTTTATGTCTTGCTGGACGCCTCAAAATACCGCAAATTTTACACCGATACCAAAGAGAAGTATAAATATCTAAATGACGCTCCAATCGTAACCGTAGTCATCAAAGGTGGCGAAATAATCGATGTTAGCGCTAGTTCGCGTGAAATTTGGGGATATGAAAATACTCAAATTTTAGAGGGCAAGACATATTTTTGGAGCCTATTTCAAAAAAGCGACGCCGATTCTTTGCAAAACGAGCTAAGAAACCTTATGAGCGATACCAGGCAAAATAACGAGGTTACCAAGCGGGTTTATCCGATTTTGCATAGAAATTCGATTAGAGCGTTTTATGAGATTACGATTTGTCTGTATAAAAAAGAGCGCAAAGTCGTTATGTATTTTACCAACATACACGATAAGCTTATGGAAATCAACAAACTCAAATCAGATATGAAAAGCAACGAAGAGCTTTTAAAAACCAGATCGTATAGCCCATGCACGATTGATTTGCTAGCCAAAAAAATCATGCTTAGCAAAGAGTATATGGAGATTTTAGGTAGCAAGGAAGCTAGCGTCGATACAGAGATGAGTATAGGCGATTTCGTAGCGAAAATTTACTATGTGGATTTGAAGAAATTTAACGATGAACTCAACAAATGCAAGCTAGGCATAAGCGATGAGATTTCATGCGAAATCAGAATCAAGCTAAACGACGAGCTAAGCGATAACGACGAGCTAAAATACGCGTGGATTAGCCTACAAGGATATGCTAGCAAAAAAGAAAAAAGAAGTGGCGGTGCCGAAGAAATCGTCGCTACTATCGAGGATATCACTGCTAAAAAAGACATTGAAGCTGAGCTAAATCTAAATTCAAATGTATTTTTAAGGTCGTTAGAAGCGATTGTCATCACAGATGATATCGGTAGGATTATTCGCGCAAATAGGGCATTTTATACGATTATGCAATTTAGCGAAACCGATGTCGTGGGCGAGGTGCCAGAGTATTTCAGAGTAGATCACGACGGCGGTATAATGGGCGAAATCAAGGAAAAACTAGACAAAGAGAGCCTAAGCTATACAGATGAAATTTACTGCGTCAAGAAAAACGGCGATGATTTCCCTGCGCTGTTTTCGGCTATCGCGATAAAAGATGAATTTGGCGTGGTAAGCAACTATATTTTAATGTTTAACGAAATTTCTGAGATTAAGAAAAAAGAGAGCGAGCTTGTCAAAATCGCTCACCACGACGCGCTTACAGGCTTGCCAAATAGAATCTACATTATGAACGCAGCGGGCGAGTATCTAAGCGCGGCAAAGGAACAAAACAGGCTTGCGGCTGTGCTATTTATAGATTTTGACGGATTTAAGGCGATTAATGATAATTTCGGTCATGATGTGGGGGATTTGTTTTTGCAAGAGGTCAGCAAGACTATGAATAACCTACTTCGCAAGGGCGATATTTTAGCCAGACTTGGCGGAGATGAGTTTGGCGCGATTATCGGGGATTTGAAAGACGAAAAAGCAGCGCACGCGCTATTAGAGCGACTTTTAGGAATTGCGAATAAGAAATTTAATTTAGACGGCAACGAGGTAAGCGCAAGCGTCAGCGTGGGCGCGGCGTTTTACGACGGAAGCGAAGAAATCGATTTCAACGAGCTTTTAAGCAGGGCAGATCGGGCGATGTATCGCGCTAAAACGAGCGGAAAAAATAGATATTGTATCTTTGATAAAGAGAATTTCGACGATTTGCAAATCAGCGAGGAAAGGCTGAAAAAATCTATCGAAAACAACGAATTTTTCATGCTTTATCAGCCTATTATCGATGATAAAGACAAAATTTATGGCTACGAACTTTTGCTAAGATGGCGACGCGAAAATTTGGGCGTTTTGTTGCCTAGCGACTTTTTATTTGATATCAGAGAGCCGAAACTCGAAATTTTAATCTCTAAATTTTCATTTACGCAAATGTTGAAATTTAACAAAGAGACAAATTCTCTCTGCTCGATAAATATAAGCCTAGAAGTGCTAAAAAGCGATGAATTTTACTATTTCGCTTCGCGTGCGATAGAAAAATACGCGCCAAAGACTGAGCTATTTATGTTTGAAATCACCGATTTTAACGACAGAACCGCGGCTGATTTTAAACTCATTAGACAAAGATACGCTGATTTTGGCATTAAATTTGCTCTAAATAATGCAAATCACCAAAATTCAAAATACCTAAAAGGTATGCCTTTTGATATCATTAAAATCGATATGAGGCTCTGCCTAGATGTCGCCAAAAAGCGCGAAGGTATAAAAAATCTGCTAGATTTGGTGAAATACTTGCGCGGCGAGCTGAAATTTGAAAAACTAGGCGCGCAGGGTATCGAAAATGCGCTCTCACGCCGTTTGCTTAAAAATTTCAAATTTAATTTTATGCAAGGAAATTTCCTCGGAAAAGCCGTCGATAGGAAGGAAATCACCGCTATCATCGCCAAGCTAAAAGAGGCCAAGGGCGCTAAACCAATCACAAAAGATGAGTTTGAAAACTTTTTGATTGCTCTGGATTACAAAAATATCGCGCTTGAATTTTTAGAAAACGCAGAACACGGCGATATCACCGATCTTCGCTTCGAAGTTTTCCAAGAAGAAATCAAAGAGATCAAAACTAGAATCGAAAAATCCACAAGCCATAAATTTATGCTAAATACAGAAATTAATAAGCAAATTTTGGATATTCTTGCGCTTGAATTTGAAGATTTACAAAACTTCATTACGAAATACAAAGCGCGAGTAGATAAGTTTATACTAAATTTGGAGGAATCATGATAAATAGCGTCAGTGCGGACTTTGATCACGAAATACCAAATGGTTCGCGCCTATATTTTGGCACAAGCGCAAAACTAAAAAGAGAACTCGAAAACAAAGCTAGCAAAATTTTAGAAAATCACGGATTTAGCGAAATTCTCACGCCGTATTTTTCGTATCATCAGCATTTAAGCGTGGCTGGGGCGAAGCTTTTGAAATTTTCCGATCCTAGCAACCACGAAATCGCGCTTCGTGCCGATAGCACGGTCGATGTCGTGCGAATCGTGCGCCGAAGACTAAAAGATGAAAGCCTAAAAAGACTTTTTTATATCCAGCCTACATTTAAATACCCTAGCGAGGAATTTTACCAAATCGGCGCAGAGTTAATAGATGAGAGCAACCTAGCCTTGGCGATAAAAATCGCAATACAAATTTTTAGAGAATTTAGCTTAGAACCTGTTTTGCAACTAAGCAATATCGAAATTCCAAAGCGAATTTGCGAAATACTAAATTTACCAATTAGTGTTTTTGAAAAGGGCGAGATCGAGACGATTTTGGCTCAAAACTGCGACTGGCTAGCTAAAACAGCGCGCGCGACAAATTTGGGCGATGTGGAAAATTTACGAAAAATCGTGCCAGAGGAGATCAAGCCTTGTTTAGATGAAATTTTAAATTTAGGCGTAGAGTATAAAAATATCAGAGTTTCACTTTTGTATTATTCAAAAATGCGCTATTACAAGGCGCTATTTTTTAGATTTTTAGACGAAAATAGCGTGCTTTGCAATGGCGGAAATTATGAGATTGACGGATTGAAGTCGAGTGGTTTTGCACTTTTGGTTGATGCATTGATAGAAAAATTAATGATAAAGGATTAAACATGAGTAAGGTTGATGTAATCGTAGGCGCTCAATGGGGCGATGAGGGAAAAGGTAAAATCGTAGATATGATTAGTGCTAATTACGATTTCGTATGCAGGAGCTGCGGCGGACACAACGCTGGTCATACAATCATCGTAAATGGCGAAAAATACGCACTTCACCTAGTCCCAAGCGGTGTTTTGCACAAAAATATCATAAATATCATCGGAAATGGCGTGGTCATTAACCCTGATGTTTTAATCACTGAAATGGCGCAATTTGGGGATTTGAAGGGTAGATTTTTTATCAGCGAAAAGGCGTTTTTAAATTTAGAGTATCACTCGCTGATCGACCAAGCTAAGGAAAAATTAAAAGGCGATAAGGCTATTGGCACCACAGGCAAGGGTATCGGACCTGCGTATGCGGATAAAATTTCACGCACAGGACACCGTATAATCGAGCTTTTAGAGCCAGAGAAATTAACTGAGGCTTTGGTTAGGGATTTTGCGAGCAGGGCGCAACTTTTCGAGAGTTTAAATATCAAAATTCCTGATAAAATGGAAATTTACGAGGAAATCAAACGCTACAAATCTGTGCTAGAACCATATATCGCAAACACAACTAATATGATTTGGAAGGCGCTTGATTATGACAAAAAAGTCCTAGTTGAAGGGGCGCAAGGAAGCTTGCTAGATATCGATCACGGCACATATCCGTATGTAACTAGCTCTTCGACTATCGCAGCTGGGGCTTGCACGGGTCTTGGCTTAGCGCCAAAAGATGTTGGCGAGGTCATTGGAATTATCAAAGCCTATACTACGCGCGTAGGAAACGGCGCTTTCCCAACAGAGGCCAAAGATGAGTATGGCGATAGACTTTGCGAAATCGGGCGTGAGTTTGGCACTACGACAGGTAGAAGACGCAGATGTGGGTGGTTTGACGGCGTAGCAGCGAAATACACATCTAGAATCAACGGAATTGATAAATTTGCCCTTATGAAACTCGATGTTTTAGACGGATTTGAGAGTATTAAAATTTGCAAAGCATACAAAATAAATGGCGAAGTGATTGATTATTTCCCAATCGAGCTTGGCGTGGTAGAGCCTGTATATGAGGAAATGCCGGGCTGGGATAGCGTAAAAGGAATCAAAAAATTTGAAGATTTGCCACAAAATGCGCAAAATTATATTAGAAAAATCGAGGAACTAACAGGCACAAAGGTAGGATTTATCTCTACTAGCCCTGAGCGAACAGATACAATTATATTATAAGAAAGGCGGATAATGCGAATACAACTAGCACATGTTCCATACATAGCGCAAAAAATTGCGATAGATATATTAAATTCTGGCATGGTTACACTTAGCTCTGGCGTCGAGCCCATAGCCAAGGTAGCAGCTGAAATCATCAAAACTGATTTGCAAAAAGAAAAAGCCATAGACGAGCGCGCAAATGAGCTAATGGACGAGAGAATCGATGAATTTGACGAAATGAATGTAAATAAAAAAGATATGTTTTGGCTCATCAAGCGCAAACTCGCCGCACAAGAGAATTTCGAGCTGATTTTCGAGGATAGATACTCAAATATCTCGCATGAAATTTTAGAGACGATTTGGAAGAAAAATTTAGTAGATTATCAAGTGAGCGAAAATCGCATCAAAACTATCATTTACAACTCAATCGAGGGGTATTTGAAAATTTACAAAAAAATCGAAGAAGATGTCTATGAGCTAATGCAAGGACATAGCAAAAAGCTAATCCCAGGCACTGAGGAATACGAGCTTGTGTTTGCGCAAACTTACGAAAAAGAGCTTAAAAAAAGAGGTATGCTGTGAAAGCGTATGTTTATTTAGAAAACGGCGTGTTTTTGGAGGCAAAGGCGTTTGGCAAGGGTGGAAGTGCCTTTGGTGAGCTTGTATTTAACACCTCTATTACAGGATATGAAGAAATCATCTCAGATCCTAGCTATGCTGGGCAGTTTATAGTATTCACTATGCCAGAAATCGGCATTGTAGGCACGAATAGCGACGATGAGGAGAGTGGCAAAATTCACGCTAGTGGAATTTTCATCCGCGAGTTTAACAACACTCCTTCAAATTTCAGATCCGAGCAAAATTTAGAAGAGTATTTTATCAAAAACGGCAAATTTGGTGTATATGATATAGATACGAGATATCTTACAAAAATGCTTCGCGATGAGGGAAATTTGCGGGTTTTTGTCTCGACTGAAATCAGTGACAAGGAAACCTTGAAAAAAGCTCTTCAAGACTCAGCTAGGATTGAAGAGGTTAATTATGTCAGCATTGTAAGCACCAAAACCCCATATATCCACGAAAAAGGCCATTGGGACGCGAATAAAGGCGCTTATAGCACGCCGAAAAAAAATGGCAAAAAAATCGCTGTAATGGATTATGGTGTGAAGCGAAATATCCTAAATGAGCTTTGTGATTTGGGCCTTAGCGTGGAGGTTTTCCCGTATAATACTAAGGCAAAAACGCTGATTGACAAATTTAACTCTGGCGAAATTCACGGCGTATTTTTATCAAACGGCCCTGGCGAGCCAAAAATGCTAAAAGACGAAATCGCACAAATCAAAGAGATAATCGAGGCTAGGATTCCGATTTTTGGCATTTGCCTTGGTCATCAGCTGCTTTCAAACGCTATGGGCTATGAGACATACAAACTCAAATTTGGCCAGCACGGCGCAAATCACCCTGTGCAAAATTTGTTTAACAAATCTATCGAAATCACAGCGCAAAATCACAACTACAATGTGCCAGAATCCATAGCTGAGATTTGCGATATCACGCACAGAAATCTATTTGACGGCACGATCGAGGGCGTGAGATACAAAAACTACCCTGTTTTTTCAGTCCAACACCACCCAGAAGCGAGTGCCGGACCAAACGAAAGCAAATACATTTTCAAAGAATTTTTAGAAATTTTATGATTAGTTTTTTTGCTATCATACCCGCCACGCTAATGCTGAGTTTGACGCACTGCATTGGCATGTGCGGGGGATTTGTGATAGCTTATAATGCCAAACTAGCTAGCCTTAGCCCTGCTAGGGCGTTTTTTTTCTCGCTTGTTTATCAAATTTGTAGAATTTGCGCTTATATCATGCTTGGCGCACTTGGTGGGGCATTTGGCTCGGTTATAGTTTTTGGCGATAAAACAGCTGGTTTTATGCAGTTTTGCGCGGGAATTTTATTGATTATTTTTGGCGTTGCCCTACTAAAACGGGGCGCACTTTTAAAATTTATCGAAAATCAAAAAATTTATAATCTTTTTTTAGCCAAACCTATGAAATTTGCCCTTGGCAGGGAGGATATTTTGGGGTTTTGTCTGCTTGGGTTTTTAAACGGACTTTTGCCGTGCGGGCTAGTATATACCTACCTAGCCATGGCGATAATGAGCCACGATGCCATGCAGGGCGCGCTTGTAATGGCGGTTTTTGGGCTGACAACATTGCCTGCGCTTTTGGCGTTTGGTGGCGTGGCGAATTTCATCAGCGCAAAATTTTCGCGCGCTATGCTTTATATCTCTTCATTTATCATAATTATCTTTGGAATTTATTGGGCTTATTGTGGATTTATTCTCACAAGATAAATTTTTTAAGTCTTATATAAGTTAAATTTTGAAAAAATGACAAATTACATTTTAAGGGGCGTTTTATGAGTGATATTTTAAAAAATTTAAGCATATTGTTGGTCGAAGATGAGAGTAAGATGAGAAACTCTCTAAGAAATACTTTTGAAGGAATTTTTAAAAATGTCTATGAGGCCAAAGACGGCGTAGAGGGACTTAAAAAATTTAAAAAATACAATCCAAATTTGGTCGTTACAGATATTTTGATGCCTATTGAAGACGGGCTTGAAATGACACGCCAGATCAAACAAATCTCCCCAGATACCCCAGTTGTCGTGCTTAGCGGATTTAGTGAGAAGGCTCAGCTTCTAGGCGCAATCGAGGCAGGTGTAGCCAAATACTTCATAAAACCTGTTGATATGGAAGAATTTAAAGAAGCGATAAAAAGCCTAATGAGCGCGAAACTTAGCGTCAGTAGCGTGGTAGAAATTTCAGGCGGATATAGCTTTGATCCGCTAAAAAGGGTCTTAACTCACGGCGAAGAGGAAATTTCGCTTACGAAAAAAGAGTTAGCCTTTATTTCGCTTTTGGTCTCGCGAATTGATACTTTGGTCTTGCACGAAGAGATTAAACGATATGTCTGGGCGAACGACAACTCAGTCTCAGATGTGGCAATCAGAACTTTTATCAAACGAATTCGAGATAAAATCGGCGCAGATGTTATCAAAAATATCCCAAGTTTGGGCTATAAAATCGAATCTAAAAAAGAGTAAAATTTTTGTTGATAAAAATGTCACAAGTTTAAAACTTTTGCAAACAAAAAGTTAATAAAAAGTCAAATTTAAGCTTTTTAAAACTTATTAACTCTTATAATCCTCCATAAAGTTTCTCGACTTTTAACCAAATTTTAAAGGAGGGTTTTATGAATCCTGAACAGGCATTACGCAGTGGCAAGATGCTAAGCTACGATTATACAGTGGCGAAATTGTTTTTGTATTCTACTCTTGCATTTGGTATCATCGGTATGCTTATAGGCACGCTTATAGCATTTCAGCTAGCATATCCAGATCTTAACTACTTGCTTGGAGAGTATGGTACATTTGGCAGACTTAGACCATTACACACAAATGGTGTCATTTATGGTTTTATGCTATCTGGAATTTGGGCTACATGGTATTATGTAGGACAGAGAGTTTTAAAAGCATCGATGAGCGAATCAAAATTTTTGATGTGTGTGGGTAAATTGCACTTTGTGATTTATATCCTAATCATTTTACTCGCTGTGGTTTCGCTTTTAGCTGGTGTTACGACATCAAAAGAGTATTCTGAGTTAGAGTGGCCTATCGATATTTTGGTTGTTGTCGTGTGGGTTTTGTGGGGAATTAGCATTTTTGGTCTAATCGGTATCAGACGCGAAAAAACGCTTTATATCTCTGTTTGGTATTATATCGCTACCTTCCTTGGCGTTGCTATGCTATATTTGTTTAACAATATGGAAATTCCAACTAGATTGCTTACTGGCATGGGTAGCTGGATACACTCTGTATCAATGTATGCTGGCACAAACGACGCTATGGTTCAATGGTGGTTCGGTCACAACGCCGTTGCGTTCGTATTTACCGTAGCGATTATCGCTGAAATTTATTATTTCTTGCCAAAAGAGAGCGGTCAGCCGATTTTCTCATATAAACTATCTTTGTTCTCATTTTGGGGATTGATGTTTATCTACCTATGGGCTGGCGGTCACCACCTTATCCATGGACCAGTTCCTGATTGGGTTCAGACAATGGGTTCGGTTTTCTCTGTCGTTTTGATTTTGCCATCTTGGGGAACAGGTATTAATATGCTCCTTACAATGAGAGGCGAGTGGAATCAGCTAAGAGAGAGCCCGCTAATCAAATTTATGATTTTGGCTTCTACCTTCTATCTATTCTCTACTTTGGAAGGTCCAATCCTTTCTGTCAAATCAGTAAATGCCCTAGCGCACTTTACAGACTGGATCCCAGGACATGTCCATGACGGCACACTTGGCTGGGTTGGATTTATGACAATCGCTGCTATGTATCACATGGTGCCTAGAATGTTTAAAAGAGAGCTTTATTCAAAATCTTTAATGACAGCTCAATTTTGGATCCAAACAACAGGCGTTGTGCTATTTTTCAGCTCAATGTGGATTGCTGGTATCACACAAGGTATGATGTGGAGAGCAACTGATGATTATGGCAACTTGCTATACTCATTTATAGATACAGTTAGCGCGCTAGTTCCTTATTACTGGATTAGAGCGATTGGTGGTTTATTATACTTCATAGGTTTGTGTATGTTTGTATATAATATCTTGATGTCTATTCGCGCAGGCAGAAGCTTAGACCAAGAGCCTAGAAGCGCTTCACCTATGGCTGCGTAAGGAGAGAAAGATGTTTAGTTGGTTAGAAAAAAATCCGTTCTTTTTTGCGGTTGGTGTTTTTGTAGTCATCGCTTATGCTGGTATCGTTACGATTTTGCCAGATTTTGCTAATAGCGCTCGTCCAATCGAGGGCAAACAACCATATACTGTTTTGCAACTCGCTGGTCGCCATGTCTATATCCAAGAGAGCTGTAATGCCTGCCACTCACAACTTATCCGTCCGTTTAAATCAGAAACTGACAGATATGGTGATTATTCAAAAAGTGGTGAATTTGCTTATGATAGACCATTTTTGTGGGGTTCTAAAAGAACTGGTCCAGATCTTGCTAGGGTCGGACGCAACAGAACCACAGGTTGGCATGAAACTCACATGAAAGATCCAAAAGTCCTAGTTGGCAAATCAATCATGCCTGCATACAAATCTATGTTTAAGAAAAACGCAGATATGCAAACAGCCTATGCTGAGGCTTTGACGATTAAAAAAGCCTTCAATGTCCCTTATGATACAGCTGGCGCACCAAAGCTCGAAGCTGATCCTAGCAAGGATGCTATGTCAAATTTCGAAAGCTATAAAGCTGAAATGATGGCAGAGGCTGAGGCAATCGTAAATGATATGCGCGACGAAGATGTCAAAGCGGCATTTAAAAACGGCGAAATACGCGAAATTGTTGCGTTAATAGCATATTTAAATAGCTTAAAATAGGGGGTTTGTGATGAGCGTTGATTTCATAAGGCAGCTACAAGCTTACGGCTTTATCGCCTTTGTAGTGCTAGCTTGCATTGGAGTTTATGGATACTGGTTTCATTTGAAACACTCTGAAAAAACAGGGCGCAGAAACTACGAAAAGTATGCAAATTTGGCGCTAGATGATGAACTAAATAGTGAAATCATAGAGTCTCGCACACCTACGAAAGAAGAAAAAGGAAAATGATATGAAATGGCTAAATTTAAGCGATAATGTTAATGTTGCGGCGCTGATAGCGTCGTTTATACTTGTCGCAGTTACGGCTTTTATCGTTAAAAAATATGCTGGTCAAAGTAAAAGCTTAAACGAAACTACCGAGACAACTGGCGAAGATTTTGACGGAATTGCCGAGCTAAAAAATGGCTTGCCAAAAGGCTGGGCTATATGTTTTGTTTTGATGTTTGTCTATGCGTTAGTGTATTTTTTCATCGCTTATCCGCTAAATTCTTACTCACAAATCGGCGAGTATAACGATGAGGTAAAAGAACACAACGCTAAATTTGAAAAAACCTATGCAAACGCTGATAGCACTACGCTAAAAGCTATGGGTGAATCAGTGTATTTGGTGCAATGCTCACAATGCCACGGACTTGACGGCGATGGAATCGACGGCGAGTCTGCTGACCTTACTAAATGGGGCAAAGAAGCTGGCATAATTGATGCTATCAACAAAGGCTCAAAAGGCCTAAATTATCCACTTGGCGAAATGCCAGCAGGTATGGTTAGCCCTGAGGACGCAAAAGCAGTAGCTGCATTTATGGCAAAAGAAATTTCTAGCCTAAAAGCTACAAAAAATGAAAATTTGGTTGAAAAAGGTAGAGAGCTATGGCCTACTTGCGCTGCTTGCCATGGTGATGACGGCAAGGGTATGGACGGAAGTTCGCCAGATCTTAGCAAATACGGCTCGGCTGAATTTAGCGTCGATGTGCTAAATCGTGGCAAAAAAGGCTTTATTGGCACAATGCCAGCCTTTGATGACGGGCGTTTAAACGATGTGCAAAAACGCGCCGTTGGCGAGTATATCAACTCTATCAAATAAAGGGGCGATTATGGAAAATGTAAAAAGATCGGTTTTTGCGCTAAATGGCGTAACTGGAATGCTAATCGCAACTGCGCTTTTGCTGGCGATTCTTGCATGCCTTACCTGCCTTGGCATTAAGACACAGCAAGCCGTCATGGATAAGCCTTATGAGCTAAAAGATATTAGCTCTGTAAGCGAAAAAAGCTCAGTCGATACGCAAAAAAAAGTATTTGTGATAAAGGATAAGTGATGAGTGATGCATTGATTGAAAAATTGATTTTACTTGGTTGTATCGCTTTGGCTGTGGCAACTGCTGCCTCTGTTTTGACTAGAAATATCCTATTTATCGGTTAATGAGAGCAATTTTTGCGATTTTTTGCCTGTGCATTTTAGCGCAGGCAAAATTTGTTTTAAACACGGGCGAGATTATCACGCCTATGCTTGCAGAAAAAATCGAAATTCTAGGCGCTGAGACGCAGGATAAAACCGGCGTAGGCGTCTATGTACTAGCTACGAAGAGCCTTGGTGGCGCAAGTTTAGAGAATTATGCCCTAAATTTCGCTTCGAATTTAAGCTCGCCTTATGCACTTTTAGTGTTTGCTGAGGCTGAGCATAAGGTCGAAATTTACGGCTCGCCTGAGGCGTTAGCGCTTTTTGATAGAGAGCAAATTTTAAGCGTAGGAAGTGGCGGGCGCATAATCCCAATCATCGCTTCGCAAAAAAAAGATCTAAACCAAACTCAAAAAATCGGCGTTTATAACGCTGCGCTTTTAAACGGATATGCCGAGATTTGCGACCAAATCGCCGCTTCAAAGGGTGTGAGCTTGGAGAATTCTATCGGCAATACAAACAACAATTTCATAAATTTCTTGCGCTATATTTTTTACGCAACGCTGATTTTCGCGCTGGGCTCATATCTATATAAAAAAGGCAGAAAAAATGGCGCAAAATAAAAAAACTCTCTGGCCCTATGGTATCGCATTTAGCATAGTAGCAATCATCGCAGCGTGCGTAGCGACGATAATTTTCTCGCTAGATTACCCGGTGCATAGCGATAATTTTTACTTCGATAAATACCAAAAAGTCGATGAGAATTACAATGAGATCCAGCTAAAACAGCAAAATTTCGAAAAAAAATATGAGGTAAATTTTGAAATTTCAAATCCGCAAAATACAGAAAAAATTAGCCTAAATTTGCCGATAAAAGCGAAAAATAATGCCAAATTTGATAAAATCTCAGCCGAAATTTTACTTACTAGACCAGATAGCACGACTTTTGATAAAAGGCTTAATACACAGTTTTTAGATGGTGCGTTACGAAGCGAAAATTTTAGTATCGAAAAGCTTGGCAGGTGGCAGGTAATGGCAAAAATTTCAGATTCCATAGACACAGGATTTTACAAATTTGAATTCAACGCAACCAAAACAACTTCGGGTATTTACGACTTACAGATCCTTGAAGGAGGCCGTAAATAGGGCAGAGGGCGGAATAGCTTTCGCCGAAAGTTTAAGCGAATTTTACAAAAAGGCAGTTTTTGTAAATGGCTTTGATGAGTGCGGACAGATCGAGCGCACGCTTTTTATGCAAGAGGCCGTCAAAAATACCAAAAATGCAAACGAAAAACTCCGTTTCCCAAGTGAATTTTTCGAATTTATGCAACACAAAGATTATCTGTTTAAATTTTTCAAAGAGCTTGCTAGCGAAAAGGTGAGCCTGCAAACTCTCGATTTTAGCGATACTTACGCGCAATACAGCGAACATTTCGAAATCTTAAAAGAGCTTTTGCAAAATTACCAAAATTTTTTGCAAAACGCTAAAAGCTACGATGAAATCACGCTTCCACAAATTTATGAATTAAACGAAAACTATCTCAAAAGATTTGATAGCATTGAGATTGATATCGACGGAAATCCGAGTAAATTTGAGTTTGAAATTTTAAAGCGAGCTTCGCAGGTTACGCAAATTTATCTAAATTTTAAGGCAAGTAAATTTAATCAAAAAACGCTTCGTAGTATTAGCGAGCTTTGCGGGCTTAACTTTGAGAGTGGATTTAGCTACAAGCTAAATTTAAGCGAGAATAAAATTTTAGAGCCTTATACTGCGCCAATCCCGCAAAATAGCGAAATTGTGCTAAAAGGATTTGAGCTTAGAGCTTTGCAGGCTTGCTATATTTTTGAGAAAATTTCAAAATTTATTAGTCTTGGAATTAATCCGGAAAAAATCGCAGTAATCTTGCCTGATGAGAAATTTGCTAAAACCCTTAAAGCTTTGGACGAAAAAATTAACAAAAACGCCCCAATGCTGAATTTCGCTATGGGCGAAAGTGTCAGAGATAGCCTATTTGGTGTGAGTTTGGCTAAAATTTCAGAGTGCATTAAAGAAAACATAAGACCAAATTTCAACCCACAATATCTAAATTTAGGCAAAGATACGCCGCGGGATTTGCCAAACGAGTATGATTTGTTTTTTAAAGAGGCTGGGATTGGCGAGGAAATTTTTGATAAATTTAGAGAAAATTTCAACAAAAGCGTAGAATTTGAGGTTTTTGATGCTTGTATAAATGAGCTTTTGCACGCAGTCAAAACCAAAAACGATGCCCTAGCAAACAAGCTAAAATCGCCAAAATTTTTAATCAAAATTCTAAACGAAAAATTTGGCGAAAACCTTACGCTATCAAATTTGATTGATCTTTTCCTTGGCGAGCTAAAAAATGTCAAACTCGATGATATTAATGGCGGAAAGGTTACTGTAATGGGGCTTTTGGAGAGTCGTGGTGCAAACTTTGAGGCTGTGATAATCCCTGATTTCAATGATGATTTTGTGCCAAAGCGAAGTGAGGGCGAGATGTTTTTAAACAGCACTCTTCGGGCCAAGGCTGGGCTAATTAGCCACAAAGACAGGGAAGATTTGCAGAGGTTTTATTACTCTTGTTTGATTTTTGGCGCGAAAAAAGTAGCGATTTGCTACCACGACACAGCGGAAAAATCGCCGTCTAGGTTTTTGAAAAATTTTAACACGCAAGAAGATATGGACGAGTTTAGCATGCAAGATTATTTGCGCATTTTTAATGGCAAGCTCTATGAAAAGCCAGAATTTAGCGATTTTACGCCAAAGATGGAGCATGATTTTTTTGCTCAGCCTGTCTCGCATGCTAGATTTGATACATTTAGCACATGCAAAAGAAAGTATTATTACTCATATATTTTAAATATCAAAGAGGGGCTGAAATTTGGCGAGGATAACGCTTCTATGGGAAATATCTTGCACGAGGCGTTTGAGGAGTATTACGCTAAATACCCTAAATTTGACTACGCAAAATTTGAGGAAATTTACCTTAAAAAGGCTATGAAAAAAAATGCCGATTTTTACAGCATTTATTATGATTTATGCAGGGTTAAATTTTTGGCTAAAACCATAGTTGAACACGAGCAAAAGTGGAATTTTGCGCAAAGTGAGGCGAATTTTGATGGCGTTCAATTTAACGAATTTGCCACAATTAGCGGAAAAATCGATCGCATAGACACAAACGAAAGTGGCGATAGATTTATCATTGATTACAAAAGAGGCGATTACAATGCCAAATCAATGCAGCTAAAATTCTACAAAGCCCTTTTGGGTGATGATGAAATGGAGGCTGCGTATCTCTCGCTAAGGGATAAAAAATTTGTTTTCGATGAAAATGAAAAAGATGATGCCGGAAAAAGTGCATTTGAAATTTTATCTGAAAAATTTGAAGAAATCAGAGTGCTTTGCGAAAGCGAAATCAGTTTTGAGCGCGCGAGCAAGAGCGGTGCATGCAAATATTGCGCGTATAAAATAATCTGTAAAGGCGAAATCAATGATTAAGATGAAAACAAATGAAGGCAAGGACGCAAGATATCTAGCGCTTGAAGCTAGCGCGGGTAGCGGAAAGACATTTTCTTTGGCGGTTAGGTTCGTAGGGCTCGTGCTTTTGGGCGAGAATATAAATGAAATTTTGGCTTTGACCTTTACTAAAAAAGCGGCCGCTGAGATGAAGGTGCGCATAATCGATACATTTTCACTGCTTCACACGCCACAAAAAGAGGCTGAGCTTGACGCGCTTTGCGTGCTTTTGGGTAAGGAAAAAGAGGAAATTTTGCGCCTTAGAGATGAGCATTTGGCGAAATTTATGGATTGCGCTTTGAATATTTCGACCTTTGATGCGTTTTTTGGCAAAATACTGCGCGCGTTTGCCCTAAATGCGGGGATTAATCCAAATTTTCAAAACGACGATAATATACTAAAAGCCCAAAATGACGCCTTTATCAAAGAAGCTTTCAAAAACGATGAATTATCGGGCAAAATGTATGAATACATAAACGATGCAAATTTAAACAAACAAGCGTTTTTTGGGGGCATTAGTGAGCTGTGGAAAAATGGAATAAGTGCAGATATTAGCCAAAGCAAAGCCCCGAATTTAGACGAAATCAATGAAATTTTAGCCCGTATGCACGAAATTTTAGTGCGCAATAAAGCGAGCGATAAACAACTAAACTTTATGTTGCAAACTAACAATATTAGCGAATTAAGTGACAGATCGTGGTTTGATAAACCAAGTTTAGATTACAGAACTTTTGCTAAGGCTTTTTCGCCTGATTTAGATGATGAATTTGCAAATTTAAAGCGTGCAATGCTTGAATATGCGACAAAATTTGAAAATTATCAAATTTCATCTTTGGCAAAATTTCTAAATTTCTACTCACAAAACAAAAAAGAACTTAGCAAAAAAAGCGCCAAGATGACATTTTCTGATGTTAGCGTGGGCGTGCATGAGCTGTTTTGCAAAACTGGCGAGATTGGAGAGCACAATGATTTGCTCTATTTTAGGCTCGATTCGAAAATCAAGCACCTTTTAATCGACGAGTTTCAAGACACCAGCGTTTTGCAGTATGAAATCATGCTTCCTTTGATTGATGAAATCGTCGCAGGGCTAGGTCAAAGCGGGCTAGGAAGCCTTTTTTATGTGGGCGATAAAAAGCAAAGTATTTATAAATTTCGCGGGGCAAAAA
The DNA here is from genome assembly GCF_027737825.1 of Campylobacter sp. VBCF_06 NA8. NCBI lineage: Bacteria > Pseudomonadati > Campylobacterota > Epsilonproteobacteria > Campylobacterales > Campylobacteraceae > Campylobacter > Campylobacter sp. VBCF_06 NA8. The sequence goes on from NZ_JAOVUB010000001.1 coordinate 337,871, forward strand.
AGGAGCTTTTCGATTCGCTCAAAGATAGGCATAATCAAATAGTTTTGGAAACTATGCCAAAAAATTATCGCAGTTTAAAGCTTTTGGTTCGATTTGTAAATGCGATTTTTGGGGATTTGGAGATAAATGAAGAAACTGGCGAAAAATACGATTACAAACCGCAAGAAGCAAATAAATTTAATGAGAGCAAATTTAGCGCAGAGGTTTTAGATAAAATTTTAAAATTCCCAAAAGAAAATAAAAATTTATCGTTTTTCACGCCAGATGACGACGATTTTGGCTATATTTGCGCTAAGACATACGAAGATGTTTGTGAGGGTGCTGTAAGCGAGGCTATACGCTTGATTAAAGAGCATAGCGTAAGCCCTAGCGATATAGCGATTTTGTGCTGGACGAATAAAGATGTAGCAAAGATACAAGAGCTTTTGTCGCTAAAAAATATTTCATCATCGACCGGCGCTACGAAAAAACTAATCGCTACGCCCCAAGTTAAGGCGATTAGCGAGTATGCGAAGTATCTAATTAGCAAAGATGAAATTCACGCTTTAAATATAAAATCGCTTTTAAATTTAAGCGACAAGCCAGATTTTAGCCCAGTTTCGCTAAGTGATGAGCCTGTGAGTGTAGCTAAGACAATCGCTGAAAATTTGGGGCTAAATTTTGGCGATGAAAATTTGCTCATATTTTTTGAAATTTTGCAAAAGTATGATAGCTTCGCGCAGTATCTTTTCGCAGATGATAACAGCGACGCCTATGCCAAGGAACTTAGCGGGGTCAAGATTATGACCGTGCATAAGTCAAAGGGGCTAGAATTTGCGCATGTGATTTTGTGTGATTTGCTTAGCAAAGGAGGCGGCGATAGGGATAAATTTATGCTAGGTTACGACGGGCAGTGGCGCATAAAATACCGCATGACAAATAGAGAAATTTACGATGCAGAGTATGCAAAATTTAAAAAAGATAGCGAAAATTTGGAACGAGCTGAGGTTTTCAACAAGCTATATGTGGGCTTTACAAGAGCCGAAAAATCGTTGATAATCGTAAAAAAAGGCGGTGTTTTAAACGGAAACAACCCTAGCTATTTTACGCCTTATACTTCAAATAAAGTTGATAAGAAATTTTTAGAAATCGAGGATTTTGAGTATGGCTACATCATACCAAGTAGCGTTACGCCAGCGCTAGTGCAAAAACCAAAAAAGATAAATCTACAACCAGTCGCGAAACAAAATATCACAGAGTATGAAAGAGCCAGCGATAGGGCTGTCGTGGCGGAATTTAGCAAGGTTTATAAGGGCGAGGCGCTGCACTACACGCTTGAAATGCTTGATGATTTTGAGATTTCTAGCTTGGAGAGTGCGCTAAATTTGGCAAAAAATCGCTATGCGAAATATTTGGATTCGAGCGATTTTGATGAGATTAGGCAAAAGGTCGAAAGCTTGTGCGCTAATGAGGAGTTTTTATCATACATATCAGGGTGCGAAATTTACAAAGAAATTTCGATAAAACGGGAAAATGGTGGAGTTTCTAGGGTGGATTTGATGTGCGTTAGAGATGATGAGGTTTTGCTTTTTGACTACAAAAGCTCTCCATATTTTTTAGAAAAAAACAAAAAACAGATTAAATCATACAAAAAAGATTTAATCTTATCAAGCAAAAATCCAAATTTGAGTGTTCGCACATTTATCGTGGTTTTAGAAAATTCTGTAAAAATCGAAGAGGTAAAAGAATAAATTTAACTCCCAAAATGGGAGTTAAATTTTAGTATAGCACTACATGGACATTTCGTGGTCCATGCACGCCAAGAACTGTGATAAGCTCGATATCTGCGGTGCGAGATGGTCCCATGATAAAGTTGATATTTGTAGGCAACTCATCTTTTGTAACCTCTGCTAAGGCTTTATCTAAGCTTTCTACAAGGGCATTTTTTCTAAGCAAAATAATGCAGTTTGTCGGAAGCAAGCTAAGAAGTCTTGGTTGTGCTTTTGAGCTAACTACGCAGCATACGCCAAAGTTTGAAACACCAACTTTTGCTTGAATAATCGAAGTATCCGCATCAAAAAGCGCTTCTCTTATCTCATTTACTGGTTTGTCAAACGGCAATTTTTCTGCTTGCAATTTGTCTGTTTTGATTGGCAAATCTGAACCAAACATAACTGTTTTTGCGCCGACTGTTTTGACGATCTCTTCTACTAGCGCTTGAAGTCCTTTTTCGTCTGTCTCATGAACAACAGCTTTATTATTTGTCAAATTTGTCTTAAAGTTTTCATATTTATCGCCTTCGTTTTCGACAAATTTAGTTATATCTAGTGGTTCGATTTCTGTTCTTTTAGCTACTCTGTTTGACCTAATTTTAGCTAAAATTGTCTCTTTGCTACTCATAGATTACTCCTTCGATTTTTTGGATATCTGCGTGTAGATTTCCTTTTAAGACAGGTGCTGAGCGATGTCTTGTCCATAGTTTTACCACAGGGATTGAATCTGCCTTTTTAACTACGAAATTTGAGAATTTAGAAGCTATGGAAATTCCAGTTCTCCACATAAATCCATTTGTAGCAACTGTTCTAAATCCAGCAAATCCCATTGCTTCGATTTTGCTGTGTTCTAGCAAATCAGAGCCTTTTGCTTTTTTCTTACCTTCACCGACTTTATTGCTTCTTAGCTTTCTGATTGTCTCTGCTAACGGAATTTTAACAGGGCAAACTTCGCTACATCTACCACAAAGTGAGCAGAAATTAAGAATATCTGCATTTTTTTCCATACCAAAAAGTTGTGGGCTGATTACTTCGCCGATTGGTCCTGGATATACAGCGTGGTATGTGTGACCGCCGATTTTATCATAAACAGGGCAGTAGTTCATACAAGCACCGCATCTAACGCATCTTAGAGCTTCGAAGTATTCTTCATTTGTTAGCATATCGGTTCTACCGTTATCTAGTAAGACAACATGGACTTCTTTTGGACCGTCTAACTCGCCCTCTTTTCTAGGGCCTGTGATGATGTTGTTATAGCAAGTAATAGGCGCACCTACGGCTGATGGAGTAACAGGCGAGTGAGCGCTTACTACATCTTCAAATGTCTCTAAAACTTTTTCTATACCACAGATTACGATATGCACATCAGGGGCTGTGGTACACATTCTACCGTTACCTTCGTTTTCTAGCAACCAAATGGCTCCTGCCTTGCTAATACCAAAATTTGCGCCTGAAATTCCGATTTTCATCGTTCTAAATTCGTTTCTTAGGTGGTTTCTAGCGATTGCATTTAGTTTTTCAGGTTCGCTCTCTAATGGCGCACCTAAGCGCTCTTGGAAAATTTTACCGACTTCATTGCGGTTTTTGTGAATCGCAGGGACGACGATATGAACAGGCGGATCTTGGATTAATTGGATAATCAACTCACCAAGGTCGGTTTCTTGGGCTTTGATGCCTCTTTCTTCTAAATAGTGGTTTAGGTGAATTTCTTCACTAGCCATTGTTTTTTGTTTTAGAACTTTATCTCCGTTGTGAGATTTTATAATTCGATAAATTATCTCGTTTGCTTCCTCGCCATTTACTGCCCAATGCACTTTCATGCCGTTTTTTGTAGCATTTGCTTCAAATTCGAGTAGTCTTTCATCAAGTGTCGCAAGAGAGTTATTTTTAACGGTTCTTGCTCTGCTTCTTAACTCATCAAAATTTTTAAATTTTGTAGTGCTAAGTCTGTTTCTGTTACCTTGAAGAGTGTGCATTGCAGAGTCAAGGTTTGCTCTTAGTTGTTTGTCAGCAAGCTTTTGATTTACTAAATTTTCATGATTCATCATAGCGTTGCTCCTTCAATTCTTTTGATTATGAAATCATATAGATGAATACCTTTTACTCTTGAACCATTTTTTTTCATAGTTCCTGTGATATTCATCAAACAGCCGCCATCACCTGAAACGATATAATCAGCTCCGCTTTCTTCTATGAATTTAATCTTTTGTTGAACCATAGCGTTAGAAATTTCAGGCTCTTTTACAGCGAAAGTTCCGCCAAATCCGCAACATTCCTCTTCTCTTTCAAGCTCGATTAATTCTACATTTTTGAATTGAGCTAGCAAATTTTTAGCGTTTTGGATTGATTTTTGGACGCGCAAAGCGTGGCAGTTCGAGTGCCAAGTGATTTTTACTTTTTCGCCTTTGTCTTCGTATTTGACATGCAAAACCTTGTCTAAATACTCGCACAAATCATAAACCCTAGAACTAAATTCTTTGACTTTTCCTTCGTATTCTGTGCCTTTGAAAAGCTCGACATAATCGTGCTTCATCATACCAGCACACGAACCAGATGGAACGATAACAGGATAATTTTCGCTAAAAAGATTGATATTGTGTAGGGCTATTTTTTTAGTGTCTTCGAAATAACCTGTATTGTAGCTTGGCTGGCCACAGCAAGTTTGATCTTTTTTGAAAATAACCTCTACACCCTCTCTTCTTAAAAGCTTAACTGCATTTAAAGCGGTATCGGTAAAAACCGCGTTGCCAAGACAGGTTGCAAAAAAATAAACCTTATTCACCTTTATTCTCCTTTCTCGAATAAATTTAAATTTAAACTAGTTATTTTATCACGCTTTTGGAATATTTTGTATTAAATTTGGATTAAAATAACATTAAATTATAATTAAAATGAAATGTAATTTTTTTATTACAATATTTTTTAAGTTTAAAAAAAGAAAAATTTGAAAAATTTAAAATTTAAGCATAAAAAAATAGTGAAATTCTATCCGCAAAGATAGAATTTCACTCATAAAATTTATAGCAATATCACACCGATTATAACGGCTATTATTGCATAAAATACTGCTGGGGCTATATTGTAAGTAAGACATCTAGCCTCGCCTTTGCCTAGCAAGCCCACGGTTGCGCAAACAGCAACGATATTGTTGATACAAACCATGTTACCGATAGCACCACCAACATTTTGGAGTGCAACAATAACTTCGGTTTTTAAGCCAACAAGCGTAGCTGTTTCGTATTGAAGACCTGAGAAGAGCATATTTGATACTGTGTTTGAACCAGAGAAAAATGCTCCAAGAATACCAACTAGTGGCGCAACAGCAACATAAGCTTGACCTGAAATATCAGCAAAGAATTTCGCCATAAGTTTAATCATAGAGTAGTTAGTTCCATCAACTGTTGTGCCGACATTTAACATGATTTGAACCAAAGCCAAACCAGCTGCTAGTGGAATTGCCGCTGCTGCAACTTGTTTGAAAGTTTTGCTCCAAGCCTCTTTTACATCATTGCCACTCATTCTGTGCAAGAATATAGTAAGGATAGCAACCAAAATAAATGGAATAATACCTGGTAAATAGCCGTAGTTGAAGCTATATGCAGTGCCAGGGACACCAAACATCAAGTTATCAGGAGCAGTAAATAGATTTATTTTCCAGCTTTGTAGAATTGGTTTTAATCCGATTGCAGGAATACGAGTAACAACTAGTATAAATGAAATAAGGATGTATGGTAACCAAGCCATAAACAATGGCATCTCTTTTTTGCTACTCTCTTCTTGTTTAGGTGCATTTTCAGAAGCCTGAGTTGAACCTATCCAAAATTCTTGCCATTGTGCGCGAGGAACGAAATCCCAGTTCTCTTTTGGAGTCATAAATCCAGCTTTTGCAGATGCGATAAGGATACCAAGAGATATAAGACCAGCAAGAAGTGATGGTAACTCAATACCCAAGAATTTTGCGCCTATCAAATAAGGAACGATGAAGCTAACTGAGGCAAGCATAGCAAATGGCAATGCAGGAAGAGCGTCTTTGAAGCTTCTATTTTTACCGAATAGTTTTACCATTATCATAACAACGATAAAAGGAATAAAAATAGCGCCTACTGAGTGGATGATAGCAGTATTTGTGCTAACGGTAGTGATATACGAATCTATGTTTCCACCGCTTCCTTCTACAAGACTTTGAACGGTAGTTTTAACACCAAATGTTGGAGTTCCAACCGCACCGTAGCTAACAGGCGAGCTGTTTAGCACAAGACATGCAAGAGCTGCACTAAGAGCAGGAAAGCCAAGACCTACTAGAAGTGGAGCAGCCAAAGCAGCAGGTGTTCCAAAACCAGCCGCACCCTCAATAAATGCACCAAACGCCCAACCAATAATCAACACTTGAACACGGCGGTCAGTTGAAATTTTGGTAAAGCCGTTGTTGATTGAGTTCATAGCGCCTGAGTATTTCATGGTGTTTAAGATCAAAATAGCACCAAAAATGATGACTAAGATATCAAACGCCTTCATAAAGCCCAAAAGCACATACGCCAAAACGCTGGTGCCATCGGCATTTACACTAAACGCAGACAGAGCTATACCAATCGCTAAAAACATGGCAACACTAAGCGAGAGCTTAGAACTAAGTTTAAACCCTATCATCATAACCAAAATGACGACAATAGGTAAAAAGGCCAGCAAGGTATGCATCGTTAGATCTCCTTTGCAAGATAAATTTAGATTATCTTTTGATAATTCTCAAATCGAAAGTCTATACAAAAATAAATAAATAATAAATAAAAAAGAATACTTTAATTATTTTTTAAAAAAATTTTAAAGAAAATGTATTTAAGGTATCAAAATTTCCAAAATTTTGCCCCAAAAAACTTAAATTCTTTAAATTTTACTTAAATTCAGTTTTTTATAAGGTTATTTCTGTAAAATCCCATTTTTCAAAATTTTTAAGAAGGCGGAAATCATGACAGAAATTACAAAGCCTAGCGAAGTCAAACGCGACTGGGTTGTTATTGATGCAACTGACAAAAGATTCGGTAGAATGCTAACCGAAGTCGCAGTTTTATTGCGCGGCAAACACAAACCATGCTACACACCAAATGTTGATTGTGGCGATTATGTCATTATCGTAAATGCTTCAAAAGCAGTTTTTACAGGTGCAAACAAAGGCGAGGATAAGCTATATCATAGCTATTCAGGGTATTTTGGAAGTCTAAAAAGCGTTAAATTTGAGGATATGTTGAAAAACAATCCTGCTAAATTATACAAACTTGCAGTTCGCGGTATGCTTCCTAAAACAAAACTAGGTAAAGCAATGATTAAAAAGCTTTTCGTTTATGAGGGTAGCGAGCACCCACATACAGCGCAAACAACAAGTAAAGGAAAATAATTATGGCAACAATTTACGCAACAGGCAAAAGAAAAACAGCCGTAGCTAAGGTATGGTTAAAACCAGGTAGCGGTAAAATGGTTGTAAATGGTATGGACCTAAATACTTGGCTTGGCGGTCACGAGGCTATTAAATTAAAGGTTATTCAACCGCTTTTAGTTACAAAACAAGAGACATCTATGGATATCACTGCTCAAACACTAGGCGGTGGCTATTCAGCTCAGGCGGAGGCGTTGCGCCACGGTATTTCACGCGCACTAGCAGCTATGGATAAGGATTTCAGAGCAGCTCTAAAACCAAAAGGTCTTTTAACTCGCGATTCTCGCTCAGTAGAAAGAAAGAAATTTGGTCGCAGAAAAGCGCGCAGAAGCCCACAATTCTCAAAAAGATAATAGGGTTTTGGCTGTTATTTTTCAAGGTTTTTTTAAACTTAATTGGAAAATTTTAAAAAATTTTAAAAAAAGATTTACTATAATTAAAAGTTTTAAATTCATTTCGAAAGGATGTTTAATGAAAAAAGTTTTACTTGCACTAAGCTTGTGTGCATCAAGTGCATTACTTGCAACAGATGCAGATTATCACTGGGAGATCACTCCTACAATCGGTGGTATGACTCACGAAGGTAACATGGATTTGGATTCAAATTTCATGGCAGGTCTTCGCCTAGCTAAAAACCTTCAAGATTCATTTATCGATCAAATCGAGTTAGGTTTTGACTATTCTCGCGATATCGGTTTAGAGGACCTTGCTCACAGAAATGGTGGCAAAGAGCCAAACGCTAAATACTACCACATCAATTTGGTAAAAGATTTAGTAAATTTCACTGACAACTTCAAACTATATGGCTTAACTGGTGTTGGTTATATGGATTATAGCAAAGATGTATTCAATGACGGCGACCAAGACAGCGGTTTCTGGCAATATGGTCTAGGTATGAAATACTACATCACAAGAAACTTTGCTACAAAACTTGAAGCAAGAGACGCTATCAGATTCGAAGACGGCAACCATGTTCTATTCTATACACTTGGCTTCGCTGTTGATTTCGGTAAAAGATTTGCAGACGCTGCAACTGGCTGCGTAGATTCAGACAATGACGGCGTATGCGATGATATGGATAGATGCCCAGGCACAGCTGCTGGTGTAGTTGTAGATGAATACGGCTGCGAAAAAGTAATCAGACTAAACCTAGGCGTAAATTTCGCTACTGATAGCTCAAAAATTTCAGATGAATACATGAGCGAAATCAAAAATGTAAGCGACTACCTAAATGAGCACTCAGATTACAGCGTAATCCTAGAAGGCCACACAGATAGCACTGGTTCAGATGCTTACAACCAAAAACTATCTGAGAGAAGAGCGGCTGCTGTTGCTGGCGCATTGCAAAACTTCGGCGTTGATGCTGCTAGAATTTCTAGCGTAGGCTATGGCGAGTCTCAACCAATCGCTACAAACGCTACAAAAGAAGGTCGCGCTCAAAACAGACGCGTTGATGCTAAATTTAGAAAATAATCTTTCTAAAAATTTTAAGCGGGGCTTAGGCTCCGCTTTTTTTATTTACAAAAATGCAGAAATTTAACACTACAATTTTATTTGATTTAGACGGGACTTTGATAGATTCGACCTCTGCGATTTTGGAGGGTTTTGCTTATGCTTTTTCTAAAATGGGCGAGGCTTGCCCAGATGATGAAGCGATCAAAAAACTAATCGGCTATCCGCTAGATGAAATTTTTGCTGGACTTGGTGTAGTGGGCGATACGAGCGAATATGTAAGGCTCTATAAAGAAAAATATGTTAAAATTTATCTAGATCAAACCATGCTTTTGCAGAGTGCTTACGAAGCTGTGGAATTTGGTGCTAAATTTGCAAATTTAGGCGTGGTTACCACGAAAACATCGAAATTCTCGAAACTCTTGCTAGACAAACTTGGCGTTGGCGAGTTTTTCAGTGTGATAATCGGCAGAGAAGATGTAGAGCATGTCAAACCGCACGCCGAACCTATCATAAACGCGATGAAGGGATTAGGCTTGCCTGTGGATAAAAGAGTTTTTATGGTGGGCGATACGAAGCTCGACGCACTAGCAGCGAGCAACGCCGGAGCGCGTAGCGTGGGTGTAATGTGTGGGTATGGCGATGAGGCGCAGCTTAGAAAGCACTGCGAGTTTGTCTGCGAAAACGCTTACGCGGCAGTGAGTTTAATCAAACAAAATTTATAATTCCCCTTGGGCTATCGTCTAATGGCAGGACAACGAACTCTGGATTCGTGAATATAGGTTCGACCCCTATTAGCCCATCCAAAATTTTAAATTTTTTCAAAATTCACAAAAACTAAAAATTCACTTTTTTGCTATAATCTATCTTATTAAATTTTTTAAATTTGGAGATTGTATGAAAAAAATACTTTTAGCGATACTTATAATAGGACAAATTTTTCTAAATGCCAACCAAGGCGATAAAGAGTTGATAAATTCGCCAGAACTTGATAGCAAAACAAACGAGCAAATGCAAATTCTAGCAAAATTTGTGGATTATCGCCGAACTTGGAATTACGCCAAACACGATAAATTGAAACAAAAACTCGACAATAAGGAAATAACTGTTGCCGAATTTGAAGAAGCTATAAAAGATTTAAAGATAAAAACTACAAAAGATTATTATGATAATCTTGGCATTTTTAGCAAAATCGAGCTATCAAAACACGCTAATTTTATGATTAGCTCTGCCGTTAGGCAAGATGATATAAAAGAGCTTCCAAGCGAAATTTGCATGCTTGAAAATTTAGAAGAAATCGATGTAGAAGGCACAGGCATCACCGACCTGCCACCTTGCGTGATAAATTTAACCAAACTTGAAAGGCTAAATTTCGGTAAAACTTACATAAAAGAAATTCCCGAAACCATAAGCAAAATCCCAAATCTAAAACGCCTATCTTTGCGAACTTCCAAGCTAGAAAGATTAGGAAGTCACATATCAAATTTAAAAAATTTAGAATATCTAGACATTTCGAAAACAGCGATTTCTGAAATACCACCGCAAATCGAAAATCTTGTGAGCCTAAAAGGAATTGATTGCTACAATTGTAGAAATCTAAACTCACTGCCAAAAGAGCTTGCAAATTTGCAAAATTTGGAAGTATTGGACTTGATGAATTTAACTATAAAGGACTTTCCAGATGAAATTCTAAATTCAAAAAGCCTAAAATTACTAGATTTAAGTTTTGAAAATTTCCCGTCAAATTTCGCAAATTTGCAAAGTTTGGAAGTATTAAAAATCGGAAAAATAAATATGGAAAATTTGAGCGAAATTTTGAAATTAAAAAATTTAAAACGCTTAACGATTAGAAGCGGAAACATTACTGCCCTACCCGATGAGATAGAAAATTTAATGGATTTAGAAGAGCTTTATTGCACGAACGGGGATTTGGAAACAATCTCACCAAAAATCGCAAATCTAAAAAATCTAAAAGAGCTTTGGATTGACGGCAACAAAAAACTATCGCAGTTGCCAGAAAATTTGGGCGATTTAGAAAGCTTAGAAACCTTGCTTATATATGATACGAATATAACCAAACTGCCACAAAGCATGGTAAATTTAAAAAAATTAGATGAATTATGGATTTCAAATACGGGGATTAACGAACTTCCAAGCGGATTTGGGAATTTAGAAAATTTAAGAGAACTAGGTATAGATAACACCAAAATAACCGAATTTCCAAATGGTTTTGAGAATTTAGGGAAATTAGAGCAACTATATTTCAAAAACACGCCAATTAAAAATCAAGAAATTTTATCAAAAATGCCGAATTTAAGGATTATTGAGAAATAAATTAATTTCTGCGACTAAATTCGCCATATACAAATTTAATTAAAACTTCTTGTAACCTTGAAATTTGGCGAATTTGCGTTCGCCAAATTTCACTAAATTTTATTTGATTTTTTCCTTGCCTTTGTATGTGGCGACGACCTTTGTGGTGCCGTCTTTTTTGATTGCGATGACATCGTAAATCTCAGGCTCGGCGCCCACTTCCATACCAGGGCTTTCTAATGGCATGGCAGGAACTGCGATACCGATAATATCGCTTGGTTTTTGATTTAGGATTATGCGGATTTCGCCTGCTGGGACATGGCCTTCGACGACATAGCCATCAATCAGCGCAGTGTGGCAGCTAGCAAGCTCTAATGGGACTTTTTCATCGTATTTTTTTTGGATAAAAGCTTCATCGCCCAAGTAGATGTGTTTGGTCTCAAAGCCATTTTCGCGCAGATAAGCCGACCATTTGTGGCAGCACTCGCAGGTTAGGCCCTGATAAATTTCGATGAAATTACCAGCGTGCAAATTCGCGCAAAATACGCCAAAAAGCGCTGTGGAGAGTAAAATTTTATTCATTATAAATCCTTTGATTACAAAAATTGTGGCGATTATATGACAAAAGATTAAATTTTAAAAATTCCTTGCCAAATTTGGCAAGGAAGGTGGATTATAAGCATTTTGAGATTGCTGATGAGATCGCAGATTTAGGGACATAACCCTCAGAATCGCTAGTCAAAGAGACATCGCAACCTGGTTTGTAGTTTTTCCAAGTGTAGATATTGCCGTTGTTTGCGGTAGTGCGGATAGAATCTGGCTGTTTATTCCACGCTGAAATTACTTGGTTGATATGAAAAGCATCGCTTTTATTGACTACGGCATCGGTTGTGCTTGCATCTGGTAGGTTCTCTTCGACCATTTCTATGGTGTCGTTTGAGACCTCTTGGACTTTGTCTGTCACGCCACTTATGCTTGGCTCATTTGCTGGGGCAGTGGTTTGAGAAGCGCTTTGAGTGCGTGCGCCGGTTGGTTGGTTGGCTATATTCCAGTTAGAACAGCCTGTGAAAATAGCGGATAAAAGGATTATCGCAGCTAATTTTTTCATCTAAATTCTCCTAAAATAAATTCAGGCTGATAGTATCACATTTATGTTTAGTTTAAAATTAAAACTGCAAATATCTTAAATTTTATTATGCGTTTCAGTAGGAATTTATGAAATTTAAGATAAAATCCCAAGTTTATTACCAAATCGGGCTATTAAATTTTGCAATGCAAATGCCCTTTTGGCTACCAAATTTTTAAGGAGCTTTGATGTATGCAATCATCAAACACGGCGGCAAGCAATATAGAGTAGAGGAGGGAAACTACCTAAATCTAGATCATTTTGCAGCAGAGCCAAAAAGTAAAGTCGAACTTAGCGAAGTTTTAGCGCTAAATGACGGCGAGTTAAAGGTAGGTGCGCCATTTGTTAAGGGTGCAAAGGTGGTTTTAGAGGTCGTTACAGAGGGTAAAGACAAAAAAGTCGTAATCTACAAAAAACGCAGAAGAAAAGACTCAAAATTAAAACGCGGTTTCAGACGCCAATACACTCGCGTCAAAGTTGTCGCAATCAACGCATAAAGGATAGCTAATGGCACACAAAAAAGGTCAAGGTTCAACCCAAAATAACCGTGATAGTATCGGACGCCGCTTAGGTGTGAAAAAATTCGGTGGCGAGTTTGTTAGAGCTGGCAATATCATCATCCGCCAAAGAGGCACTGCAACTCACCCAGGTAGCAATGTAGGTCTTGGCAACGATCACACAATCTTTGCTCTAATCGACGGCGTAGTAAAATTCGAGCGCAAAGACAAAAATCGCAAACAAGTATCAGTTTATCCTGTTGCGTAATTTTAGGGGCATTTCGCCCCTTTTCTTCTTAAAATTTCCACTTTAAAAAGTATTTTTAACCGATTTGGCTATAATTGCCGTTTTTAAATTTAAGGATTGTTATGTTTATAGATAGTGCAAAATTTAGTGTAACTTCCGGCAAGGGCGGAGCAGGGTGCGTAAGTTTCAGACGCGAAAAATTTGTCATTTTAGGCGGACCTGACGGCGGAGACGGCGGAGCAGGTGGCGATGTATTTTTTAAAGTAGATAAAAACTCCCATACTCTCTCATTTTACAAAGGCAAACGCGCTTTCAAAGCCCAAAATGGCGCGCCTGGCGAGGGTCGCAAAAAAACTGGCAAAAGTGGCGAGGATCTATATCTCATAGTGCCACCTGGAACGGCGGTGTATGACGATGATAGTGGTGAGCTTTTGCTTGATTTGACGATTGACGGACAAACGGAGCTGTTTTTAAAGGGTGGCAAAGGGGGTCTTGGAAATGTGCATTTCAAAAACTCCGTAAATCAGCGCCCAGAATACGCCCAACCAGGGCTTCCTGGCGAGGCTAAAAATGTGAGATTAGAGCTAAAACTCATCGCAGATGTCGGACTAGTAGGTTTCCCAAATGTCGGCAAATCCACGCTAATCTCTGTCGTTTCAAACGCCAAACCAGAAATCGCAAACTACGAATTCACCACAATCACGCCAAAGCTTGGCATGGTTAGCGTAGATGAGTTTAGCAATTTCGTCATCGCCGATATTCCAGGCATTATCGAAGGGGCAAGCGACGGCAAGGGGCTTGGGCTAAAATTTTTGCGCCATATCGAGCGCACTAAAATTTTGCTTTTTATGCTTGATCTTGCAAATTATCGAAGCCTAGGCGAGCAATACCGCGCACTTCGCGCCGAGCTTGAAAAATTCTCGCCAGATCTCGCAAAGCGTGCCTTTGCGATTGCACTTACGAAATTTGACGCATGCGAAAATTTTGAGGAAAAATGCGATGAATTTTTGCGCGAATTTGGATATGAAAAAAGGCAAGATTACGAAATGTTTGGCAAGCTCGACGAGAGTAAACCAGCCTTTGTTATGGGGATTTCAAGCGTTACAGGCGCAGGTATAAACGAACTAAAATTTGAGCTATTTAAACTTGTGAAAAAAGAGGAAAAATGAAAATAGTTTTTATGGGCACGCCAGAGTATGCGACGACGATTTTAAGGGCATTGGCGGCTAAATTTGAGATTGTGGGGATATTTTGTCAGCCAGATCGCCCTGTGGGCAGAAAGCAAATCCTAACCCCGCCAAGCGTGAAAATCTGGGCGCAGGAAAATTTAAAAAGCGTGCCGATTTTTCAGCCAAATAGATTGCGCGAGGGTGATAATGAGCGCATTATTAGGGAGCTTGCGCCCGAATTTATCGTTGTGGCAGCTTATGGTCAAATTTTGCCAAAAGGGATTTTAGAGATTGCGCCGTGCATAAATTTGCACGCTTCTATTTTGCCAAAATTCCGTGGCGCTAGCCCTATCCAAAGCGCGATTTTAGCGGGTGAAGCGCAAACTGGCGTAACGGCGATGCTCATGGACGAGGGCCTAGATACTGGCGATATGCTGGGTTTTGCCCGCACTTCGTGCGAGGGCAAAATGGCTAGCGAGCTTTTTGACGAGCTTGGAGAGCTAGCAGCGGGGCTTATTGTCAAAGTTTTGCAAAATTTTGCCCAAATTTCGCCGATTAAACAAAATTCCGCTCTTGCTTCGCATTGCAAAAAAATCCTTAAATCAGACGGTCTTGTGGATTTTAATGAGAGTGCAAGCGAGATTTATAATAAATTTCGCGCCCTAACTCCGTGGCCTGGAATTTACACTGCCTCAGGGCTTAAAATTTTAAATTTAGAGTTAGCGCAGGATTACAAAGACAGAGAATTTGATAAATTTGGCCAAATTTTAAGTATCCAAAAAGACGGATTTTGCCTTTCTTGCAAAAGAGGCGCGATTAAAATCACAGCCTTGCAAGAACCAAGCAAAAAGCCCATAAGTGCGAGTGATTTTATAAATGGCAAACGCCTGGGTGTGGGCGAGTTTTTATGCAGATAGAATTTGCTGGGATTTTGCCCTCGACGCAAAGTGAATTAATCGAAAGATTGAAAAACGGAAGCGTTCGCACACCCTTTTGTCTAGTGGCGCAGGCGCAAAGTAGTGGTCTGGGCTCGCGCGGAAATGGCTGGGAGAGTGCAAGCGGAAATTTGGCGTTTTCGTTTTGCGTGGAGATTGGCGATTTGCCCCAGGGTGTGCCACTGCAATCGAGCAGCATTTATTTTGCGATGATAATGAGAGAATTTCTTGCTTCGTGCGGTTCTGAAATTTGGCTTAAATGGCCAAATGATTTTTACATAAATGATCGCAAAATCGGCGGAATTTTGACTAACAAAATCAAAAATACCCTAGTTTGTGGCATAGGTATAAACTTAGCTAGCGCGCCCGAATTTGCGGGTATATTAGACATAAAAATCACTCCAAAAGACGCTGTGGAGGGGTTTTTAAATTTATACAAAAATAAAATCTCGTGGAAGCAAATTTTTAGTAAATTTTCGTTACAATTTCGCCTGTCTCAAAATTTTTGCGCTCATATCGAGGGCGAAAAGGTCCCACTCTCGCAAGCGAGGCTCTGCGACGACGGGGCGATAATAATAAACAAAAAGAGGATTTATAGTTTAAGATGAGCGAGATAATAACGATTGCAAACCAAAAAGGCGGTGTAGGCAAGACAACCACAGCGATAAATTTGAGCGCGTCGCTTGCGATGAAAAAAAAGCGAGTGCTTCTAATCGATGTCGATCCTCAGGCAAACGCCACGACTGGGCTTGGGTTTAACAGAAGCGATTTTGAGTTTAATATCTACCATGTCCTAACTGGTCGCAAAAAACTCTCCGAAGTCATACAAAAAACACAAATGGAGTATATGGATCTAGCCCCTTCAAATATCGGCCTAGTTGGTATCGAGCGCGAAAGTGCTGACGAGGCTGATTTCAAACTAATCCTAAAAAACAAAATCGAAGAGATAAAAGATATATATGATTATATCATTATTGATTCACCGCCTACGCTTGGCAGTATCACGGTAAATGCCTTAGCAGCTAGCAATAGCGTGATAATCCCGATTCAGTGCGAATTTTACGCATTAGAGGGTGTCGCACTTGTGCTAAATACCATAAAAATAGTCAAACAAACCATAAATAAAAATTTGCAAATCAGGGGCTTTTTGCCGACAATGTATTCTGCACAAAACAACCTTGCCAAGGAAACCGTGGCGAATTTGCAAGAGTATTTTGGCGAAAAGCTATTTTACATCGGCAAGGATAAAAACCTTGTCGTAATCCCGCGCAATGTAAAACTCGCCGAAAGCCCAAGCTTTGGCAAACCGGTAATTTTATATGATAAAAAATCGGCTGGTTCGCTAGCGTATCAGGATTTAGCAAAAGCAGTAATGGAGAAAAGATGAGCAAGGTTAAAAAAAGTGTGCTAGGACGGGGTTTAGGCAGTATTTTAGAAGATGTCGAAAAGGCATACACAAAAGAGCTAGAAGATGGACAATCTGAAAATTTAGTCATCGAAATTGATGTGGATAAAATTTCGCCAAATCCATATCAACCAAGGCTAAATTTCAACGAAGAAGCACTTCGCGAACTAAGCGAGAGTATCCTTAGACACGGCCTTATCCAGCCAATCGTAGTCATCGAAAAAAATGGCGCCTATGTCCTAATCGCAGGCGAAAGAAGACTAAGAGCAACCAAGCTAGCAGGTCTAGGCAAAATCAAAGCCGTCGTAGCAGACCTTGGTTCGCAAAACATGCGCGAACTAGCCCTAATCGAAAATATCCAAAGGGAAAATTTAAACCCAATCGAGCTAGCCAAATCATACCGCGAACTAATCGAAGAGTATAAAATCACGCAAGAAGAGTTGGCTGATATCATCAAAAAATCCCGCACGCAAATCACAAACACTATGCGTTTGCTAAATTTATCAGCCCCGCTCCAAGATGCTTTGCGCACAGAAAAAATCAGCCAAGGCCATGCTAAGGTCATCGTAGGCCTTAGCGAAGATGAGCAAATTTTGGTTTTAAATACGATAACAGGGCAAAAACTCAGCGTCAGAGAGACTGAGGATTTGATCAAAAAGCTAAAAAGCAAAGAAAATGTCAAAACTGCAAACAACCATAAAGAATTCCAAACCTTTAAGCCAGAACTTATGAAGCTGAAAGAAAAATTAAACAAATTTGGAAAAATCAGTGTGAAAGATAAGAAAATTCTCATAGAATTTAGTGAAATTTCACAAATTTCAGACTTTATGAAACAGATAGGTTAAAATTATATTAAATTTTAATCTTAATTATTGTAGTATCCCAAGTTTATATAAAATTTAGCCAAGGAGGTGTAATGCTAGAAATTAGTGTATCTGCAATGCTGACGACAATCATTGTGTTTTTAGCTCTAATAGCATTTTTAAATACCAAGCTTTACAAACCGCTTCTTGCGCACATGGAAGCGCGCGAAAAAGCGATTAGAGAAGATGAGGAAAATGCTAGAAAAAACGCACAAGATGTCGATTCTAACAAAGCAGAGATAGCAAAGGTTCTTGACGCTGCGAGGGTCGAGGCAAGTAAAATTAAGCAAGAAGCGGTAGATAGCGCAAAAGAGGTTGCTAGCAAGGAAATTGCTGAGCAAAAAGCTAAATTAGAGGCCGATTTTGCGAAATTTAGCGAAAGCTTAAACGAGCAAAAAGCAAGCTTAAAAAGTGATTTGAGTGCGAAAATCCCTGATTTCAAAGATGAAATCAAATCTGCACTTTCAAAAATTTAAGGAGTCGGCGTGAAAAAATATCTAATTTTCCTTATTTTGCCACTTATCTCGCTAGCTAGCGGACATGACGGCCCCAAAGACTACGATATAGTATGGAGAACGATAAATTTCGTATTGTTTTTCGGCATTTTATATTACCTTCTAAAAGGCCCTGCAAAAGACGCTTTCAAAGCCAGAATCGATAGTATCGCTAAACGCCTTGAAACAAATCAAAGAATTTTAAAAGAATCAAATGAGAAAAAAGAACAAGCAAAAAAAGATTTAGAAGAGGCAAAAGCCCAAGGCGCTTCGTTAATCGAAACTGCTAAAAAAGAGGCTGTGTTTGCAGCTGATAAAGTAAAAGCGATGAGCGAGCAAGAGATTAAAAATTTAAACAAATCTTTCGCCGAGCAAAAAGATTTCGAAACACGCCGTATCGAAAAAGAGGTCGTAAATGAAATCTTAGATGAGGTTTTTGCAAAAGATACTATGGAATTCAAGCAAGACAAGCTTCTTGATATCATTGAGAAAAAGGCTGTGTGATGATAGATAATACGGCGAAAAAATATGTAAGCGCACTGATTAAAACTTATAAAAAAGACGAATTAGGCGCTGTTTTAGGCACATTGGAGACTATCTCATCTGCGTTTAAGGTTTCAAAATTTGGCGATATTATAAAATCCCCAACAATCAAAGACGCTGATAAAGTGAATTTAATACTTTCTTTTATCAAAGATCCGAGCGATAAAATCGTAAATTTCATCAAATTTCTTGCCAAAAACAGAAGAATTGGTTTGATTCCTCAAATCACAGATGATTTGCGTAAAAATATCTCTGCTATGGATAATAAATTCCACGGCAAAATTTACTCAAATCAAGATATTAGCGAGGATAAAATCAAAGATTTGCAAGGCAAAATTTCAAAGAAATTTAACGCCGAAATTTTACTCGAACTAGTCAAATGCGACTACGAGGGTATCAAAATCGAGGTCGAGGATTTGGGATTTGAGATTAGTTTTTCAATCGATAGATTGAAACAAAAAATGAGTGAATATATTTTAAAAGCAATTTAATAAGGAGTAAAGTGTGGGTGCGAAAATTAAAGCAGACGAAATTAGTAGCATAATTAAAGAGCGAATTGAAAGCTTTGATCTTAGCGTTGATGTCGAAGAGACAGGTAAAGTCGTATCTGTCGCGGATGGCGTTGCTAATGTTTATGGCCTAAAAAATGTTATGGCTAATGAAATGGTTGAGTTCGAAAACGGCTCTCGCGGTATTGCGCTGAATTTAGAAGAAAGCAGTGTCGGTGTCGTTATTTTGGGCGATACAAGCGGTATCAATGAAGGAAGTAGCGCAAAAAGACTTGGCAAACTTTTGCGTGTTCCAGTAGGCGATGCGCTAATCGGACGCGTTGTAAATGCCCTTGGCGAGCCGATTGACGGCAAAGGCCCAATCGATACAAATACAACAAGATTCGTTGAAGAAAAAGCAAAAGGCATTATGGCTAGAAAATCAGTTCATGAGCCACTTCAAACAGGTCTTAAAGCGATTGACGCCCTTGTTCCAATCGGTAGAGGTCAAAGAGAGCTAATCATCGGCGATAGACAAACAGGTAAAACAACAGTTGCAGTTGATACTATCATCAACCAAAAAGGTCAAGATGTCGTTTGTATCTATGTCGCTATCGGTCAAAAACAATCAACCGTAGCGCAAGTCGTTAAAAAACTAGAAGAATACGGCGCTATGGAATACACTATCGTAGTTTCAGCTGGTGCTAGCGAGGCCGCTGCGCTTCAATACCTAGCCCCATATTCAGGTTGCACAATGGGCGAGTATTTCAGAGATAACTCACGCCATGCTTTGATTATTTATGATGATTTAAGCAAACACGCTGTTGCATACCGCGAAATGTCATTGATTTTAAGAAGACCACCAGGTCGCGAGGCTTATCCAGGCGATGTTTTCTATCTACACTCTCGCTTACTTGAAAGAGCTAGTAAGCTAAGTGACGCACTAGGAGCTGGTAGCTTAACAGCGCTTCCTATCATCGAAACACAAGCGGGCGATGTTTCAGCATATATCCCTACAAATGTTATTTCGATTACTGATGGTCAAATTTTCCTTGAATCAGGTCTATTTAACTCAGGTATCCGCCCTGCGATCAATGTCGGTCTCTCAGTTAGCCGTGTTGGTGGTTCAGCACAAATCAAAGCGATTAAAAAAGTTTCAGGCACACTTCGCCTAGACCTTGCCCAATACCGCGAACTTCAAGCGTTTGCACAATTTGCAAGCGATTTGGACGAAAGCAGTAGAAAACAACTAGACCGCGGTCAAAGAATGGTTGAAATCCTAAAACAACCACCTTACAGCCCGCTTCCAGTTGAAAATCAAATCGTCATTATTTTTGCAGGTAGCAAGGGATATTTAGACGATGTCGCACCAAGCGCAATCGGCAAATTTGAAGCCGAGCTTTATCCATTTATCGAGGCTAAATACCCTGAAATTTTCGAGCAAATCAGAACCAAAAAGACTTTGGAAAAAGATTTAGAAGAGAATTTGGCAAAAGCATTAAATGACTTTAAAGCGACATTTTCGGCATAATAAGGCTAAAAAATGGCAAATTTAAAAGATATTAAGTTAAAGATAAAAAGCGTAAAAAATACAGAAAAAACAACAAAAGCTATGAAGCTTGTTTCTAATGTAAAGCTTAAAAATACCAAAGAAGCTGCTATGCGCTCTCGTGCTTATGCTGTGAAGATCAACGATGTTCTTGGTGAAATTTCAGCACGAATCAAAGACTATGTAGCCGCTAGCGTAGGTGATGATGATAAGCTAAAAATTTTTAACACAAGCAGAGAAGTCAAAGTTGTTGATTTGCTTTTTATCACAGCAGATAAGGGACTTTGCGGTGGTTTTAATATCAATACCATTAAACAAGTAAAAGCCCTAATCGAAGAGTATAAAGCGAAAAATGTAAAAGTTCGCCTAAGAGCTGTGGGTAAAAAAGGCATTGAGTATTTTAACTTCCAAGGTGTCGAGCTTTTAGAAAGATATGTTGGCGTAAGCTCATCGCCAAATCCTGAGAAGGCTAATGATATCGTAAATGCTGCGGTTGCTGATTTTAGAGAGGGCAAAACTGATAAAATCGTTCTTATCCACAATGGATATTTGAATATGATTTCGCAAGAAATGAGAGTCTCTACCCTCGTGCCTATCGGACAGCCAGAGATCGATGAGAGTGCTTTTAAAACTGGTTCTGTAATGGAAGTAGAAGTTCAGTATCCAGAAGATGAAGAAATTTTGATGATGAATTTGGTGCAAAGCTATTTGAGTTATAGTATGTATTATGCTCTGATAGATTCACTTGCAGCAGAACATTGTTCTAGAATGAATGCTATGGAAAATGCGACAAACAACGCAAAAGAGCGTGTCGCTCAGCTAAATTTGGCATATAATAAAGCTAGACAAAGTTCTATTACTACTGAGCTGATAGAGATTATCAGTGGCGTAGAATCAATGAAATAATAAATGAAAGGAGAATTAATGAAGGGAATAATTTCTCAGGTAATGGGTCCTGTCGTTGATGTCGATTTCAATGACTACTTACCTAAAATTAACGAAGCTATCGAAGTCAAATATGATGTCGAAGGCGAATCAAAAAGATTAATTTTAGAAGTTGCAGCTCACTTAGGTGATAACCGCGTAAGAACAATCGCTATGGATATGAGTGATGGTTTGCGCCGTGGTTTGGAGGCCGTGGCACTTGGTGCGCCTATTAGCGTTCCAGTTGGCGAAAAAGTTTTAGGTAGAATTTTCAATGTTACAGGCGATTTGATTGATGAGGGTGAAGAGGAAAATTTCGAAACTCGCTGGTCAATTCACAGAGATCCGCCAAGCTTTGAAAATCAAAGCACAAAAAGCGAAATTTTCGAAACCGGTATCAAAGTCGTAGATTTGCTAGCCCCTTATGCAAAAGGTGGAAAAGTTGGTCTATTTGGCGGTGCCGGTGTTGGTAAAACCGTTATTATTATGGAGCTAATCCACAATGTTGCTTTCAAACACAGCGGTTATTCTGTATTTGCTGGCGTTGGCGAGCGAACAAGAGAGGGAAATGACCTTTATAACGAAATGAAGGAATCGGGCGTTTTGGATAAAGTTGCCTTGACCTATGGTCAAATGAACGAACCACCAGGAGCAAGAAACCGTATCGCTTTGACTGGTCTTACAATGGCTGAGTATTTCCGTGATGAGCTAGGGCTAGATGTTTTGATGTTTATCGATAACATTTTTAGATTTTCTCAATCAGGTTCAGAGATGTCAGCACTTCTAGGACGAATTCCAAGTGCCGTTGGTTACCAACCGACTTTGGCTAGCGAAATGGGTAAATTGCAAGAGAGAATTACATCGACTAAAAAAGGCTCAATTACATCAGTTCAAGCAGTCTATGTTCCGGCTGATGACTTAACAGACCCTGCTCCTGCGACAGTTTTTGCTCACCTTGATGCGACAACCGTTCTAAACAGAGCGATTGCAGAAAAAGGAATTTATCCTGCGGTTGATCCACTTGATTCAACTTCAAGAATGCTTGATCCTCAAATCATCGGTGAAGAGCATTATAAAGTAGCTCGTGGCGTTCAAGCTGTGCTTCAAAAATACAAAGATTTGCAAGATATTATCGCGATTTTAGGTATGGACGAGCTTAGCGAAGAGGATAAACTTGTGGTCGATAGAGCTAGAAAGGTCGAGCGTTATCTTTCACAACCTTTCTTTGTCGCCGAAGTTTTCACAGGAAGCCCTGGTAAATATATCAGCCTTGAAGAGACTATCGCTGGATTTAAGGGAATTTTAGAGGGTAAATATGATGATTTACCTGAAAATGCTTTCTATATGGTAGGAAATATTGACGAGGTAGTGGCAAAAGCCGAAAAAATGAAGGCATAGGAATCTGCTATGAATAAATTTTTACTATTAGAAATCGTTACGCCAGAGGGTTTGGTATTCTCTGGCGAAGTTGCGTCTGTCCAACTTCCAGGCCAAACTGGCGAACTTGGCGTTTTGCCTGGACACTCTACCTTGCTGACTGGTCTGAAAAACGGCAACGAGGGCGGTATCGTTGAGATTGTAGATAAAGAGGGCAAAAAGCAATTAGTCATAGTAAATGGTGGATTTTTAAAAGTCGATGAGGAAAAAACCACTATTTTGGCAACTCAGGCTGTGGCGATAGGTGGCGATAGCGAAAATGCTGTCGCAAAATCGTTGCAAAAAGCCAAAGAATTGCTAAATTCTATCAGCACAGATACTATGGCTACCTCTGCTATCATGGCCAGAGTTGATGAATTTGCAAGGCAAAAATAAGTATGTTGGATCTTATTTTAAGTTATTTTACAAGAAGCACATTTATTACGATATTTGTGCTTTCTTGGCTTTCGATATATTTTATAGTTACATTTACCATTTTAATTTCGCGCTACGCAGGGCTTAGTGCATGGCAAGTCAAAGAAACAAAGGCGCTAGAATCGCTTTTAATGGGTGGCAAGATTGCGCTTTCTGGATCGATTTTTCAAAAAATTACTCCCGAGCGAACGACCAAAGAGGCCCTAAATGTCTATAAAAGCAAGGCTGAGCGCGACGCTACTAGTGGGCTAACTTGGCTTTCCATCATCGCTTCGACATCGCCATTTATAGGGCTTTTTGGAACGGTTGTTAGTATTTTGGATACATTTTCAAAGCTAGGGGGCGGAAATTCGGGAATAGATACTATCGCACCGGCTATTAGCGAGGCTTTGGTTGCGACAGGTTGTGGAATTTTCGTCGCTATTCCTGCATATACTTTTGCTTTACTTATTAAGCGTAAAGCTTATGAGGTTACAAGCATTATAAACCGCACATCTGATATCTTGCTTCATAAAGCAGGCGCAAAGTAGAGTTGTATGTATAATTTCGATGAAAATCCTGAATTAAATATAACTCCGCTTGTCGATATTATGCTGGTTTTGCTCGCTATTTTAATGGTCGCACAAACTGCGATTATTTATGATGAGAGAATCGAACTTCCAAGCGGTTCGAAATCGGCTTCATCGCAAAACACAGCCGAATTTATGCTCGTGCGCGTTGATGCAGATAGTAAAATTTATATTGATACCAGCACTATGAGTTTGGCTGAATTTCCAGATAATTTGCAACTCATCAAAAGCAGTGGCAAATACGCTGTGGATAAGCCGGTTTATATCCAAGCCGATAAAAAAATCATTTATGATAATGTAATGTTTGTTTTAAAGACGCTAAAACAAGCTGGTTTTAATAAGGTTGTGCTTCAAACAAATGGCTAGATATTCAAATTTCACCGGGGTTAGATATGATAATTTCAGATCATTTCTAATCGCTTTGGCTCTATATTTTAGCTTGCTTGCTATTTTTCTTTATCAAATTTCAGAATACAAAAACAAAGCGAAAAAATACACCGATGATTTGGGCGCGATTATGGATATCGCAATCCCAATAGATTTTGACGATTCGCCGATACCAACAGCCCCAAATATCGCCGAAGAGGACAAAGAGGGCGACCAACACGAGCAAGAAGAAAAGCCAGTCGAAGAAGAAACTTTAAAAACTACGACCGAGGTTACTACCCCACCTCCACCACCTGCGCCAAAACCAGAGCCAGCAAAGGAAGAGGTAAAAAAAGAGGAGCCAAAACCAGAGCCTGAGCCAGAACCAATCCCAGAGAAAAAGCCAGAAGAGCCAAAGCCAAAAGAGGAGCCTAAAAAAGAGCCTGAGCCAAATTTGAACGATCTGTTTTCTGATACTACGAAAGATAACAAAAAGCTAAGCGAGAGTGTTTCTAAAAACGACGCCGTGCAAAGTAGCAAAAAATCAGACAAACAAACTCAAACAAAGGCAAAAAAACAGGCGACTTCTCGCAATGCACTGGTAAAATCAAATGTTGTAACTGGTAAAACTCAACTTACCGGCGAATACGACGCATATCGTGGCAAGATAAACAAAATCCTCCAACGCCTTTGGAGCAAATACGCAACCACCGTCAATGACGATTCTACCGTCGTTGTAACCTTTGGCGGGGACGGCAGGATTAGCGATTATCAGATCAAAAGACTTGGAGCAAATACCGAATTTAACCAAAAATTAAGAGATTTCCTAGGAAATTTGGAAATGCAAAATTTCCCAAAATCGCCTGACGGAAAGCCTTTTATTTATGAGATAAATTTAAACGATGTAGTTAGAAATAAATTTTAATTTACAAATTTTTACTACAATTGCATTTTTTTAAAATTTTGCAAGGAGAGATAATGAAAAATTTAATGTTGATTTTTGCATTTTGTATGGCTGTTTTTGCGGCAGATGCGACGACTACGATTACAAACGAGGGCGTAAGCCTGCCAAGAATTGTCGTTCAAAATGCATCAAATCTTTCAAACGCTGAGTTTAACAACAAATTTTTTAAACTCATGGTAGGGGATTTAAAGGTTGGCGCTACTTTCGATGTTAGCGACGAGTATTTGGTGAGCGATTATAACGGGGACGCTAATTCAAATTTGGGCGAGCTAGGGGCTGCGCTTATCGTAAGATACGCAGTTAGCGACAAAACATCGCCTATGAATTTAAAGGCCAAAGTCATCGAAGCTGGGACTGGCAGAGTAATGTATGAGAAAAGCTTTTCTCTCTCAAACGCCGAGAAATACCCATTTTTGGCTCACATGGCAGTTTCTGAAATCGTAAAAGAGCTAGGATATTCTGATGTGGATTGGATGAAAGAGATGATTTTGCTCTCTCGATATACTTCGACAAAAGAGAGTGAGATTATGGTGGCTGATTATACGCTGACATACCAAAAGGTAGTTTTGCGTGGTGGATTAAACATATTCCCTAAATGGGCAAGTGCGGCACAAAATGAATTTTACTATACTTACTATGTGAATCAAAATACCCCTGCAATTTATAAATACAACCTTTCAAACGGCTCAAAAAGTAAAATTTTCACAGGTAAAGGTATGACAATCGTAGGCGATGTAAGCTCTGATGGTCGCAAACTTCTAATCACAAACGCGCCAAAAGATCAACCAGATATTTATCTATACGATATAGGCTCAGGTTCGGCTAGACAGGTTACTGATTATCCAGGAATCGATGTAAATGGAAATTTCATCGACGGCGATTCAAGGGTAGCTTTCGTAAGCGATAGACTTGGATATCCGAATATTTTTGCCACTAGCATAAATGGTGGAAATGTAACACAAATGGTATATCACGGCAAAAATAACAACTCAATTAGCACAAATGGAAATTACATAGTTTATTCTAGTCGCGACGGATCTGGTAGCTTTAATATCTATATGATCTCAACTCAAACAGATATGATTCGCCAGCTAACATCTGGTGGCAAAAATATGTTCCCTAGATTTTCTAGCGACGGCGGCAGTGTTATGTATATCAAACAAGCAGGCGGTGGAAGTTCAGTAGGAATTATCCGTGTAAATGAGAATAAAAGTTTTCAATTTCCATTAAAAATCGGTCAAATTCAATCGGTTGATTGGTAATTTTAAATATTTTTATGCTATAATCTTGTAATTTTTTTTGAAAGGATAAGTATGAAACATTTAGTTTTAACTTCAGTTGCAGTTGCTGCTCTACTTTTGAGCGGTTGTTCTAAAAAGAATCCAGAGGTAGATTCAAATTTAAGCGATGCTGATAGATTGGCTGCATTAGCTGCTCAAATTCAAAGCGAAGTTGGCAATGTGTATTTTGATTTCGATAGATTTAATATCCGCGCTGATCAACAAGGTACAATCAACAACAACGCAGCTTTATTCAACCAAGCTGGCGCAGAGGCTTTAACTGTTAAAGTTGAAGGTAACTGCGATGAGTGGGGCACAGATGAATACAACTACGCTCTTGGTCTAAAAAGAGCAAAAGCTGCAAAAGATGCATTGGTTGCACAAGGCGTAAATGGCGACAGACTATCAGTTGTTAGCTATGGCGAGAGCAACACAGTATGCAAAAATGGCACAAAAGAGTGCGACGCTCAAAACAGACGCGACGAATTCAAAGTAGGTTTCTAATTTGAGTTTCAAATCAAATTTAGCTGTGGCGCTTCTTGGCGTTACAGCTTTTTTACATGCAGAAGTTTCGGCATTTGACGCTGGCAATATCGGTTCAGACAGCTCTTATGGTCTGACAGAAAACGAGCAATTCCTACGCGACAATCGTAAAAAAGTAAATGATATGCAAAACAACCTAAATAGTGTTAATGAAAACATGGAGGGTTTGCGCACTGTCGTAGAAGGAGCTAATGAAAAAGTTTCAAATTTAGAAAGCAGAGTGGCTGATTTAGAGATTCGCACGACTGGTCGCAGTAACGGCAGTAGCGAGCTAGATCAGATGAAAAAAGATATCGCATGGCTAAAATCTCAAATTTCTGAAATTAATGCAAAACTTGGAAATTCAAGCGTAAAAAAAAACGCTGAAATAAGCAAAAATACTGGCGCTCAAAGTGCCAAGGGCGCTAGTGCAACTACTACAAATAAATCAAATTTTAGCGCCAAAGACAATGCTTCAATCGCAAAAGAGGCAGAGGAATTATTTAAGAAAAAAGACTATGCAGGCGCCAAAGAGCGCTACGCTTACCTTGCTAGCAAAAATTATCAACCAGCAAGATCAAATTATATGTTAGGCGAAGTGGCGTATTTTTCGGGCTCTTACGGAGACGCGATTAATTACTACAAAAAGAGCATTTCGCACAATCAAAAACAAGACTACACACCAAGACTTTTATATCACACAGCAATTAGCTTCGATAAAATCGGGGATAGCGCAAGCGGAACGAAATTTTACAACGCCCTAAAATCATCTTACCCTGATTCAAAAGAGGCCAAAGCTGCACCAACACGCTAAAATCAAAATTTGATAATTTTAATTTAAGGAGAATTTTATGGCGCAAAATAGAGTTATAAAAATGTATTATGAGCTAAAAGACGCAAATTCAGGCGAAATTTTAGAGTCAAATTTCAACGCAAATCCGATTGCCTTCATCACTGGCAAAGAGCAAATTATCCAAAAACTTGAAGATGAAGTTCTAAGCCTAGGCGAGGGCGAGAGCAAAATCGTTAGAATTTCACCAAGTGACGGCGTTGGCGAATACAACGAAAACGCTATCCAAATTTTGCCAAAAGAGGAATTTGCAGGTATTGATTTGGTCGTAGGCATGGAGCTTTTCGGTCAGGCAGAAGACGGCGCGACAACCCGCGTAATCGTCAAAGCAATCGGCGAAGAAGATGTTACGATCGACTTTAACCACCCATTTGCGGGCAAAGAGTTGGAATTTAATGTCAAAGTCGTCGAAAATCGCGAGCCGAGCGAAGACGAGTTAATGACAGGCGTGCCAGAGGGCGAGCATACTTGCGGTTGTGGCGGACACGGACATCATCATGGCGAAGACCACGAGTGCTGCGGCGGACACGGACACCACCACCACGGAGATCACGAGTGTTGTGGCGGGCATGGACACCATCACCATGGCGATCATGAGTGCTGCGGCGGACACGGTCATCACCACGAGGACTAAGATATGAAATACGCATTTATTTTCCCGGGTCAAGGCTCACAAAGCGTTGGTATGGGCAGAGAAATTTACGAAAATTTTGCCAGCGCAAAAGAGCTTTTGGACACTGCTAGCGCGCATACTAAAATCGATTTTGCAAATTTGCTTTTTGAGGCAAATGACAAACTTGATATTTCTGAATTTACTCAGCCCTCTATTGCGCTAAATTCGATGATGTGTGTTTTGGCGCTAAATGAGCAGATTAAAATTTCGCCTGAGTTTTTGCTAGGTCACTCGCTTGGCGAGTTTAGCGCGCTTGGCGCTGCTGGTGCGATTGAGGCAAAGGAAATTTTAAGGCTTGTAAATATCCGCGGGAAATTAATGCAAAATGCTTGTGAGGGCAAAAATGCCGGTATGATGGTGGTTTTGGCCCTTAGCGACGAGGTAGTTTGCGCTATTTGCGACGAAGCTAGGGCGCAGGGTAAGCAGGTTTGGGCTGCGAATTTCAACTGCGATGGACAAATCGTCGTGGCTGGCAACCGCGATGATTTGGCGAGTTTGGAGGCTAAATTTAAAGAAGCTGGCGCAAAGCGCGCAATGCTTTTAAATATGAGCGTAGCTAGCCACTGCCCAATGCTTCAAAGCGCAAGCGACGAGCTTGTGAGCCATTTAGAGCCTGCGCTAAATGAGAGTTTCGCCCCAGTCGTAGCCAATGCAACGGCTAAAATTTATAGCACAAAAAATGAAGCCTTAGGGCTTTTAAAAGCGCAACTAATCAGCCCAGTGCTATATAAACACAGCGTGAAAAACTACGAAAATAGCGTGGATTGCTTCGTCGAATTTGGCGCAAGCGTGCTAAAAGGGATAAACAAAAAAATCACCGACAAACCGACTTTTAGCATTTCAAATTTAAGCTCGCTAGAAGAATTTGTAAAATTCGCAAAGGAAAACGCTTGAAAATCGCAATTTTAGGCGCAATGCCAGAGGAAATAGAGCCACTTTTGGCGAATTTAGACGCCAAAAAGATTGATTATGCAAACAACGAATTCTACCTTGCGAAATTCGGCGCGCACGAGCTTATCATCGCTTACTCAAAAATTGGCAAGGTAAATTCTACCCTTACTGCCACGCTGATGATAGAAAAATTCGGCGCAGAGAAGCTTATTTTCACGGGCGTTGCAGGCGCGCTTAAAGAGGGTTTGAAAATCGGCGAAATTTTATACGCCACCCGCCTAGTCCAGCATGATTTGGATATCACGGCCTTTGGTCATCCGCACGGATTTGTGCCAGGAAGCCCGATTTTTGTGGATACTGACGCGAATCTTAACGAAATCGCACAGCGCGCGGCAAGGGAATTGGGGCTAAATTTAAAATCAGGCATTATCGCAAGTGGCGATCAATTCGTATGCGACGAGGCGCGCAAAGCTTGGATTGGGGCCGAATTTGACGCGAGCGCGGTCGAAATGGAGGGCGCTAGCGTGGCGCAGGTTTGCCATGCGCTAAATGTGCCGTTTTGTGTGCTTAGAGCAATTAGTGATGAAGCAGGTAATAAGGCCGAGTTTGATTTCGATGAATTCGTCGTAAAAAGCGCGAAAATCAGCGCGAATTTAGCCCTAAAAATGGTCGAACTTCTTTGATAAATATCTCCAAAAAACTTTTGCGTGTGGTCGGCCAAACCAACGCAAAATACAAAATGTTCGAAGAGGGCGATAAAATTTTGCTTGGGTTAAGTGGCGGCAAAGACAGCATGTCTTTGGCACACATTTTGAAGCATTTTCAAAGTGTAAGCCCGCTAAAATGGGAGTTTGAGGCTGTAACGATAAGCTATGGCATAGGCGAAAATTTGGGCGAAATTTCAGCGCATTTTAAGAAACACGAAATCCCATATCGTATCATTGAAACCAAAATTTTCGAATTTGGCAAGGAAAAAATCCGCGCAAACACCACATTTTGCAGTTTTTGCTCGCGCATGCGCAGAGGCTATCTCTACACATACGCACTCGAAAACGGCTTTAACAAAATCGCCATAGCACACCATTTAGACGACGCTGCGGAGAGTTTTTTTATGAATTTCACCTACAATGGAGCACTTCGCACCCTAGCTCCCAAATACACCGCCCAAAACGGCCTAGTAATAATTCGCCCACTAATCCTAGCCAGAGAGCGCCAGCTAAGCGCCTGCGCAGCGCAAAACGAGCTTCCAGTGATGAACGAAGAAGATAGTTGCCCAGCCAAACAATACGGAGGCAAGGAACCAATCGCCAGAGCCCAAACCAAGGAGCTTTTAGCCCAGTATGAAAAGGCTCACCCGAAATTTTTTATCAGCCTAGAAAGTGCGTTTAACAACATCCACGACGACACATTTTTCACACCGAAATTTTAAAATTTTGAAATTTGGTAGTTAAATTTTAGTTTCATATTAATAAAATTTTAATAATAAATAAATTTTTCAACCTAAATTTAGACGAATTTTGATAAATTCACATGTCAATTATCAGATTTCTTTGAAAAGGCTGTCGTGTGAGTAAAATTCATCAAATTGTAATCACAAATCCGGAGCTTTGCATAGGTTGTAAGGCGTGCGAGAAGGCTTGTGTTAAAGAATCTATAAAACGCGGCAAACTAGGAATTACACGCATTAGAGTATTCAAAGTAGAAAAAACCTCTTCTACAAACCAATGTCGCCAATGTGACGATGCTCCATGTGCCGTAGTTTGCCCAAGCGGTGCTTTGCAAAATTTAACAGATTTTGTCCATCTCAATGAGCATTTATGCGTCGGCTGTGGGCTTTGCACCGTAGCCTGTCCGTATGGCGCCGTCTCATTAGATAGCACTGGTGTTTTTGGAGTCGAAAAAGACGCGAACTATCTTAGCCAACCGGGATTTCCAAGTCTCGCTGTCAAATGCGATATTTGTGATGGTAGAGAGGAGGGCTCGGCCTGTGTCGAAGCCTGTCCAAAAGGTGCGATTATAATGCTAGATTCAAATTCAGAGCATAAAATCGGAAAAAAACTCAAAAATACGGAAAATATGCAAAATTTCATCAAGGCTATCAGCGATAGAGATGTTGATCTAAGCGAGTTCGTGGCTCCACCTGCGCCAAAACCTACGCCAGAAGCGAGCGTGGTTGAAAAAGTGGCTGAAAAAGTGGCTGAAAAAGCGGCTTTTGACACGGCTTTTGCACCACAGAGTGCGCCAGATCAAAAACCGGCTGAAAAACTAGCCCCACAAACAGCTCCTGCCCTAACTCCTGCGCCAGCTGAGAAAGTAGATCAAAAACCGGCTCCTCAAAAGGTCGAAGCAAAAACCGAGCCAAAAGCGGAAGCCAAAGCTGAGCCAAAAGTAGAAGCTAAGCCTAGTGATGAGATAAAACCGCAAAAAGTAGCCTCTAAACCGAAAAAAGAGAGCAAAGGGGCAAAAAATCCGAATTTGAAATCTAACGATAATAAGGATGACAATGCTTGAATTTATTTTTATTTCATACTTATTAATAGGCGTTATCAGCTTAGCTCTTTATAATTCGCAAAAGACTGCTTTGTATTTTGGATTTATTTCAAATGCCGCTATTTCGGTAGTGGGCGCGCTGTATTTCCTATCGCAACTGCATGGAAGTAGCGAATTTGTGCTTAGGGGATTTTTGTTTGAACCAAGCTTTTTGCTAACGCCTTTGGGTGCGTTTTTTAGTTTTATAGTGTGTTTTATAGGCGCGATGAGTGCGATTTATTCACTTGGATATTTGCAAAATTTCAAGCTAAATTTCGCTGTAAAATCTGCGCTTTTTAGTTTTTTTATGCTAAGCATGCTAATGGTTATTAGTAGTAACGATGTCTTTGGATTCGTGGTTTTATGGGAGTTAATGACGCTAGTTTCTGCGCTAATGCTCAAATTTAACGACACTCCAAGTTCAAATTTCACAGTTATGCTATATCTTGGCGTGGCGCAAGTGGGCGCGTTTTGTATCGTTATAGCGTTTTTGATTATGGCACATAGTGCTGGAAGCTTGCATTTTAGTGACTGGAATTTTAATACTTCATCGCTATTTATCTGCATTTTGCTTTTTATCGGATTTGGCACGAAGGCTGGTCTTGCGCCGTTTCATGTGTGGAGCCCGCTAGCATATCCTCTTGCAAATTCAAATGTCTCAGCGTTATTTAGTTCTGCGATGAGTAAGGTCGCGATTTTTGGTTTGATTAAATTTATGTTAATTGCCAAAATTCCTGCCTCTTTTGCCTTAGCTATGATGATTTTGGGCGCATTTGGTGCTGTTTGGGGTATCATTTTTGCTGCGCTTCAAAACGAGTATAAAAAACTAATCGCATATAGTTCTGTCGAAAATATGGGAATTATCCTACTAGCACTTGGTGCTGGACTTTATGGGCTTGCTACTGCAAATAATATTTTAGCGGCCTTTGGTTTGGCTGGTGCGATTTTACATAGCTTAAATCACAGCGTGTTCAAGGCTGTTTTGTTCTTTGCTGCCGGAAATATCTACAATGCAAGCAAAAAGCTAAAAATCAACTCTTTGGGCGGTTTGGCAAAATTTATGCCAATCACTGCGTTTTGTTCGCTAATAGCTGTGTTAAGCATAGTCGCAATTCCGCTATTTAACGGCTTTGCGAGCGAGTGGCTGATATATAAAGCACTTTTGTCAAAAACAGATCCTGGAATTTCAAGATTAGTTTTTGCGCTTTCGACTATCGGTTTGACGCTAGCTGGCGTGCTTTGTGCGTTTGCCTTTGTTAAATTTTACGGATTAATATTTAGTGGCAAAGCCAAAGGCGAGTATAGGGAGGCTTCGATTTTCTCACTCGTGCCTATGGTGATTTTGGCGCTTTTCTGCGTGATTTTAGCTCTTTCATCGCCTATGTTTGTAAGCAAAATTTGGTCATTTATGCCAGTATCAGATAGTGGAGCGACACTATCGTTTTCATTGCTTTGGCTATGTTTGATTGCTATGCTAATCTTGCCATTTGTGATTTTGCTAGTTTTCAAATCGCCTTTTGATAAACCAAAACTAAGCGATCCATGGGCGAACGGATTTAAATTCAGCAACGATTTCTTGCCAAATTCAAACACAGCCGTAGGCGATTTAAGGCGAGTTTTGGCTAAATTTATGTGCATAAAAATGCGCAAAAAAGGCAGCTCTTACAGCATTGTCGTAAAAGATGTTTTTATGGAGTATATCTATAAGCCTATAATTGATATAAATATGAAAATAGCCGATAAAATCGCCATTATGCAAAACGGCAAGAGTGCGACTTACGCATTTTATATGGTGCTTTATCTTGGCGTTATGGGCGTGGGAATATTTTACTTTTTTGGAGGCAAACTATGATATTACAACTACTTTTAGCTCTTGCCTTGATGCCACTATTTGACGGTATTTGCCGAAGTTTGCGTGCAAAAATCCAGTCTCGCCAAGGACCTCCGATTTGGCAAACTTATTATGATTTGTTAAAACTTTTGCGCAGAAAGCGAACGGCTCCAAATTCAGCCCATTTTGTCTTTAAATGGACGCCATATCTGCTCGTGGCAATCGGAGCATTTTTGGTAATGCTAACGGCTGCTAGGTGCGAGGTGGTTTCGGATTTAATCGTCATCGTGTATCTGCTTGTTGCATTTAGAGTTATTCTAAATTTAGCAGCATTTGATAGCCTTAACCCATTTGCAGCAATCGGCGCAAACAGAGAAAATATGTTGGCTTTGTATGCTGAGCCTATTATGATTTGCGGTGTAATCGTGGTTTGTGCGATGTTTGGCGATACAAATTTGGTCAAAATTCACCAAGCTGTGATAAATGGCGAAATCGGCGCAAAAGCATCGTTTGTAGTCGCTGGGATTGTGTTTTTGTGGGCTGTTTATATCGAAATGTCAAGAAAGCCTTTTGATATAGCAGAAGCTGAACAAGAGGTCCAAGAAGGTGTCGTGGCTGAATTTAGCGGTAGAGATTTGGCGCTCATCGACATTGGCGCTATGTTAAAACAATTCGCCGTAATTTGCCTGTTTGTTAAAATTTTTATCCCATTTGGGTTTAATAATCTACTACTAGATTGCATTTTTACGATAATTTTGGTCGAATTAGCCACAACGCTTGCCGTGCTAATTGATAACTTCGGTCCTAGGTATGCAATGCTTTCGACTTTGAAATTAAACGCTTCGTGGATGCTAGGACTTGGCATTTTAAGCGTGATTTTGTTTGCTGCGGGGGTTTGATATGGAAGTGTTTGCAATACTTTTGATGATGATTTCTTTGGCGGTATTTTCGTTTAGGGATTATAAAATTTCAATTTCTCTTTATGCGTTAAATACCCTTTGTTTGGTGACGCTATTTTTTATCATGGCAGCCAAATTTGGAGCTGGCGAGCTGTATTCGTGGGCGATAATCGCGGTCATTACCAAGGTGATTTTGGTGCCTGCGATACTTTTCTTTACCCTTATTAGAATCGATGAAAAGCACGAAAACGACCCATACACTGGCTTTTTCTTATCGCCTGTGATAGCTTTTGCTTTTTCGATTGGGCTAGCTTATCTTTTGACGCCAATCTTTATGAAATTTGCAATTATCCAAAATGAATGTGTCATTTGCGCTGCGATTTTTACATTTTGGATTGGGGTTTGCGGATTTATTTTAAGAAGGTCGTTTTTAAAACAAATTTTGGCTTATTGTTTGATAGAAAACGCGGTTCATCTAAATTTAGCCACAAACGCTTGTAATGCTAGTTCGCTAGTCGAGCTTGGAATTTTAAGCGACGCTGTATTTGGAATCGCGATTATGGCTATTTTGGCGGTTAGATACAAAGAGGTCTTTGGTAGTCAAAATACGAATTTAGCCAGCGAGTTAAAGGGTTGAGTATGATAATATGTTTATTGCTTATTTTGCCGTTAATATTTGCGGCGTTGATTTATTTCGTGCCTGATAACAAGATAAAAGTCGCGAATTTGGTCTTTGCGCTAATTATTTGTGCGGTTATTTTTAAAGCTATTTCGCTTATAGGATATTCGCCACTTTTCGCACTAAATAAAATGCTGTTTTTAGATAGCTTGGGTGGAATTTATTTGACAATCATCGGCATTACAGGGACTTTGGTAACGCTATATTTTCCTACTTATCTTGGTTGGAGAGATGAAAGCCCTAAAAAAATCAAAAAAATGCTAGTTTTAGCCTATATCACGACATTTGCTATGATACTTTCTGCCGTGGCAAATGATATTGCTATCATGTGGGCGGCTGTCGAAGCGACAACGCTAAGTAGCGTTTTTATGGTTGTTTATAACAAGAAAAAACAAATCGTAGAAGCCGGTTATAAATATGTAATGGTCTGCTCTCTTGGTCTAGCGTTTGCTATGCTGGCTACTATTTTGCTTTATTCAAGTGGCGGGATTTTATTTACGGATTTGATTGATAAAAAAATCGATCCGCTTACGATGAAGGTTATTTTTATCTTAGCTCTTGTGGGATTTGGCACAAAAGCAGGTCTTGTTCCAACTCATACTTGGCTTCCTGATGCTCACGCGCAAGGTCCATCTCCGACTTCTGCCGTGCTTAGTGGTATCGTGCTAAAAGTGGCAATGCTAGCTCTCATTAGATACTATTTTATCGCTGCAAATTCAGTCGGCATGGAATTTGTAATGGATACTATGCTTGTAAGTGGTGTGATTACACTTTATGTGGCTGGGTATTTCTTGGTAACTCAACACGATGTAAAACGCATGCTTGCTTATCACAGCGTAGTTCATATGGGCGTTATCGCATTTGCTTTGGGAGTTGGCGGAAAAATCGGCGTAGCGGCAGCACTTTTTCACTGCCTAGCTCACAGCCTTACAAAAGCCCTAGCTTTCCTTACCACAGGAAATACTTGGAGAATTTACCAAACAAACAATATGCACAAAATGGGCGGTCTAGCCTACACTGCACCGCTTACTTGCGTGTTTTTTGGAATTTCGATTTGCTCACTTGTTGGAGTTCCAGCTTTTGCGATTTTTGTAAGCGAATTTATGACTTTTACACAAGCAATTTTGACAGAGCGATATGTCGTAGCGATTATTTTTGCGATTGCATTAGCAGTTATTTTCATAGCAGACTTTTCACACTTTTTCTTAGCTTCATTTGGCAAAAACCAAAGCGAGCTAAAATACGATAAAGAGATGAGTGTGTTCGAAAATTTACCGCTTATATTTTTAGGCTTTTTTGTTATTGCTTTCGGACTTTGGAAATTTGAGTTTTTCTGGAATTTGCTTGATTTGAGCGTGAATTTAATAAAGGATTTAAGATGATAGGTGATTTATACATTAGTCAAATCGAAAGCGAATTTAACATACTTGAAACCACTAGACAAACCGATAAACAAATAACGATTTTGGTCGATAGAAACGACCTGCCTGCTGTGGTAAATAAGCTATATTATGGTATCGGCGGTTGGTTAGTGACGATGGTAGCAAATGATGAAAGGTCTATCAATAAACATTTTGCGCTTTATTATGTGCTTTCTATGGAGGGTTCTAAATTTAGCCAAGATGATGAATTAGAAGAGAAATGCTTTATAACCGTTAAAACTCTAATTCCGGCTGATGATCCTGTTTATCCCTCAGTTACACCGCTCGTTAAGGCTGCTGTTTGGTATGAAAGAGAAGCTTTTGATCTCTTTGGGCTTAGAGCGGAAGGGCTAATAGATCCAAGAAGACTTGCTATGAGTGATGATTGGCCGTTAGATTTATATCCGCTTAGAAAAGATGAGATGAATTATAAATTTCGTCCAGATCCGCTAAGCGTAGAGCCTGATTATGAATTTAAAAAGCCAAAGGGAGTAAATACCCAAGCTGTCCCGCTTGGACCGCTTCATATCACGGCTGATGAACCGGGGCATTTTAGGCTTTATTGTGACGGCGATACGATTGTAGATGCGGATTATAGGCTGTATTATGAGCATAGAGGCATGGAAAAACTAGCCGAAAATCGTATGAACTACACTCAAATGGCATTTTTAGCCGAGAGAGTTTGCGGAATTTGCGGTTTTGCGCACTCTATCGCTATGGCAAGAGCCACAGAAAACGCTATGGGGCTAGAAATCCCTGAACGCGCGCAAGCGCTTCGTATAATGAGCGCAGAGGTCGAAAGACTTCACTCAAACCTCTTAAATATCGGTTTAGCGTGCGAGGTTACAGGAAACTACACTGCATTTATGCATGTATTTAGAGTGCGTGAATACACACTCGATTTGGCCCAAATTTTAACAGGTGGCAGGAAAACTTATGGCACGGTAACCGTAGGCGGTATGAGACGAGATATCAGAGCCAAAGAGATAAAAGAGATTTTAAATTTGCTCTCTAAAATCGAGCAAGAATTCGAAGATGTCTGGGAAGTCATCATAAATGATGAAAGACAAATGTCTCGCTGGAAGGGAATTGGCGTTTTAGATCCGCAAGTTGGCAGGGATTATGGCTCAGTAGGACCTACAATCAGGGCTAGTGGATTTAAGCGAGATGTTCGCTACGATTACCCTGATGAATTTACGAAAAAACTCAAATTTAATATCAATACCGAAACTAGTTGCGATGTCTATGGCAGGGTCAAGGTGCGCTACCACGACACAAAAGACGCGATTAGTGTGATTAGGCAGTGTATTGATATAATGCCAGGTGGCGATATCATCGTAAGTAGCGATTATAGGGTCAAGCCAAACAGCTACGCAATCGGTTATATCGAGGCTCCACGCGGTGAGGATATACACTGGATAATGCAAAGCGGAAGCCAAAAAGTATATAGATGGCGTGTCAAGGCTCCTACATTTAGTAACTGGCCAGCCCTAGCTCATCAGCTTCGTGGCTACACCGTCGCTGATGCCGCGCTTATCGTATGTAGCCTAGATCCGTGCTATTCATGCACCGAAAGGCTAACCGTAGTCGATATAAAAAGCGGAAAAAGCAAAATTTTAGCCGGAAAAGAGCTTAAAGCGATTTGCCAAAAAGGAAATTAGATGAAAATTTTTGATTTAGTGAAAAAAAAGGGAGTTGTTACAAAGCCTTATCCGTTAGCGCCGTATGAAATGAGCGAAAATTTCAGAGGCCGCCCAGAATACACCTATGCTTTGTGCATTGGTTGCGCGTCTTGTGGCGTGGCTTGCCCGCCAAACGCAATCAGCGTCAAAATCGAAGATGAAAAGTCAGTAGTGTGGCGATACGATACTGGCAGGTGCATTTTTTGTGGTCGTTGCGAGGAGGTCTGCCCTACAAAGGCTATTAAACTTAGCTCTAAATTTGAACTAGGCGTGAATTTCAATCGAGCTGATTTGTATGTGTGTGGCACTATGGAGGCGCATAACTGCTCGCAGTGTGGCAAGGCCTTTACTTCGAAGCGTTTTGTCCAAACCGCGCTTAGTAGAATCACGGCTTCAAATATGAGCGATGATCGCAAAAAGCTAGCCAGAGAATATACGCAAATTTGTCCTGCTTGCAAACGCGAAAACACAGCAGCGAAAATGCGAGAAAATGATTATCAAAGGATTGTGTGATGAGCGGCGATGATAAATTAAAATTTTTAAAACAAATTAGGCGAAGTTTCAGCGTTTTTCGTGTCGATTGCGGTAGCTGTAATGGTTGCGAAATCGAGATTTTTGCCACTCTTGCTCCACAATGGGATCCAGAGAGATTTGGCTTCAAGCTCGTCGCAAACCCGCGCCACGCCGATATTTTGCTCGTAACTGGACCTGTTACGAGACAGATGTATTATCCGCTTTTGCGTGCGTATGAGGCGATTCCTGAGCCAAAAATCGTCGTAGCCTTGGGCGCGTGCGGTTCAAGTGGCGGTATTTTTTATGATAGCTACGCCGTGTGGGGCGGTGCGCAAAATATAATTCCAGTCGATGTCTTTATCCCCGGCTGTCCTCCGCACCCAGCTGGCATTTTATACGGGCTAGCTAGCGCGCTTGGGCTAGTAGATCAAAAGCTAAAAGAGCAGAAATTTGAAAAAAGTGAGAATTTTATTTTCGCAGATAAACCTTCGTTAGTGGGCGATATGGCTTTCGAAAAATCAGCTTACCAAAAGGCAAAATTTTTGATGAGTTATGTCCATGCTGACGAGCTTTATGACAAATTTATGGACGCGCTTCGCACAAGCGGTGAGCCTAAAAACCCTGCTAGCGTCAAAACAGCTGTTTTAGACGCGATTAGCGCAGAAGAGGATCCGAGATTTAAAGAGTGCTTGGGAATTATCTACAACGATGTGTATGGCAAGTATTTTGGCGCAGAAAAAATCGATCCAAAATCCCTTGCTTGGGCGTAAATTTTAAATTTACGCCCCTTTTTAAAATTCTACAAATTTTATCCAAATTTATCAAAAATATCCCAATCTGATAATTTATACAAAAATACTAAATTTTTATTCAAATTTTATTCAAATTTAAGCAAAATTAAGGGGGGGGGGGTATAATGTGCCGTATTTTTAAAAGGGGAAATCATGAAAAAACTTCTTTGTTCATTGGCTGGTGTGGCTTGCCTAGGTATGGGCGTAGCCAACGCAAACACGCTAGATCAAATCAAATCTAGCAAGGTTTTAAGAATCGGCGTGAGCGAGCACATGGCACCATTTAGCGTGTTGCAAAGTGATGGCTCATTTGTGGGCTTTGAGATTGACTTCGCAAAAGAGATTGCAAAGGCTATTTTAGGTGATGAGGGCAGGATAGAGTTCGTAGGCGTGCCTCAAAAAGAGCGCTTAGACTATGTCAAAGACAACAAAGTCGATTTGCTAATCGCAGCATATACTAGAAACGAAAAACGCGCCCAAGTGGCTGATTTTTCGGTGCCGTATTTTTCTATCAATCTCTCGACCGTTTCAAAAAGATCGGCCGGTATCAAATCAATCGAGGATTTAGAGGGCAAAAGAGTAGCCGTCATCGGCGAGAGCAACTCTGATGTCTGGGTGCGCAAAAACCCTAATATCACCCCAGTGCCATGCCAAAACAACAAAGACTGCTACGAAAAGGTAAATCGTGGCGAGGCTGACGCGTATATGCACAATATCGTCTCAGTCGCCTCTGTGCCAGTGCTAGATCTAAATTTCGAAGTATCAATCCCAAAAATCGGCGAGACATTTTTCGACTGCGTCGTCACCCAAAAGGGCAACAAAGATATGCTACAATTGGTTGATCAAAAGATTTTCGAGCTCTCACAAGCAGGGTATTTCGATAAAAAATACGATGAGACTATCGGGCCATTTTATAACGGAAATGTCCCTAAACACTACTTTTTGTTAGACGATTTATACAACCAATTTTTAACTATGTAATCACCGCGAAATTCGCATTGATTAAAATTTTAACTTCTTAAAAATTTGGCGCGAGTGTTAGGTCGCGCCAAATTTCAAATTTAGGCTTTTTGCCTACTAAAAATCCCAAAATACGCACAAAACGCAAAGCCAAGTGCCACCGCATACGGCGCGAATTCGCTAATCCCCTTAGCCGAGCTAGCTAGCGAGAAATTATGCGCGATAGCCCCGCCACACGCCATGCCAGCGACGAAAATCGCAGAGTTTAGGTTTCCGCTTCCAGCCTGGACTAGGTGTTTGCCAGGACAGCCTTCGCACAGCGAAAAACACAGCCCCGCCAAAGCCATGCCAGCGAAATTCCAGATAAATTCGTTATGCGCGATTGGTTGAGCTTCGAAGCCGAATTTATACTGCCCAAACGCCAAATTTGCGATAGAGGCACTCGCGATCACCGCCACTATGCCCCAAAACATAGAAAAATCGCCGTTAAAAGTGCGTGAAAGTGCGCCAACGGAGCAAAATTTGCTTCTTTGCATAGCCGCGCCGATGATAACGGCTACGATTAGGGAGATAAAAATCGGCGCATGTTGTGAGCCAGGACCAGAAGTCGAGCTAAAAATCGCGCCGTTTTCGCCAAATTTCACACCGCTAATGAGTGCTAGCAAAAGCAAAATTCCGATGATAAGTGGCATTGCGCCAAGCGGTTTTGAAAGCTCGTTTTCGCGCTCCGTCTCGTATCCGCTAGCCTTAAAAAACCTGCCACAAGCCACCCCGGCAAATAGCCCTACCACGCCAGCGATTGCGCTCATATCGCCACCACCTAGGCGCAAAAACGCTCTCCACGGACAGCCCAAAAACACCAAGCAGCCAATCATCGCAAAAATCCCTAAGATAAATCTCGTAAATGGCGATGAGGCCGAGAGTGTGCGATACTCGCCGCTAATTAGCGAGGCGATAAAACCGCCGATGATAAGGCCGATGATTTCTGGGCGTATGTATTGCACCACGGCCGCTCTGTGAAAGCCGAGCGCACCAGCTGTATCGCGCAAGAAACATGCGGCGCAAACGCCCATATTCGCGGGGTTGCCATAATGCACGAGCACGGCTCCGCCAAGGCCTAGAAGGGCACCTGAAATGATAAAAAGTATGGTTGATTTTGGCATTAAATTGCCTTTTGGATAAGTTAAGCAGACCTGCTTTTTTCGGGGCGAATTGTAGCGAAATTTGATTAGAGTTGATTGAAAAAATTTGATTAGTTTGGGATGGAAATTTGGTTTTAAATTTACGGGTTTTGCGGGTTTTGAGTTATTGCATTAAATTTTGGGTTTGGGCTTTGCTTTCACGCAAAAGTAGCTTTATGT
Organism: Campylobacter sp. VBCF_06 NA8; assembly: GCF_027737825.1. Taxonomy (NCBI): domain Bacteria; kingdom Pseudomonadati; phylum Campylobacterota; class Epsilonproteobacteria; order Campylobacterales; family Campylobacteraceae; genus Campylobacter; species Campylobacter sp. VBCF_06 NA8. The sequence goes on from NZ_JAOVUB010000001.1 coordinate 379,687, forward strand.
GTTTTAGCAAAATCGGTGAAGCATAAGGCAGAAGCTCGCTAAATTCGGGGTCGAGCGTGGCGTAGGTTTTGGCTAAATGGTTGTAAAATCTTGCCCTGTCGTTTTCGTTGCAGATGAAAAGCTCCTGTTCGAAAATGCCCAGCGCCTGAGCGATAAATGGGATTAGCTCGACTTTTAGCTCACGATTGCCGTTGAGGTAATTATAAAGCGTGGGTTCGCTAGGGATTTCGCCTGTGGAGTTGAGATGCGGTTCGAGCGATAAAATCCGCCTGACAAGCTCTTTTTTGCTGATATTTTTTTCTTTTGCGATTTCGGCGATTTTTTCGTAAATTTCCATTTTCGTCCTAAATATTCAAAATGAATAACTTCTTTGAATTTTAAATATTTTTTTATTCGTATTGAATATTTATAGACTTCAAATTGAATAAATTTAGGGAAAATTGGGTAGAATATCTCAAAATTTAAAAAAAGAGAAAAAATTGAAAGAAAATGGATTTTTAATTTTAACTATAATCTTTGTTTTAGTAGCCATTATTATTATAATCTATACAAATGGAAATATATTTGGTTTATTAGGAAGCTTACCGAGTGTTATAATTGGCTTGATTTCATTTATAGAAATGAAAAACAAAAATAACGATGAGAAATTTAGAAATTTAGTAAATGACATAAAATTTGCCATTAAAAATTTTAAAGAAAATAATCAATGGCTAGTAGAGAAAAGTGGCGATAACTGGATTTGTAAGCCAAAATTTAAGGATATTTCAGATTTAATTTTTAAAGCTTTAAAAATGCTAGACAAAAAAGAACAAACTAGCGAATTTAAAAATATTTTAAAATCATCGCTTGATAATGTCGTGCTAAATTTGCTAATTTTGGATTTAAAAGATAGAGAAAATTCGGAATTTATTAAATTACTTGAAAAATATCAAATTTTATATGGCGTTGAAAATCCATACAATACTTTATACGCCGATAAAATGAACCAAAACAACAGCACAGGCGTTATGAAATTTATAATAGAGTGTAAAAAATATATCGATGATTGTATTGTCGCATTTAACAAAAAATACCCACAGCTTTTTGGCTTAGAATTTGAAAGAATTGCAAAAAGCTATGGGATAAAGAATAGATTATGAAAAAAATTGCTTTTTTAATTTTAATTTACAATGCCTTATTTGGCAACGATTTAGAAATAGCACAACAAATGTGTCGGCGTGGTGATTGTTCTGTGTTAGGATATATATATCAAGAGCAAGGCGATTTTTTAAAAGCAAACCAATACTTCGAAATGGCTTGCAAGGCAAATATTGGCAATGGATGCGGGAATCTTGGTGTGCAATATGAATATGGATTTGGGATTAGACAGAATATTAGTCTAGCAGTTAAATTTTATGATAAAGCTTGTAATTTAGATTCAAAGCAATGTGGATATCTTGGAAATATGTATCTATTAGGCAAGGGTGTCAGGCAAGATTTTTGTAGAGCAAATTCGCTAAATTTAAAGGCATGTAATGCTAGAAATGCTTTTGCATGTTGGCAATTTGGAACTAGCATAATAGAAAGGCGTTGCCAAAATTATAATATATATCAAGCAAAGGAATATTTTGGCAAGGCATGTGATTTGGGCTTTCAAAAAGGCTGTGATGATTATAGATATTTAAACACAATTGGATATTAAGGAAAAAATAATGCCAAAATATTCGAAATTTAGGGGATTAGAGTATATCAAAGGCTACGATAGTAATTCTTTTTGGGAGCAAAAACTAAATAGTCGTTTTAAGGAAATTTTAGAAAAATCAGCTCTTTATGCTTCAAATTTTGCACAGATGAACGATATTGACGAATTTAGATATGCATTTTTTCACGATTGCAATATAAGTGCTGATCAAAAAATGAAAATTTTTGAGCAAATTCAAATGATGCGCTGTATAAAAGACAAATTTTATTTAACTTCGTTTTCAAGATATTGTAAATACGAGAAAGATTATTTAATGTGGGCAAACTATGCCAATGGCTCTCTTGGCGCAAGGATAGATTTCACAATCTCAAATGAAAACAGGGGATTGGTTGTGCCTGTTCAGTATAGAGATTATTTCCCTGCAATCGATATAAAAAATATACAAATCAAAGATTTAAAAGAAGTTATGAGCACAAAAAATATTTGCTGGGGATATGAGAGAGAGCATAGAGCAATTTTTAATAATAAAAGTTTTGAAGAGCTTAACAAAGAAGAAAAGCATTATTTTCCTATACAAATAGAAAGTATAACCTTAGGTAGGGGAATTTGCCAAGAAAATTTAATTTACGATGAATTAGATGAAACAAATATCAGCTTTGACAGACACGCTATAAAAGTAGCTAAATTTATATATGAAGTTTTAAAAAACACTCAAAAATACTCATCTAAAACGCCTAAAATTTATGCCTTTAAAACCAAATATTCCCCAGAAGCAGTAGAAATAACGCAAGAAGAATTGGAAGGGTAATAAAGGACTAAAAATGAAAAAATTTATATTCGCTATTTTATTTACAAATTTATTTTTTGGCTTTGCTTTCGGGCGAGATACTTGCGATGAGCAGTATATGAGAGAGTGGATTGACAGGCTAGATAGCATAAATTTAAACGCAAGGACAAGAGATTTTTGGTTTAGCAAAAGCGAGTGTCAAAATAACACAATGATATTAAATGGTCATATAAATACAAACCAAATTCCATCACAAAGAGAAAAAGATGAATTTGACAGATACGCGAAAAATAGTATATGCTCTAATTATGCCCTTGAAATGCTTGCTGACATAGGGCTTTATATCAAAAATAACACTTACAACAAAAATGGAAATTTAATTCACTCTATCACTATAAATCCAAAAGATTGCCCGAATTTTGCAAATTCTACAAACATTTGTGACAGAAAATATACTATAAACGAGGTAAATAAATTAAATGCTAGAATGCCTATGGTTTTAGATGAATACACTGCGATAACAAGGGCGTTTTGCGCTAGCAATACTTACATTTACAATGTTATGATTAATGTGAATTATCTAAGCAATAGCGAAATTTCAGCGCTAAAAAACGAATATCAGCAAATAATGCTAAATTCTTACTGCACTAATCCAAATGTGCGGTTATTGCGAAAAGTCGGCATGTCGGCAAAATATGATTATTACTTACAAAACGGCACATTTTTATTTAGCACACACGCAAGTCCGAGTAACTGCCTGAATTTTTAAATTTCGGCGCAGTATCGCAAACAACCCGCCAAATTTATGCAAATTTTAAAATTTTGGCGCGCCAGCACCAAACCAGCGCGCCATAAATCAAATTTAAGCGTCATAAAATGCCCAAATTCGCCTATTTCATCGTATTAAACACCCTATCGCCAGCGTCTCCTAGACCAGGGACGATGTAGCCGTTTTCGTTTAGCTTCTCGTCGATCGCGGCGGTATATACAGGCACATCTGGGTAGATTTCGCTGAATTTTTGTAAGCCCTCGGGTGCTGCGATGATAGAGATAAATTTGATCTTTTTCACGCCCTTTTCTTTGAGGAATTTCACCGCGTCAATCGCCGTGCCACCTGTGGCAAACATCGGATCTATGATGATTGCGGTGCGCTCTTTGTAGTCGGCCGGGAGTTTTGCGTAGAAAAACTCAGCCTGCAAACTCTCTTCATTTCGCTGAAAGCCCAAAAACCCTACGCTCGCATCTGGAATTAGCTTAAAGACAGCATCCAGCATACCAAGCGCAGCGCGCAAAATAGGGCAGATCATAATCTTTTCGTCTAATCTTTTTGCTGTCATTTTCGCCACAGGCGTCGTAATCGGCGCGTCTTTTAGGCGCAAATCGTTGCTTGCCTCAAAAAGCATTAGGTAGCTAATCTCGTCGATTAGCATTCTAAACTGAAACGGATCTGTCTTTTTGTCTCGCAGGATTGAGAGTTTGTGCTCGATTAGAGGGTGTGAGATTTGTTTGATATTTTTCATGATTTCACCTTTCATAAAATTTGCCTATTATACAGAAAATTGGTAATGAAAGGGTAGATCTTGGGATTTTGATTGGTGGCGGACAGGGAGGGATTCGAACCCTCGAGCCCCGGTTAGAAGCTGCACCCTTAGCAGGGGTGTGGTTTCGGCCAGCTCACCCACCTGTCCAAGTAATAAGAAATCGCATTATATCGAATAAAACTAATATAACGCTTAAAATTTCGCTAAATTTTGAAATTTTGGTTGTTTTGTGGCAGGGCTGGGGAATACTGCGCCGAGAATTCGGGCGTGTGTATAATGTGCTATTGAGCGTAAAATTTGTTTGATTTGTCATTGCGAGGAGCTGTTTTAACGAGGCGTTGCAATCTAGCACGGCGAAGCCGTAATGAAAAATAAAACCAGCTAAATTTTAAAAAGCGTTGCTTTTTAAAATTTAGCCACCTTGTAAAGCGTCGTCGGGGGTTGGGGGATTGTAAGGGGGAAGGGGCGCGACCTCGCAATTCAAGCCCCCTTCCCCCTTACGAGAAAAGCAAAATTTTGCTTAAAATTTTAAAAATCGTTCAATGCTAAATTTAGGTAGAATTTTGAATTTAAATTTCCCTGGATTGCTTCGCCGTGCAAGCACGGCTCGCAATGACACGGAAATCGCATTTTGGTAATTTTAACTCGTAGATTGCCACGACGGCGACAAGTCGCCTCGCAATGACAAATTTTGACAAATTTGATAAATTTTAGAGATTAAATTTTAAAAAAGCAAAAATCAGGGGGCGCGAAGCCCCCGAGTAGAAGTTATTTTTTTACGATTACGGAAATTCCGTTTGGAATCACAGTTAGGCTCTTTTTGCCTAGCGCATGCGCCATTTCTAGGGCTTCTTCAAGGCTAGTGGCATATTTCATTTTCATATCTTCGACCATGGTTTTAATCTCAGGGCGTGTTACCATGATGACTGTGTGTTTGATCAAAACGCGCGCGAGAATTTGGCTCTCCCATTGATCTGGGATTGTTTTTTCTTGCGGGGTTGCCATACATTGATCGTAAAAGGCTTGTGCGCTTTCGCAATCTTTCAGCGAGCGATAAAATCCCTCGCCACCGTGTCCGTCGGCGCAGTATGAGCACTCGATGATGACGCCACCAGGGTTGCAGGTAGCCTCAGCTGCGGTCATTGATTTGACACATTGGTATAAATTTTGATCAAGTGGTGCGCCGCCGTTTGATGTGATGACGATGTCTGCCATTTTTGGCTCGACTTTGGCGTAACTTAGCAAAAAGTCGCAACCCGCTCTGTGCGCTGTGACATAATTTCCCGCAAACGCTGCGACTGTTTTTTTATCTTCGTCGATTACGACATTTACGATGTAGGCGAGTTTGGCAAATTTCGCCGCTGCTAGCATATCTGTGTGTAATGGGTTGCCATCTAGCACGCCAGTGCGGGCAAATTCGCTATCTATGAATTTCGAGCAGTGATTTCCTAACACGGTTACTTTGTCGCAAACACCAGGCAAAACGCTCTTTCTGCCGCCGCTAAATCCAGCGAAAAAGTGCGGTTCGATGAAGCCCTCTGATACCAAAAGCTCGGTCTCTACGGCTACTTTGTCGATGACGAGGGGCGCACCCGATGGCAAAATGCCGATTTGTGTGTTTGAGTCTGGATCGAAGCAATCATGCACCACGATTTTTGAGCTTTCATAAATTTCATCGCCTAGTTTGGCGCGAAGCTCGGCCTCTGTGGTAGGGCGGTGAAATCCAGTGGAAACCAAAAGCGTGATTTCGATATCGGGATTTCCCTCTTTTAGCTCGGCAAACATATTTGGCAAAATATCCTTGCTTGGCACTGGGCGGGTGTGGTCTGAGATGATGATGACGCAGTTTTTCTTGCCTTTGGCAAGCTCGCACAATCGCGGGCTATCGATTGGGTTCGCCATAGCTTTTTTTACGATTTCTAGGCCGCTACCCTCGGCTTTAAGCTCGTCGATTTTAGAGCGCAAAACATTTGCGTCCCCCTCGTCAAAGTCGATAAAGGTATTGCCATAAGGAATCTTTAACATAATTTACCCCTTAAAATGAAATGAAAATTTAACTTTTTATTATACAGCGATGCGGTGTATATTTTGCTTAAATTTCAAAATAAATTTTTAAAATTTAAGTTATGAAAAATATCGGCAAAATTCCTAAAATAGGGCATATCAAGGCGCAGGTTTTAAAGCGGATAGCACTAAGAGCGCATAAATTTGCAAGCACAAAAAGTGGAAGTGGAATTTGCGCTTTAAAGCTTGGAAGCGTGAAATTTAAAAAACTAATCAAAGCCTCATCAAAAACCCCGCCCAATCCGCACAGGTGCAAAACCACGCTAAGAGGGTAAAAAATCACAAAAATATATCCGATGACAATCACGCTAAGTTGCTGAAATGAAGCCAGCGGAAAGAAAAAATACACCGCGATATTCATCGCAAACCAGACATAAAGATTAAAAAGCGCCAAATTTGCGAGAGTGCCAAATTTGCCCCAAAAATGGTTCGAATACAAAAAAATATAAAGCACGCCAAGGGAGGAAAAATAAAACCCCACGCTAAATGCAAGATGCGGAAAAACGGCTAGTAAAAGCGCAATGCTAAGGAAGAGATTGGCGAAATTTAAAAGCTCGAAATTGCGCCACAAAAGGAAAAATCCCACCACGCACATCGCCAGTGAGCGCAAAAAACTAGGCGTGAAATCCAGCACAAAAAGATAGCCAATCATCAGCAAAATCGCCGTGACGCTAAGGTCAAATTTGAGATTTCGCCACGGGAAAAATCGCCTTTGCAAAATGCGATAAATCGGCGCAAAGATTAGGAAAAACGACGAAAAAATAATGCCTAAATGAAATCCGCTAATCGAGACAATATGCGCGATCCCCCAGTGCGTGATGTTTTGGCGCAAATCATAAGGCATAGGCGTGGCGAAATACAGTGCGCTGTAAAGATCGGCTATGAGTTGATTTTCGTGCTGAGAACGAATAAAATTTATGGCTTTGGTTTTGGGCGAGTTTTCGTAAAATGGGGCTGAAATTTTAAAATTTGGCGCGTAAAATCTAGCCTTCACAAAATCCAAAAAACTCAAATTTTGCGTGATGATACCCACACTCACGCGCGCGAATCGTGGGAATTCGCGCCCGGTTTTGGTCGTGGTATAAATCGTAAAATTCCCTGATTTTAGTTTTAGCACGGTGTATGTGCGGCCTTTGGCGTTTGTTTTGTCGTAGGAATTTAGAATTTGGCTTTGTAAAAATATGCGAGAATTTGATTTAAATTCGCAAAATTCGTGGTATTTAAACGCCAAATTTAGCGCAAAAATCAAAATGATAAAAAGCGAAAATAGGCAAAATTCTTTTTTGTTATAAAAGAGTTTGAGTTTCAAAATTTTGAAATTTGGGCGAAATCACTTTCGCCCACGCGCCCTTAGCACGAAAAATTCATCTTAAACTCATACGGAGTAGGGCGTGCTTCGTATGGCCAAACTTGGGTTTTAAATTTCATGTGTTGATAGGCTTGGATAAAATCGTCGCTCATAATATCTTTGAGATACGCTCTATCGCGGATCAGCGCTTCTAGCGAGCCACGAAGCGTGTGCGGGAACTGCTCGATACCGCGCTCGCGAATCTCATCAAGGGTGAGTTTAAATAAATTTTCGTCCATTGGTCCTGCTGGTTCGATTTTGTTTTTCACGCCATCAAGTCCTGCCATAAGCATTGCAGCGAAGGCTAAATATGGATTTGAGGTGCTATCTGGGAAGCGAAATTCAGCCCGCACGCTCTTTTCGCCTGCACCATAAGGAATTCGCACAGAGGCTGAGCGGTTTTGGCTAGAATATGTTAAAATCGACGGAGCCTCAAAGCCCGGAATTAGGCGTTTGTAGCTGTTCGTGCTAGCGTTTGTAAAGGCTGCGACGCTTCTTGCGTGAGCTAACACGCCACCGATATACCATCTAGCGAAATCGCTTAAATTCGCGTAATTTCCCTCGCCGTAAAATAGGTTTTTGCCGTTTTTCCAGACTGATTGATGCACATGCATGCCATTTCCGTTGTCGCCATAAAGCGGTTTTGGCATGAAAGTCGCGGTTTTGCCATTTAGTTGGGCTACCATTTTGATGACATATTTGAGTTTTTGCACATTGTCAGCCATTTCGACTAGATTGCCAAATTTCACGCCGATTTCGTTTTGGCCTTGGGCTACTTCGTGGTGTCCTAGCATGACATCTAAGCCCACTTGCTCCAAAACCTGCATCATCTCAGCCCTTAAATCAGTGGCTGTATCGATTGGCTGAGTCATCAAATATCCGCCTTTTTTGCGTGGGCGGTGGCCGCTATTGTATCCTGATGAGAAGTTCGTATCGTCGTTCCACTCGCCCTCTTCGGTGTCTATCTCATACATAGCGCAGTTTGTGCTATCAACGATTTTGACATTATCGAAGATGAAAAATTCATTTTCAGCCCCGAAATACGCCTCATCGCCAAGCCCGCTATCTTTTAGGTATTTCATAGCCTTTTTGGCGATTGAGCGAGGGCATTTTTCGTAAAGTTCGCCCTTGTAAATATCGAAAATATCGCTAAAAACCACAGCCGTAGGGTCTGCGGTAAATGGATCTAAAAATGCAGTCTCCACATCTGGCATCATTAGCATATCGCTTCGATCGATTGGCTGCCAGCCGTCCATCGAGCTAGCGTCCATTGGGATACCGTTTTTGAACTGATCTGGTTCGACGATTTTGATATTGTAGCTGATAGAGTGCCAAAATCCCTTCATATCCGTAAAGCGGAAATCGACAAATTTAACTTCGTTTTCTTCGCAAAATTTGAAAAATTCATCGACATTATTCACAAATTTTCCCATTTCTTCTCCTTAAAAATTCTAAATTTTGTAATTCTACCCTTTTGTTACTTAAAATACGAAGCGAAATATTTTTTGCGAGGGCTAAATTTAAAATTTACGAAATTTTGGGTTTGCGTGAGTGAGATTAAATTTTGCGAAATTTTGCGCTTTTCGCGCGCTAAATTTAAAAAACCCCGCGAAAATTCGCAGGGTTAGGGGAGTATGAAATTATTTTAGGAAAGCTTATTTTTTATCTTTTTTAAGCTCTTTTTGCGCTTCTTTATTTTCCTTACGCTCTTTTAAATTTTTAGCCAAATTTGACTTTTGCTCTGCGTTTAGCACACCAAGCAAAGCCTCGATAACACCAGCCTCGGCGGTGATTTGCTCGGTAAATTTTTTGCTATTATTTTCGATAAATTTGGCTTTGTCAAAATTAGCGATATCTTCTAGCAAATTCTCGCGTGGCTCTGATTTTTTGGCGATTCGCGCTTCGTTTGCCTCAAACATTATTCTGCGCACCTTCGCCCATTGCTCATCGCTTAGATCAAGGCGTGGAAGCTCGCGCATAATCGCGCCTGTGTAGCGGTCATTGTGCCCCATTTTGTGGAATTTTTTCATACCTTGGCCAAATTTCGCTCCCTTTGCTTGGCAGTTTTTCATATCGCCAGCGCACGGCATTGCACCACCTTTGAAATCCTCGTGGAAACCGCCCTTAAATCCGCCCATTTTTGGCATTAAATTTGGAGCGCATTTATGCTGGGCGTTTGCGCATGGAAGCGGAGTTTGTCCGCCTTGCGGATCTTGTGCGAAAGCCCCAGTTGCCAAAACAGCGCACGCTAATGATAGAACTAACTTTTTCATTTTTTCTCCTTTACTTTAAAGTTGGCGTGATTATACGCGCGCAAACTAACCCCAAAACCCACGCGTTGCTAACCGAAGCTAACTTTGGCAGAAATTTACGATAAATTTGGAGTTTTGAAATACTGCGCCGATATGCTCGCTATTGTCATTGCGAGAAACGGCGCAAGCCGTTTCGTGGCAATCTACGAGCATAAAATTCCTTGCGCTAAATTTGCTGTCATTGCGAGCCGACACCTAACTACTAAAATTTTAAATTCGCAGTTTGCAATTCGTTTCCTTTATTTGATTTTAAAGTAAATTTCTTGTTTTTCATCATAAACAAATATTCTTGGCTTAATATCATTTGCCTCAAAATAATCAGGTATTTGAACGGATTTTGAAAGCATATCTTTGCTAACTTCCATATATGATATTTCTTCATCGTGATTTAAATGTTTTTGTTGCACTTCATAAGAATACATTGCAGGCATATTAGAAAACATTATATGAGCCCCTTTTTTAGTAATTAAACGATATTCATCATTGATTTTAATAACTTTTTGCAAATCCGAATATAATTTTTTGGTTTCATCATCAAATTTACAAGTAACATAAAAATATACAGAATCAAAATGCGAAAGCGTATAGCTAACATACTTTTTACAAGTTTTATAAAATTTATCTCTTTGTTTCTCTAAAATCTTATCATACTCCTTTGTTAGCTTTTCTATCTCATCATCGCTTTTATCTAGTGCTTTAAGTTTAGCGTTATAATGACTTTTTAGGTAATACAACTCATAATTTATCAAATCATCTTTCATCGCTTTTATAATGAAAGGTTCTCTAAAAAATAACAAAACTATCGGTAAAAAATATATCACCATCAATATAGCGATAAATTTAAAAAATTTTTTAACAAATTTACGCAAATTCTGTTTCACTTTTTATAAATTTTATAAAATTTACACCATTTTCGTGCGAATAGGCGATTTCGTAGCCGTTTAAAATCGCTGTTTTTTGTATGATAAATAGCCCAAATCCATACCCGCTCGAACTTTTATGGCGCACGCTTTTATCCAATTTCCAGTTTAGTTCCAGCTCGCCGTTCGCGCTAGAAATATCTTTGGCTAGGGGCTCGCCGCTGTTTTCGAAAACTATCGCGCCATGCGTGGCGTAAATTTTAATCTCGTGATTTGGCGAGTAATTCAGGGCGTTTTCGATTAAATTTTTCAGGCAAATCTCCCACAGCTCGGCGCTTCCATAAATTTTAAAATTGCGCTCTAAATCAATGCAAATTTTATCATTTTCGCGCAAATTTAGCTTTTCGCGTGTGCGCTCAAAAACCTCGCCAAAGCCCATTTGCTCGCACTCTACCGTCTCGGAGCTAACCAGACTTTCAAGAAGCCTGAAATTTTCTAACTGCTCATTTATCTGCGCAAAAAGCCTAGCCAAATTGCCCTGATTTTGCGGGCTGGGAGCGTTTTTTAGGTAAAATGCGCCCTTGGCAAGGGGAGTTTTCATCTCGTGCATGAATATTTTGTTAAACATTTCTCTGGTGCCAAGAAGCTGTTTTATGCGCAAAATCGCGCTATTATAGGCGTTTTGGATACGAGAAATTTCTTTATAATCGCTTTTGATTTCCAAAATTTTAAACTCGCCGTTTTTTAAATTTAGCAAATTTGAATAAAGCAAATTTAGTGGCGCCAAAGCCTTATTTAAAAAGAAAAAAAGTAGTGCCAAAATGCCTAGCAAAACGCAGAAAAAAATGTCAAAAACCGCGAAATCTCGGTCATTATCCAAGGCGCGCAAAACCATATAATTAATCGGCGTGTATATGAAAAACAGCTCCTCGCGCCCTGATTTTACGATCTGATAGCCGCTATTTTTATCGCCGAAACTCTCGATGATTTTGGCGTTTTTGGTGCCGAAATTTTCGGCTAAAACAAAGCCGTTTTGCGCCAAAATTTCATCGCTTGGCAAGCTAGCGTTTAAAAGCTCTTCTTGGAAACTTTGCAAATTTAGCCGTAAATTTAGGCGCAAAGTCTCTTTGTAGCGATAATCCTTCCAGCTATGCACGCCAAACCACAAAAAAACTACCCCCAAAAACGCTACCAAAAAAAGTATCAAAATGCGCCTGAAAATGGACTTTTGTGCGCTGTTTTGCAGACTAGGTTGCGCTGAATACTGCGCCGAAATTTTTGCACCCTTTTGCGTATCTGTCTGCGCCGAATTTTGCGCCAAATTTTGCTCGCTATTTGGCAAGGCGATACCCTCTGCCACGAAGCGAGATTATGTGATTTGCCTCGCTGTGAGGTTTGATTTTGGCTCGAATTTTGCTGATTATCATCTCCAAATTTTTCTCATTTGCCGATACAATCGAGGGCGAGGCGCGCAAAATTTGCTCCTTGCTCACAGCGGCTGGGAAGTTGCGAACTAGCTCGCCAAGCACTTCAAACTCAGCCAGCGTAAGCCCTAAATTTATGCCGTTAAATAGCACATCGCCTAGATTTTTATCCACGCTAAACGCTAAATTTTCGCTCTCTTCTTTAAAATCATTTGCCCTGCGCAAAAGCGAGATTATGCGCGCGTATAGCTCGTCTGGGTCGTATGGTTTGGGCAGGTAATCATCAGCCCCGATTTGCAGGGCGCTTACCTTATCGACGGTCGAGGCGCGCGCGCTCGAAACGATAACCGGGATTTTGCTTTTTTTGCGGATTTCTTTGCAAACTTCCAGTCCGTCCATGCCGGGAAGCCCCAGGTCCAATAAAACCAAATCAAACTGCGCCAAATCCGTGCTAATCGCCAAAAACGGATCCTCGCACGCCTCTACGCTAATGCCTCGCGAACCCAAAAATTCGGCTATCAATCCAGCAAACTCAGCGTCATCTTCGATCAAAAAAACTTTTACCATTTTCGCTCTTTAAATTTTGATATAAAGCCTTAATTATATGTAAATTTTGTAAATTTGAGAGTTCTAAATAATAAAATTTATTAATTAGATACTTTTTATTTAAATTTATCGTTTATAATACCGCCGAATTTAAATTAAGAAAGGAGACATGAAAATGTCAAAAGTAACAAAACAACTAAACCAAATCCAAGCAGATGCACACGCACTATTTGTCGCATTTCACGCATATCACTGGAATATCAAAGGCCTACAATTTGCGCCAATCCACTCTTACACAGAGGAAGCTTACGATGAGTTTGGCGTGCTTTTCGATGACGCAGCTGAAAGAGCATTGCAAATCGGTGGCAAACCAGTAATCAAAGCCGAAGAGCTAATCAAACTAGCCTCTGCTCCAATCGATCTAAAAGACGATTATAGCGCAGAAGAGGTGCTAAAAAATGTGAAAAAAGCCTATGAATATTTGCTAAAAGAGTTCAAAAAACTAGCCGAAATCGCAGATGAAGCAGGCGATATCGTAACATCAAATTTCGCACAAGACAAACTTGGCGGATACGAAAAACGCCTTTGGATGCTTGATGCAATGCTTGCAAAATAATCTTTGCAAACCTCAATAAAAGTCGCCAAATTCGGCGACTTTTTTAAATTTTACACTTTAAAATTCACTATTAAAAATTAACCAAAATTATCAAAAAGCAAAATTTAAAAAATTTAAAAAAAGCAGAAAAGTCGCCAAATTTGGCGACTTGTGAAATTTGTGAGTTTTAGAATTTATCGTGCGTATTCGCGCCGTTTGTGTTATCCCATGGAAGTTTCGTTCCACCAAGGATATGAAAGTGCAAGTGCATGACCTCTTGGCCGCTGTTTTCGCCGCAGTTGCACACTAGGCGATAACCTGTCTTATCTAGCCCCATTTTCACAGCGACTTCCTTGATAAAACTGCTAAGACCCACCATGACCTCTGGCGGGGTTACTTGGAAGTTTTCATAGCATTTTTTCGGAATTGCCAAAATGTGGATTGGTGCCCTTGGGCTAATGTCGTGAAATGCCAGAAAATCGTCGTTTTCTAGGACTTTGTTGCATGGAATTTCGCCTGAAACAATTCTTTCAAAAATATTCATAATAAATCCTTTTTGGGTTAAAAAATCAAGGCGAATTATAGCTAAAAATTTCAAATTTATGAATTTTTACCTTGTTTTTATCAATTTTTAACTACAATCGCAAAATTCATTTTTTTACAAAAAGGATAAATTTTGCAAGAAATCAAAGCCAAAATCGAAGCAGCCACTAGCTTAGATGAAATCGAAAAAATCCGCCTTGAATTATTTGGCAAAAAGGGCGTTATCACCGAGCTTTTCGCTCAGTTAAAGTCCGTCCCTGCCGAGCAAAAAAAGGAATTTGCAAAAGAGGCAAACCAAAAGCGAGATATTTTTTCCGAGCTAATTGGCGCGAAAAAATCAGCCTTGGAGGCAATCGCGCAAAAAGAGGCGATGAAAAAAGAGGCGATCGATGTTACGCTATTTAACGAAAATGTCGCTAGCGGGGCACTTCACCCTGTAATGGAGACTATGGATAAGATAATCGATTATTTTGTATCGCAAAATTTCAGCGTAGAATCTGGTCCGCTAATCGAAGATGATTTCCACAATTTCGAAGCGCTAAATTTACCGAAATACCACCCAGCACGCGATATGCAAGATACATTTTATCTAAATTCGGGCGAGCTTTTGCGCACACACACTAGCGGCGTGCAAATCCGCACAATGGAGAAATTCAAAACTCCGCCAGTGCGTATGATAGCCCCAGGTGCGGTATTTAGACGTGATATGGATTTGACACATACGCCGATGTTTCACCAAGTAGAGGGTTTAGTCGTCGAAAAGGGCGCAAATGTGAGCTTTGCAAATTTAAAATACATTTTAGAGGATTTTTTGCATTATATGTTTGGCGATGTCAAAGTGCGATTTCGCCCTAGCTTTTTCCCATTTACCGAGCCTAGCACAGAGGTTGATATTAGCTGTATTTTTTGTGGGGGATCGGGCTGTCGTGTGTGCAAACAAACTGGCTGGCTAGAAGTGCTAGGAAGTGGCGTGGTAGATCCAAATGTGTTTAAAGCGGTAAAATGGAGCGATGTGAGCGGATATGCCTTTGGGCTTGGGGTCGAGAGATTTGCTATGCTACTTCATAGGATTCCTGATTTGCGCTCACTTTTTGAAGGCGATATTAGATTATTGGAGCAATTTAAATGATAATAACGAAAAATTGGTTACAAGATTGGATTGATTTAAGCGAAGTCTCATCAGAAAATTTAGCCCTTACGCTAAATTCGATTGGTTTAGAAGTCGATGCGCACACTCGCATGAATATCCCAAATTTGGTCGTCGTGGGGCTAGTCAAAAGCAAAAGACGCCACGAAAATTCAGACCATTTAAATGTCTGTGAAGTCGATGTCGGCGAAAAAACGCTCCAAATCGTGTGCGGAGCCAAAAATGTCGATGCAGGGCAGTTCGTAGCAGTAGCACTCGTGGGAGCGAAGCTTCCTGGCGGATTGGAGATCAAACCAGCCAAACTTCGTGGCGAAGAGAGCTTTGGTATGATTTGCTCATCTACCGAGCTCGGGCTTCCTAAGACCTTTGACGGGATTATGATTTTAGACGAAAGTATCGGCGAGCTAATCCCTGGCAAGGCGTTAAATGAGTATGAAATTTTTAACGACGATATAATCGAGATCGAGCTAACCGCAAACAGGGGCGATTGCCTTAGTATTTTAGGTATCGCGCGAGATCTAAGTGCTGGGTTAAATTTAGCGTTGAAAGAAAAAGTCGAGTTCAAAGACCCTGAAAATGCCCCAGGAATCGGCAGAATTCTAAATGTCCATACAAACGCCGAAAGCAACGCGAGATTTTCGTTTCGCGCCTTTGAAGCAAAGAAAAATTTCGGTCTTTCTTTTAAACACATTTTGCGCCTTGCAAATGCCGATTTGCTAGGCTCTTGCGCTGTGCAAAACTACTTAGCCTATGTTACGCACGCGACGGGAGTTTTGCTAAGGGCGTATGATTTCGAAAAAATCGCTGGTGGGAGCGAAAAAATTTCACTTGATATTAAACAGCTACAAAACGGCGAATTTGGCGTGTATTGCGGTGAAAAACTGCTAAGTATCGCTGGAATTTGCCAAGATGAAAATTTCAAAGCCTGCGATAACACAAAAATCGCAATCATCGAGGCAAACTACACCAAACCCCTTGTCATCGCAAAAGCCATAAACGAAAACAAAAGCCTAAAAGGCGACGAGCAGGTTTATCGCTCATCTCGTGGTAGCGAGCCAAGCCTAGGCGTGGGCACAGATCTTTTATTTCGCATTTTGGGCGAAAATCCTTCGATTTTGCCGTATGCTGGCGCGCAGAGAATTTCGAGCGCGTATGAGCCTGTAACGATTAGATTTAGCGACAAAGAGATTAATAAAATGATTGGCGCAGATATTTCGCGCGATCAAATCGTAAAAATTCTAAAAAAACTAGGATTTGATATCAGCATAGAGGCTGATTTTATCAATGCCAAAGTTCCGCATTTTAGGCACGATGTGCTAAATGCACACGATATTTGCGAGGAAATCGTGCGAATCGTAGGCATTGATAATATCGCCTCAGCACCGATGAAATTCGAGGAAAAAACACGCATAAACGAAACTTATATAAATTTGCAAAATTCACGCAAAGTGCGCAAAAAAGCGGCTGCTTTGGGATTTTTCGAGTGTGTGCATTATGTCTTTGACGATAGCAAAATTTTAGCCTCTCTTGGATTTGCGCCGTGCAAAAAAGAGATTTTAAACCCGATCAATAGCGAGTTAGACGCGCTTCGCCCAACTCTAATAAATCATCTTTTGGCCTCTGCTGAGCGAAATTTGAAAAATTCGAAAAAAAGCGTCAAACTTTTCGAACTTGGCACGGTTTTTGACGCTGAGGGCGTGCAATCGCAAAAACTAGGATTTGTTGCAAGCGGACTAAAAAACGAAAGCTCTATCGCAAACGGCGCGAAACCTGCGGCTGTGGATTTTCTATACTTTGCGGGATTAATTCAAAGCGTGATTGGTAAATTTAGCGTGAAAATTTCAGAGCAAAAAATCGGCTTTTTAAGCGAATTTGAACAAGCCCTAATCGAGCAAAATGGTGAAATTGTGGGCTTTATAGGACGCGTAGATGGCGATGTGGAAAAAAGTCGCGATTTAGAAAAAACTTATTTATGCGAGATTGATTTTGAAAAGCTAAAATTTGAAAGAATCATGGCAAATGCTTATTCGAAATTCCCTAGTATTTCGCGCGATTTAAGCATTTTGGTGCCAAATGACCTTAGATTTGAAAAGATTAAAGAGGTTATAAGCTCCCTTAAAATCGACACTTTGAAGGAATTTTTGCCGACTGATTTATACAGAGACGAAAGCCTAAAAGATAGCGCGAGTTTGACAATTAAATTTAGTTTCCAAGACGATAATAAAACCCTAGAAGATGACGAAGTAGCGGGCTTTATGGATAAAATTTTACAAGCATTAAATCAAAATTTAGGATTAGAATTACGATGAGAATTTTCGCTCAAAAATCGCCATTAAATGCCGAAATTTCAAATATCGGCTCGGATAAATCGATCTCTCACAGAAGCGCAATTTTCGCGCTTTTATCGGATAGGACAAGCAAAATTTCAAATTTTTTGCTAGCCGAGGATACGCTAAATACGCTAAAAATCGTAGAGGCTCTGGGCGCAGAGGTGAAGCGAGTGGGTGCCGAAATCGAAATCACGCCAAAAGGCGCGATAAAAGAGCCAAATATGCCATTGGAGTGCGGGAACTCAGGCACTACGATTCGCCTTTTTATGGGGCTTTTAAGCTCGGTTAAGGGATTTTTCGTCCTAAGTGGCGATAAATACCTAAACGAGCGCCCAATGCGCAGAATAGGGGGTCCCCTAAGCAAAGTAGGGGCGAAAATTTATGGTCGTGATAATGCGAACAAAGCTCCGATTGCAATCGAGGGAAATAGGCTTGAATATTTCGAATTTGATAGCAAAATTTCATCTGCTCAGGTCAAAACCGCTATGATTTTAGCCGCTCTTAATAGCAATGGTTGCAAATTTAGCGAACCTGAGCTAAGCCGCGATCACAGCGAAAAAATGCTAAAAGCTATGGGAGCGGACATCAGCACAAACGGCCTTGAACTGCGTGTAGAGCCACTACGCGCGCCACTTAAACCGCTTGAAATTTTCGTGCCAAATGACCCAAGCTCGGCGTTTTATTACGCTGTGGCAGCCTCGATAATCCCGGGCTCGCATATCGTGCTAAAAAATATGCTTTTAAATAAAACTCGCATAGAAGCTTATGAAATTTTAAAGAAAATGGGCGCGAAAATCAGCTATAAAAAAACCGATGAAATTTACGAAGAAATCGGCGATATCGAAATTTCTTACGCCCCGCTTCACGCCGTAGATGTTAGCGAAAATATCCCGTGGATGATAGATGAAGCCCCAGCCCTAGCCGTGGCGTTTGCCTGCGCGCAGGGCAAAAGCACCCTAAAAAACGCAAAAGAACTTCGCGTCAAAGAGTGCGACCGCATAGCTGTCATGGTCGAGGGATTAAAGGCGTGTGGCGTGGCGGCTAGCGAGCTAGAAGATGGCTTTGAAATCATGGGCGGTGGAGAAATGAGCCCAGCAATCATCACGCCTCATGGCGATCACAGAATTGCGATGAGCTTCGCTATTTTGGGGCTTAAATGCGGTATGATGATAGAAGATGCCAAATGTATCGCGACATCTTTTCCAAATTTCAGCGAAATTTTAAAACAAATCGGAGCTAGCGTTGAGGATTGAAATGGCCAAAAGCTACGGCTTTTGCTTCGGGGTAAAAAGAGCGATTAAAATCGCAGAAAACGCAGGCGAAGCCTCGACTATTGGCGAATTAATTCATAACGCAGAAGAGATAAATAGATTAAGGCAAAATTTTGGCGTTAAAACCCTAAAAGATGCCAGCGAAGTAAGCGATGAAAAAAAGCTTATAATCCGCACTCATGGTATCCAAAAAGAGGATTTGACGCGCCTAAGAGAGCAAAATAAAGAGCTCATCGACGCGACCTGCCCCTTTGTGACCAAACCACAGCAAATCGTCGAAAAAATGAGCGATGAGGGGTATGATATCGTGATTTTTGGCGATAGCAACCACCCAGAGGTAAAAGGGGTGAAATCCTATGCTAAGGGCAGAGTTTTTGTGGTTTTAGAGCCAAGCGAATTGGACGAGATTAAGCTAAATTCAAAGGTTGCGGTAGTTTCGCAAACTACGAAAAAAATCGAAAATTTTGTCAAAATCGTGGATTATTTAATGCAAAAATCGCGCGAGGTGCGTATTTTTAACACAATTTGCAACGCAACGCTAGAAAACCAAGAAGCAGCCGCCGAGCTAGCCAAAAAAGCCGATATTATGATAATCGTGGGTGGCAAAAATTCATCAAATACAAAGCAGCTTTTTTTGATTTCGCAAAGCTTTTGCAAGGATAGTTATTTGATCGAAAACGAAGACGAAATCGAGCAAATTTGGTTTAAAAACAAAAATTTATGCGGGATTTCGGCTGGGGCTAGCACGCCTGATTGGATTATCAAAAAAGTCGTTGAAAAAATCGAAAAAATATCAAAATTTTAAAATTTCATCTCAAATTTAACATATCAAAATTTAAAAAAATTTAGTTGATTAAAAGCAAAATTTAGGTAAGATTTAGTTTTTAGCATTTTTGTTAAAAATGTAAATAAATTTAAAGGAAGCTTTATGGCCGAGGTGAACGAGAAAGTTCAAAATCACGCAGATGAAGATTTTGCGAAATTGTTAGAAGAGTATGACAACCAAAAATCACACGATGAGGTAGTCACAGGTAAGGTTATCGCTGTTAAAGACAACGAGATTTTCGTAGATGTGGGTAGAAAGCTAGAAGGAGTTTTGGATGTATCCGAAGTGAGCGACGCCCAAGGAAACTTGTGTGTAAAAGTAGGTGATGACATTAAAGTCGCGATAATCGGAAGTAGAGGTGGTCGCCCGGTCGTATCATATAGAAAAGCTATAAAAAAAGAAAAAGTTAAAGCATTTATCGATTCTTACGATGAAAATGCAGAAAATGTATATGATGTCAAAATCGTCTCTTTTAACAAAGGCGGTTATGTTTGCGTTAGCGAAGATGATGTCGAGTTTTTTATGCCACGCTCTCAAAGTGCGCTTAAAAACCCAAATGGCGCTATCGGCAAGACTTTTAAAGTAAAAGTTCTAAAAGTAAATGAAGATGAGCTAAGTATCGTGGTTTCACGCAAAAAATTGCTTGATGAGGACCGCAAAGCTAGCAAAGAAATCATCGAAAAAATCGTAGCTACTGAGGGTGTCATCGAAGGCACAGTCAAAAAAATCACAACTTATGGTATGTTTGTCGATGTAGGTGGCGTAGATGGTCTAGTGCATTACAGCGAAATTTCATATAAAGGCCCTGTAAATCCTAGCTCACTTTACAAAGACGGCGACAAAGTCCCAGTTAAAGTCGTCAAATACGATAGCGACAAAAAACACCTATCTCTTTCAATCAAAGCTGCAATGCCTGATCCTTGGAACGAGATTAAAGACAGCCTAGAAGTCGGCGACACAATCCGCGTAAAAATCAGCAATATCGAGCCTTATGGCGCATTTGTTGATTTAGGCAACGATATCGAGGGATTTTTGCACATTAGCGAAATTTCATGGGATAAAAATATCAAAAATCCAAAAGACTTCATCAGCGAGGGCGAAGAAATCGATGTAGAAGTCGTAGAAATCAACCCAGATGAAAGAAGACTAAGAGTAAGCCTTAAAAACTTGCTTCCAAAACCATTTGATGAATTTTTGGCAAAATACAAAGTCGGCGATGTGGTAAAAGGTGCAATCACAACAATCACAAATTTCGGCGCATTTGTTAGAATCGACGGCGTAGAGGGTCTTTTGCATAATGAAGACGCTTCTTGGGATAGAAACGAAAAATGCAAAAATTTATTCAAAATCGGCGATGAACTAGAAGTCAAAATTATCAAAATCGACAACGACACACAAAAAATTTCACTAAATCGCAAAGAGCTAGGCGATAGCCCGATTAGCGATTATGCGAAATCTCACAAACAAGGCGATGTCGTAAAAGGTAAAATTCGCGATATCAAAGATTTCGGAATCTTCGTAGAGTTAGAAGGTGGCGTAGATGCGCTACTTCGCAAAGAGGATTTGGGCGATAAGAGCGCAGATGAGATCAAAATCGGCGATGAAATCGAAGCAGCGATCGCATTTATCGACGAAAAGAAAAATCGTATTCGCCTAAGTGTTCGCAGACTAGCTCACCAAAAAGAGCGCGAGCTTTTAAACGAAGTAAATAGCGATGACGAAAAAATGACTTTGGGAGATCTTATTAAAGATCAACTAAAATAACCCCGCTTGCAAGGCAGTTTTGCCTTGCAACTCCACATACAAAATAGGAGAAATTTATGAAAACTGTAATAGTTTGCGACGCAATCCACAATATAGGTTTTGAACTTCTCTCAAAAGAATCAGATATCCATGTAATCGACGCTACCGATGTCCCAAAAGATGAGCTTTACGGCATGCTTGGCGATGCAGATGTAGCAATCACTAGAAGCTCGACTGCGGTAGATGAGAAATTCTTAAATTCAGGAACTAATCTCAAAGCTATCGTGCGCGCAGGCGTGGGCGTGGATAACTGCGATATCGACGGCTGCTCTAAGCGTGGAATTATCCTTATGAATGTCCCTACTGCAAACACAATCGCCGCTGTGGAGATGACTATGTGCCACCTGCTAAATGCCGCCCGCAAATATGTAAATTCGTGCAATGATTTGAAAATCAATCGCATTTGGAAACGCGAAAAATGGTATGGCACTGAGCTATACAAAAAAAGCCTAGGCATTATCGGCTTCGGAAATATCGGCTCTCGCGTGGGTGTGCGCGCACTTGGCTTTGGTATGAGCGTCATAGCCTATGATCCATATATCGATCCAGAAAAGGCCACAAAACTAGGCGTGAAATACACTACGAATTTCGATGATATCCTAGCGTGCGATTTCATCACAATCCACACGCCAAAAAACCGCGAAACTATCAATATGATCGACGAGCCACAAATTGCGAAGATGAAAGACGGCGTGCGCCTCATAAACTGCGCGCGCGGTGGATTATATAACGAAGCAGCCCTAGTAAAAAACCTAAAATCAGGCAAAATCGCATATCTAGGCATAGATGTTTTCGACAAAGAACCAGCCACTTCGCATGACTTTTTAGATATCGAAAATTTAACCGCCACTCCGCACCTTGGCGCGAATACTTTGGAATCACAAAGAAATATCGCAGTCGAGGCCGCAGAGCAAGCTATCAGCGCAGCACGCGGTATCAGCTACCCAAATGCGCTAAATTTGCCTATCAAATCCGAGGATTTACCAGCCTCAATCGAAGCGTATGTGGATTTGATATCAAAAATGGCTTATCTAGCCGCCCAAATCAACAAAGGCCCGATAAAATCTATCAAAATCGAGGGTAGTGGTGAGATTTCACAATACCTAAATTCAATGCTAGTTTTCGCTATCGTGGGCGCACTACACGATAGTTTGGGCGATTCGCTAAATTATGTCAATGCCAAATTCCTAGCCGATGAGAAGGGTATCGAGACCGAATATAAAGAGTGCGTGGGTAGTATCTACAAAAATGAGATTAGTGTTACGATTATCACAGACAAGGATACTTCGAGCGTCGTGGGCACGGTTTTTGACGGCAAAGAGGGTCGCATAGTCAATGTCAATGGATTTAAAACTGACTTCAAGCCAAAAGGCAAGATGATAATCTTCAAAAACACCGATGTCCCAGGTGTCATCAAAAACATAAGCACGATTTTAGCCGACGAGAATATCAATATCGCTGACTTCCGCCTAGGCAGAGGCGAGGACGGTAATGCACTAGCCGTGATCTTAGTCGATTCTCAGGTGCAAAAATCAGTCCTCGAAAAGCTCGCCAAACTCGACACTTGCCTCATGGTGCGTTACGCATCGTTATAAATTTAGTCAAATTTAATGTGGGGGTTATAATAACGATTTTATTATAACCCCAAAAGAAAGCAATATGATAAAAAATTTAGAAATTTACGCAAAAAACTCAGGCAAAACCCGTGATAATATCGCTTATCGCATGGCGAAATTTTGCACCTTGGCACTTAGCGCGCAAAGCTTCACTCTTGGCGAGCTTAGCAAGGAGCTAGGCGTGGGCGCAGATACGCTCAAACGCGATATAAAGGCGCTACAAAATCACGGATTTGAGTTTGCAAAGAGTGGTGGCGAAATCCGCGCAAACTGCGTTGGGGGGGGGGTTCTAGATACCTGCTCGCTTAGTCTAGCGCGAAATTTAGGCGTTAGCGAGATTTTCCCTAGCTTTGGAAGCGAGGAAATCACAGACCTGCTAAACGGCGTTTATAAAATCGACGCCAAATTTGACAAATTTGCCCCAAATTCCACGCTCAAAAGGGATTTTGAGGAGATTTGCTACGCTATCAAAAATCACAATATTTTAAATTTCACTTACTCTGGCAAGGAGCGCACCGCAAAGCCTTATGCCTTTATTTTCCGCCTTGGGGTGTGGTATGTGCTATGCGATGAAATGGGCGTTTTAAAGACATTTACATTTGAGAAAATTTCAAATTTAGATGTTTTGGAGCAAACCTTTTCGTCAGAAATCAAAAAACTAGCCCAAATCAAAGAAAATAAAAACCATTGGTTTTCGCAAAGCCCCGTGAGTGCGAGACTGCGCGTGGATAATACTGCGCTTGCATACCTTGGGCGCAAAAAATTTTTCATTTCGCAAAATTTTATTGATAAAAACGACAAATTCGCCACGCTTGCCGTAACTGCGGCGTTTGAAGATGAAATTTTAAATTTCGCAAAACTCTATCTGCCGTATATCAAAATCATCGAACCAGCGAGTTTGCAAAGTAAATTTGAAAAAATTTTGCAAGATTATTTAAAAAATGGCGGAAATTTATGAGAGACGACAAACCTTGTCGCAAGAGTTTCGTAAAATACCATAAATTTTTTACGAAAGGATGAAAAATGAATAATGATGAAAAAAGCAAATAATTGAAGAGTTAAAAAATTTGCAAGATGAAAATTCTAATGCAAAATTAAAAGAAGTCATAAAAAGCTATATAAATTACCTTGAAGCAAGGCTTGATTTTAATAATAAAAAGCTAGCAAGTATAAAAGAAAAAGAGAGTGAAATTTTTAAAAAAATAGAAGAAGCAAACGAGATTATAAAACAAATGAAATCAAGGATAGACAATGGTGCGATTATTATTTAGATTGTTGTGTGGCGATGTTGGTGCTACTGCGGGCAAAGATGATAATAAATTTGAGACAAAAGAGCTTTTTTGTAATGAAATATTTTATGACGAGATTAAAAAATATAAAAAGAGCGTCTTGGATACTATAAAAAATGATTATGAAGTCGAAGTGAGATATTGCAATAAAGGAGGTGAAATATACGCTCTTGCTATGGGCGGTAAGCCAAATACCGCACCTGTTGCCGTGTTTTCAAATAATGAAATCAAGAAATACGAGATGATTTTTCACGGTATAGATACGAGCAAAATAGAGCAAGAAAACGAAAAAATTTTAAAATTAATTGATGAGTTAAAGGAAATCATCGATGCAGAAAGAACTGAAAATGTTTAGGTTTATTTTGGGTGTTGGTTGTGGTGTAGTGCTAGCGATGAAAGCTATAAAATCACAGCGATTGTTGCAAGTATTGCTGATGAAAGATATGAGAAAGTAAATTTTATAAAGAAGAAAAAATGAGTAACGAAAAAGAAAAAAAGAAAAAAGAAAAACTGGAAACGCTCGAAAGTGTCGCTCAATCAGGTGCAGCTACGGAAGTTGTTGGGCGTTATGGTTCGGCAATAAAAGAGCATTTTGTTGCATATTCTGGCACGGATAACGAAACTGGTGAACAGCTAAAAAAAGGATTAAAGGATATTAAAAATCATAAAATCAATCCAGAATTCAAAGACCAAAACCTTAAACAACAAGCAGGTTTTGCCGCCGAAAATAAATATGCGGCACGACAAAATGCCGAACACATTATAAAAGGAGACAAAACTCGTGTTCATAATACCGATATAAAGGGTAGCGGTAGTTATAACGAGTTATTTGACCACATTGTAAAAGATGAACACGGCAATATTATTAGTGCAGAGCAGATGAAATTCGTGGGTTCATCTCCAAAAGAAGCACTTGAAAAACTTGCTTCTAGTAAATACGAAAAATATTTGGACGCAAATGCAAAAATAACTGTGCCTAGCGATTTTTATGAAGAAATTTTGCAAGAAGCTGATAAATCAATAGCTGGATTTGAAAAACAACTTGAAAGAGCCAAGCAAGACCTTGAAAAAGCAAAACAAACTGGCAATACAGAATTAATAAGCAAAAAAGAACAATTAATCAAAGATAAAACACAACAAATTCAAAAATACGAAAAAATAAAGTCAAATTTAAAAGATAGTGAAGTAACAAATGCAGAAGCTATGGAAGCTCGTTTAAATCCTATCAAATCTACTGCTAAGGATATAGCCAAAATTTCGCATAGAGCAGGGGTAGAACAAGCTAAATTTGGAGCAATCATAGGCGGTGGCTTCTCGCTTATTCAAAATATAGTAGCCGTTAATAAAGGCGAAAAAAGCGCCAAAGAAGTGGCAATAAGTGTCGCAGGAAATGCAGGAAAGGGTGCAGTGGTCGCATACACTACGGCTTTTGTTGGTTCATCTATAAAAGGTGCGATGCAAAATGCTAGTAGTTCTACCGTGCGAGCACTTGCAAAAACAAATATCGCTGGCACTATCGTGGCTGTCACAAAAGAAGTTTCGGTTACTATGTATAAATACATAAATGGCGAAATCGACGGCTTGGAGTGTTTGGAGCAACTCGGCGAAAAAGGCACTGGTATGCTATCTAGTGCTATGTTTGCAACTCTTGGACAAATGGCTATTCCTATCCCAGTAGTCGGTGCTATGGCTGGTTCTATGCTGGGATATGCACTTAGCACGGCTTTTTATGGTGAATTAGTAAATTCGATGAAAGCGGCTAAATTTGCCAAGGCTGAACGAGAACGCATAGAAAAGGAGTGTGTCAAAGCCATAGAGATGATAAAGGCTTATCGCGCCGAGCTTCAAGTTAATATCAATGAGTATTTGAGCGACCATATAGCCGAATTTAGCGTAGCGTTAAAAAATATGGACGATATGTATAAGCTAGGCGATACTGACGGCTTTATAAAAAATGCTAATCGTATTACACAAAAATTAGGAGGTGAAGTGCAATTTAAAAATTTTGATGAATTTAATGACCTGATTAATTCAGGCGGAATTATTGAAATCTAAAATGAAAGGAAAAATATGGAAGATTTAGACGAAATAATCAAAGAAATGAATAATTCTTTGAAAAAATTATCGCATGCGGAGCAAAAATTAAATTCTCTATATGCTACATCTATGAGTGATAACAAAGTTCCAAAAATGGTTTTATTGCGATTAGCAATGGATATCGATGGTGTAAAAGATGAAGAAGTTAATCTTTTTTCAGAAATTGCCGAAGAATACGGTTTAAATTCTGATGAAATAGATGAGGTTGAGGAGATATTCGAAGAACTTCTATCATCAGATGATAAATATTATGAAGATATTTTTGAAAAGTATGCAAAAAAAAGCATAGATGCAGATTACAAAAAAAGCAATATGCAGTTTCTCTGGACGCTGATAAATATGGGCTTTATCGATAAAGATTATTCTGAATACGAGCAAGGTTTAGTCGATATTTATTGCGAAATTGCCAAAATCGATAAAGTTTTTGCTAGGGAGCTAGAAGATACAGCCGAGGCTATGAGTGCGATCGTAAAGCAAAAGGAATTTTTGAAAAATTCAAAAATGAGTTCCGATAAAATGAAAGTTTTTGAAAGCGAGTTAAACAAAAATCAAGCTGTGTTAGAAAATAGCATATCGGAGATAATTTCACTCTCATCTACATTAAAATAAAGGAAAAAATATGCCATTACCATTTATACCCATTTTATTAGGAGCAGCAGCATTAGGAAGTGCTGCTTATGGTGTTAAAAAAGGCTATGACGCTTATGAAGATAACGAAGATGCCAATAAAGTAAATGATATAGCAAACGAAACTATCGAAGATGCGAAAAAGCTTATCGAAGCTCATAGAAAAGCAAGTGGAAAAGCGCTTGAAAATTTGGGCGAGAAAAAACTTTTTATCTTAAATAACGAGATAAAAAATTTAGTCGATACGATTGAAAAAATCAAAGTTAAAGATAGTGTAGGACTTGAAGAGTTAAGCAAATTCAAGATAGATAAAGGCGAATTTGATGGTTTAAAAGAGATGAGTAGTTTTGCTTCATCTATACTAGGCGGAGTTGGTGCAGGTGCTATGGGTGGGGCCTTGACAGCTTTTGGCGCGTATGGAGCTACTGGTTTGTTAGCTAGTGCTAGCACGGGAACGGCGATTGGCGTTTTACATGGCGCAGCTGCTACAAACGCTACTTTGGCATTTTTAGGTGGCGGAAGCTTGGCGGCTGGTGGCTTAGGAGTAGCTGGTGGAACTGCTGTACTTGGTGGTTTGGTAGCTGGTCCAGCACTAGCGGTGATTGGATTTATAGCTAGTGAAAAAGCAAGTGCTCTAAAAGATGAAGCCTATGCAAATTTATCAAAAGCCGAAAAATATGCGCAGGAGCTAAAAACTGCGAGTGTGGCGTGCGACGGCATAAGAAGACGGGCGGATATGTTTTATAGGCTTCTTGTGAGACTAGGCGCGCTAGCTATGCCGATAAACGAGGAGTTGTTTGCCATAGCCCAAAAATACAAAGACCCAAGCACTGGCAAGGCAGACTCTGAGAAATTTGATACCAATGAGCGTAAAGTTCTCTTCCAGAGTAGCGCGGTATTAAGGGCTATGAAAGCCGTGCTTGATACTCCACTTTTAAACGAAAAAGGCGAATTAACGCCAGAATCCGAAAAAGTCGTGTCTGAAATGGCTAGCAAAACCAGCGAACTAGAAAATCAAAGATAAAATGGGCTTTGATTGCACGAAATGCGGGGAGTGTTGCAGGCATATCGCAAATATTCCCCAGCTTAGCGAATTTGACAGAGGCGATGGCGTTTGTAAATATCTGCGTGGCCACGAGTGCGATATTTACGACACTCGCCCCGAAATTTGCAATGTAGAAAAAATGTATGAGAAATATTTTTCGAATTTATATTCTCGCGATGAATTTTATAAATTAAACGAAGAAGCGTGTGAAATGCTACAAAATAAAAACTTTAAAAAATTACAAATTTAGCGTCTGGCAATTTAAATTTACAAAATTTCGCCAAACGCTAAATTCTACCTAAATTTATCTTCCAAAAATTTTGCCAAATTTGGCTTGGAGTTTGTCTAAAAATCCCTTTTTTGTAACAAGCCCGTCGATAAATTCGTCATAAGTCGTATTGTTGGCGTGCAAAAACCCCTCCAAATACTCATAGCTAGCCTTTATACCAGAGCTATTTTCGATCTCGACTAGTTTTTTGTAAATCGGCTCGATTTGCTGGATTATCTCGGCTGGTGCTGGCGTGCGGAATGCCGTATGCTCCGATATAGCCGTGTGTCCGACGACCTTTTTGGTATGCGGGTCGATGACTTGATCGAGTTTGGCTATGACCCAGTAATACCTGCCGTCTTTGGCTAGATTTTTCACCGCAGCCGTAAATGGTCTGCCCTTAGAAATGCTATCCCACATTAGCTTAAATGCGATTTTTGGCATATCTGGGTGTCTGACGATAGAGTGTGGTTTGCCGATGAGCTCGCCCTCGCTATATCCGCTAACCTCCAAAAAATAATCATTGACATAGGTAATGATACCGCGAGGATCCGTCTTTGAGATGATGATTTTGCTGAAGTCCAGCTCGATTTGTTCATCTATGGGAACAGGTCTTTCCATACTTACCTCCTATTTTTGTATATATTTTCCTTTTTGTTCTGGTATTTTAACATAAATTTTATAAATTTGTGTTATAATAGCGATTTATATTAATTCAACCAAAGGAAATTTCCAGTGAATAAAGCGGATACTATAAAAGCCGTTGAGAGATTTGTAAATTCGCAAGAAATGATGATGTTTCGCGTCAAAAAGGGGATTTATCAGGACTCAGCGCAAAATTTAGAGCAGGTATTTGCTCCGTTTAAGGATTTTTACTCGTTTTTGAAAAATCCTGCTAATAAATTGCAAGAGTTACTTGGAAATGTCGCGTATGATTCGATCGTGAGCTTTACAGAATCTAGCATTGAGCATTGTGATAAGATCTGGGGCACATATTTTGTCGAGACAAAGGGTTTGTTTAAATCAGGCATAAAATATGTCGAACCTGACTTCGTAGCGAAGGAAAAAGCCAAAGCTTACTACGACGATTTGGTCAAAAATAACGAAAAATTAATGGAATACATCGATATCGGATTACAACGCTTACACAGTTTGGAAGATAAATTATTTTTGTAATTTTATAATTTTGATATTAAATTTATGGTTGCGCGGAGTGCGCAACCTTTTTATTTGCCCTCTTTTTCAGCTTTAATCTTAGCCAAAAACATACCGATTTCATCTTTTACGCGAAGTTTCTCTCTTTTTAGTGAATCGACTTCTAAATCGCTCATATGCACTCTGCCCTCGACTGCGGCTGCGATTTGATGATCTAAATCATCGTGTTTTTCAAACAACGCATCAAAGCGTGCATTTTTGCCTTTAAGTTCAGTGATTAAATCTCTGTATTCGTGAAACATAACATATCCTTTTCTTTGAAATAGCCTACTAGTCTAGCATAAAAGGGCTTAAAATTCGTATATATTGCAACGAAAGAAAAAATTTATATTAGTAACACCAAAATTCAATTAATATTAAAATTTAGTCGCTATAATACTAATCCATTTTCAATAATATTCAAGGAGAATTTTATGTTTAAAAAAGCACTTTTATTCGTTGCATTTTGCATGTGTGCAAATGCCCACCAAATCGTTATCCAAAACATCGACACGAACAAATACGAGGTCAAATTTTGGGCTCATGGCGAGTTTGAAAAATATGCCAGCGAGCAGTTAATCGCAGCTAACGGTTACGATGAAAATTTAAAACCTATCAAAACAGGAATTGATTATAAATTTGACGATGCAAACGCCATGCCTGTCGTGCTAACAGCAAGCAAACCAGCTGTGATGAGCGGAATTTACGACGCTGGGTATTGGATAGAAACCGATGAGGGCGGAAGCTTCGTCAAAGGCGGATTAAAGAGCGTTAAAGGCGCAGTTTTTGCAAATTCAAGAAGCCTAAAAATCGGCAAAACTTACTTTTCGTGGAACGAAGCAATGCTAAGCCCAATAGGACTTGATTTCGAAATCATCGCTCTTACAAATCCATTTTCACTAAAAGATGGCGACAAACTCCCTGTTTTGGTGCTCAAAAATGGCAAACCATCGCCAAAAACCAAATTTGAAGTCGGCGTGCATGAGGATTGGGAATTTAGCACAAACGAGTTTGGTATCGCGCTAATCCCAGTCGAAAAAGGGCTAAATGTCATCGCCGCTAAAAGCGTTAGGAGCGAGTATTCAGACCCTAATGCTAATAAACTCTTAATCCAAACTTCAATCACATTTGAGCTTAAATGAGAGTTTTAATCAGCGTTTTGTTTTGCGTTATTTTGGCGTTTGCGCACGGTATTAGCTACAATATCACGCGCGGCGAGGCTGTGATAATCAATGCAAATTTTGCTACTTCTATCCCAGCCAAACACGCCAAAGTTCGCATTTATCAGGGCGAAAGTGCGCTTGCTATGCAAATCGCGCAGACGGACGAAAACGGCAAACTAGCCTTTTTGCCACCCGCTCCCGGGAAATACCGCGTCGAAATAAGCGCGCAGAGTGATCACGGCGAGCACAGAAGCGAATTTAGCGTGGATATTGATGAGAATTTCGGCGTTAGCAAATACGATGAGCTTGCTTTCGCTAAATATCAAGGTTTGCTTAGCGTGATTGGCATTATTTTTGGACTTTTTGGCATTATTGCGCTAATAAAAAGCAAAAAACGCGCGATTTAGCGCAAATTTAGGGTTAAATTTAGATAAATTTTATGTTCTCTTTCAAATTTCTGCTTAAATTTAGCCCTTTTTAAATTTCCCAGCGCATTTGATACCAGCTTTTATCGCCGAATTTTGACTTGCAAATTCCCTCATTTACAAAGCCAAATTTTTCGTAAAATTTCACCAAACGCTCTTCGCAGGTTAGCACGATTCCGCTTTTTGTGCGCGCTATGGCGTGTGTTTGCAGGGTGCCTATCAGCGCAGAGCCGATCTCACGACCCCTAAATTCTGGCACCACGCCAAGGCTTAGCCCCATTAGCCACGCGCCGTCTTTGTCGTAAAATTTAGTGCCAAAAAACATATCATCATCGAAATTTCGCTCGTTTGTGCATAGCGACACAATCTCGCCTATGATTTGATTATTTTCGCAGGCTACGAAAATATCATCAGCGAATTTCGCTAAAAACTCGCCAAAAGCCTCTTTGCTGACCCTTTGATTTGGTGGAAATGAAATGTCCTCTATGGCTTTGATAGCGTCTAAATCTGCGGTTTTCGCGCTTCGTATTTGCATAAATACTCCGAATTTTAAATTTTGAAGAAATTTAGGATTGCTAAATTTAGCCAAAGGCCAAATTTAGCAAAATTTTTGAGTTAAATTAGTTTTTAAACGATTCGATATATGCGTTTAAAACGCCGATTTGATCGTCGCTTATGCGAAGTTGGCCTCTCATCACTGCGCCCATACCATAGTATCCCTTGCCCTCGTTTGCGGTGCCGTCTTTTAGGGCGTGGAGCTTCTCTAATCTCTCTTCGCTAGATAAATTTACGATAGGTGGGACTTTTGTGTAGGCTTTCTCGCCTTTTGCGCCGTGGCAAGCTACGCAGGTTTTATACAGCAATGCGCCTTGTTCTGCCACTTCTGGGCTTACGCTAGGCGCAGGAGCGGCTGCGGTTGCGTTCGTATCAGCTGTGGTTTCAGCCGCATCAGTAGCATTTGCCTCTGCACTTGGTTGGGCAGCAGTCGCGTTTGCCTCGGCTGCGACCTCGCTATTAGCGTTTGTTTCGCTTGCATTAGCAGGAGTCATATATGCGCCTAAATCCAAATTCGCCGCGTCTGGCATGGTTTCTACCGTGAGCTCTGGTGCCCCGTAAGACAAAGAGCCCAAACAAAATACCGCGCAAGATATTAAAAACAATTTTCTTTTCATTTTTACCCCTTTCATAAAAACACAAGATTATAGCGTAAAATTTTAATAAATTTTAAATTATTTCAAAAATTTTGGGTTAAATTTTGCATTTAAATTTAACCCAAATTTTGCCCTAAATTTGGGCTATTCGTTTATGCGCTCTGGGCCAATGTAGAGTTGGCGAGGGCGGACGATTTTGATACTCTCTTGCTCTTTGAGCTCTATCCATTGCGCCATCCAGCCAGGACTTCGTCCCATTACGAAGATTACGGCAAACATTTCTGTCGGAATTCCGAGCGCTTTTAGGATTAGACCTGAGTTGAAATCGACATTTGGATAGAGGTTGCGAGATACGAAATATTCGTCATTTAGCACGATTTCTTCTAATCTATTTGCCACACGGATTAAATTCGTATCGATTCCGATCTCTTCGATGAGCTGATTTCGCAGACCTTTTAGCACCTTGGCACGCGGATCGTAGTTTTTATAGACGCGGTGTCCAAAGCCCATTAGGCGGAACGGATCGGATTTGTCCTTGGCTTTGGCGATGTATTTATCGACATTTTCTGGTGTGCCTATCATTTCTAGCTGGCGAATTACGCTTTCGTTCGCCCCGCCGTGCGCGTGTCCCCATAGCGCGCCGATACCTGCGCTTATGCACGCATAAGGGTGAGCATGAGTAGAACCCACCGTGCGCACCGTCGTCGTTGAGGCGTTTTGCTCGTGGTCAGCATGGAGCATAAGCACGCTATCTAGGGCTTTGACTTCGATTGGTTTGAGATCGACATGCGAGTGTGGGAAGCTTCGCATCATATACAAGAAATTTTCCGTAAATCCGCGCGCCAAATCAGGATAAATGATAGGATAGCCTTTGGAGTGGCGATAATAAAACGCCGCAAGGGTAGGCATTTTGGCTACTAATCGTTTTGCCATTTCCATGTATTCGCTAGGATCGTCAAAGCTCATATCCTTAGAGTAATACGCGCTAAGCGTAGCGATACATGCCTGCAAAACCGCCATAGGGTGGGCGCGATCTGGAAATGCGTCGAAAAGTTTTAGGATTTTTTCGTTGATAAAAGATCTGGTTTTTAGCTCGTATAAAAACGCGTTGTATTCGTCCTTGCTAGGCAGTTTTTTATTTAGCAGTAGATACACGACATCGAGGTAGCGTTTGTTTTGCGCTAGCCACGCGATATCGTATCCGCGGTGCATGAGCTCGCCCTTTTCGCCGTCAATGTATGTAATCGAGCTTTTGCACATGGCTGTGGAGGTATATCCCCTATCTAGGGTAAACATTCCAGTGTCTTTGTAAAAATTCGAAATGTCAATTACGCTAGGACCCATTGTGCCATCAAGGATTGGGAAGTCGTATGTCGCGCCATTGCGGTTGTCGCGCAAGGTAACGGAGTTGGAAAATTGAGTTTCGCTCATCATCGCCCCTTTTAAAAAATCTAATCCGTGGATTATAGCTAAAATTTATGTAGTTTTAATAAACAAAATGCACGCAAAATTTCATCAAATTTAGCTTTTTTCTAGCCTTGGCTTGCTAAAATGCGAGATTTAGGAGAGTTTATGAGAGTATTCGTGTGCGCTACGAAGTCCGAGGCGCAGGGTCTGGTGGAGAGATTTAGACTAAAAAAAAGTAGCGTTAAATTCGGCGAGAGTGGCGCAAGTTTTGGCGAAAAAAGCGTCAATGTGTGGCTAGGTGAGGGAATTTTGCTTTTTATCTGCGGTGTGGGCTTTGGTAAAAACGGCGAAAACGCACAAATTTTTGGTGAAATTTTGGCAAAATTTAGCCCCAAAACAGCCATAAATTTTGGAATTTGTGGCTGCAATAGCGATGAAATCGGTGTCGGCGAGGGGTTTTTGTGGGACGAAAACAGTGCGCCAAAAGGGGCGAGCTTAATCTGCGTTAGCGCCCCGCAAACTACGAAAATTTCGGCGCCCACGATAAGTTTATACGATATGGAGAGCGCGAAATTCAAAGAAATTTGCGCTAAATTTGGCGTGAAATTTAAAATCTACAAGGTCGTAAGCGACCATTTAATCGACGCTAAAATCGACAAAGCTAACACTTGTGCGCTACTTAGGGCGCATGCGGAAAAAATAGGAGAGTTATGAGTGAAATAAATGACGAGTTCAAACTCGCACTAAACGCCGAAAATAGCGAGCTTTTGCGCGAATTTTTTCTATCAGGGCATTTTAGCTTCCAAGAGCGCAAACAAATCGCCGAAATTTGCGCTGATTTGCAGGCTTGGGGCGAAAATGTGGGGGAAATTTTAAAAATAGCGAAATTTGGCGAAAATCGTGGCGTAAATTTTGCTTCGAATTTCAGCGGAAATTCTAACGCAAATTTCGCCGAAAATTCTAACGCAAATTTTAGCGGGAATTCTAGCGTAAATTCAGAGCCAAATTTACAATCCAAACCCGCCTCAAACCACGCTTGCAAGCAGGTTTTCGCGCGCATAAAATCCGCGTATGAGCTAATCAAATCGCGCCCGCCTGCGTATGAAAATTTCACTTCGCACTACACGCCCAAACGCTACGAAATATCGCGTTTTGCGGGCGAAAAGCTAGCCCTTGGTCGCTGTCCTGTCGCTAGCGAGGGGACGCGCTGCTGCAATCTACTCACGCTCGATGCGGTCAATTCGTGTGGTTTTGACTGCTCGTATTGCGCGATTGGCTCGTTTTACAAAAACGGCGTCGTGGGGTTTGATGAAAATTTTGGTGCAAATCTAGCGAAATTGCACCTTGATAGCGATAAAATTTATCATATCGGCACAGGTCAGAGCTCGGATTCGCTCATGTGGGGCGATAATTTCGGTATTTTAAGCGCGCTAAATTCCTTCGCCAGAGCGCATGAAAATGTGATTTTGGAGCTTAAAAGCAAGTCGAATAACATTTCCTTTTTTTTGCAAAACGACATTTCGCGCAACATCATCGTGACATTTTCGCTAAATCCGCAAATCATTATCGAAAATGAAGAACATCTCAGCGCTAGCCTAGATGAGCGCTTAAATGCTGCCAAAAAACTGGCGCAAAAGGGCATTTTGGTGGGATTTCACTTTCACCCGATGATTTATTTTCAAGGTTGGCGTGATGAATACAGCGCGATTTTTGCGCGATTGGTGCGCGAATTTGACCCTAGTAGTGTGGCGCTAGTATCCTTTGGCACGCTGACATTTATAAAACCAGTTATCAAAAAACTGCGCGCCAGAGGGCTAAAAAGCAAAATTTTGCAAATGCCATTTTCGCAGGCAAACGGCAAAATTTCATATCCCAAAGAGATAAAAAAAGAAATGTTTAAATTCGCTTATGAAAGCCTAAAAGAGTGGCATGAAAAGGTGTTTTTTTATCTTTGCATGGAGGACGAGGCGCTCTGGGGCGAGGTTTTTGGGCGCGAGTTTGCCAGCAACGACGAATTCGAGCGCGCGATGAAAGAGGCGTATATGCGCAAAATAAAGGAAAATCTATGAAAAAAGCGTTGATTACGGGCGCAGGTGGCGGGATCGGCAGTGCGATAGCGCGGAAATTTAGCCAAAACGGCTTTGAAATTGTAACCTTAAATTCGAGATTTGAGGATACTGCCTTGCTTAAAAAAGAGCTAGCAAATTTGAGCAAAGAGAGCTTCGATGCTGTGATTTTATGCGCTGGCGTGGGGAATTTCGACCCTTTCGAGGCAGTGAGTGGGGACGAGATTTCGCGCGTGATAAGCGTGAATTTAAGCGCAAATTTGATAATCCTAAATGCGCTAATCAATTCGCTTAGACGCTCGCACGCCCATATCATCGGCATTGCTTCGATCGAGGCGCACAGACACTCGCGATTTAGCGCGCTGTATTCGGCTTCTAAGGCGGGACTGCGAGCGTTTTTGCTATGTTTGTTTGAAGAGTATCGCAAGGATTTGCGCGTAACTTGCATAAGCCCCGATATGACGCAAACGCCATTTTTTGCGGATTTGCGCTTCGAGCCTGGCAGTGATGAGCGCGCCTATATCGACCCAGACGAGATTGCGAATTTCGCCTACGAGGCGTATAAAACCAAATCAAATTTGAGCGAAATCATAATTCGCCCGCGTATCGTAGGGATAAAAAAGAAAAATTAATCCGTTAAAAATTCGAGAAATTTTGCCTCATCGAAGTTTTCAAAATGGCTGAAATTTTCAAATTTTGCTATCTTGGCAAGCGAGTGCGCACTCCCAAAAAATGCGAGTTTTTTCGCCATTGCGCCGGAGCGAAGCCAGGCGGTAAAGATTGAGTTATACACCAAATCCTCGCACTCTCCGTCGCAGACGATCACGGCGTCGTTTCCATAGAGGCTATCGTCGCTGACATCAGCCCTCACGCAGGCTTTTTGCGCACTTTGCACGACTTCTTTGAGCGCATAGATTCGCACTTTGTGCTGGCAAGCACTTAGGGCGTTCAAAATTTGGGCTAGGTTTAAAAGTGAGAAATTATCATAGATTACAACGGCGATTTTCACAGATTTCCTTTAAATTTTTACGCGATTTTAATTAAATTTTGTTTAAAATTCCATATTTTTATAAGGAGAAAATATGATATACGAAGATGATATAATTTTTATCGAGCGCGAGGAGAGCGAAATCCCGTGGATTAAAATTTTCACCAAAACTAAGGCGAAGGAGATTACGGATTTGCCAAGCGAGCAGATTGCACACCTTTGGGCGGCTGTTTTGGAGTGCGAAAGGAGCATGCGAGACTTCTATAACCCCGATAAAATCAATATCGCAAGCTTCGCAAACTATGTGCCCAAAGTCCATATTCACCTGCAAGCTAGGTTTAAAAACGACAGCTTTTTCCCTGAGAGTATGTGGGGGAAAAAAATGCGAAAAGCCAAGCTCGACCTGCCAAATTTCGACGAATTTGCCCAAATTTTAAGCGCAAATTTAAAGATAGCATTTAAGTAGGTTTTGATTTATTTCTACGCAGATAAAACAGAGCCAAAAGCAAAATTAGCGCGCAAAATCCGCTGATAAAAAAGCCGAATTTCGCGCCAAATTTATCCGTGAAAAACCCCGCAAAAAGCGCGCCAAATGGCGTGCTTCCTAAGAAAAATAGAGTGTAGATACTCATTATCCTGCCGCGAAATTCGTTGCTGGTGTGCATTTGCACGGTCGAGTTCATCGACGAGTTTGTCAAAACGAAAAAAAATCCAAGCAGCGCAATTAGCGTGGCATTGTAAGCAAAGCTCGCCACAGCCCCAGCCAGCGCGCAGATCACGCACACAAGCACGGCGCAAATACGGATAGATTTCAGCGACAAATTCCCAAAACTAGCTACTCCTAGCGCCCCGCACAGCGCCCCAAGCCCCAAAATCGACATCAAATACCCAAAATACCGCTCGCCCTGAGCCAAATCAAATTTCACAAAAGCTGAAATTGTGATATTGTAATTAGGTATGAAGGTTGATAAAATCAGCACAATAAACAAAATTTCGCTTAAAATTTTTTTAGAAAGCATATACGAAAAGCCCTGTTTGATGAGCGCTAGGGGGCTTAAATTTGAGCGCGACACTTTGCTTGCGGGCTCGGAAATTTTGACAAAAAATAGCGAGATAATGACGGCTAAAAAGCTAATAGCATTTATCACGAAGCACCATTTCGCGCCAAAGTGCGCCATTATCAGCCCAGCAAGCGCAGGTCCTGTGATGCGGGCTAGGTTGAAAGAGATCGAATTTAGCGCGACTGCGTTTGGAAGCTCGGAGCTAGAAGCGATGAGCGAGCGCACGAGGGCTTGGCGCGAGGGCGAGTCAAACGCCGTAAATACGCCGTTTATGAGAGAGAGCGTGAAAATGTTTGCGAAGCTAAACGCCTCAAACCACGCTAAAAAGGCGAAAATGCACGCTATAATCATCATACCGATTTGCGCGCACAAAAGTATGCGAAGCTTGTCAAAGCGATCGAGCAAAACACCCGAGAATAGCGTGAATAGTAGCGAGGGCAAAAACTGCGCGAGGCTAACAAGCCCCACCTTAAAGGGGTCGCGCGTGAGCGTGAGCGCAATCCAAGGAAGCGCGATTGTTTGCATCCACGAGCCGATTAATGAGAG
Source organism: Campylobacter sp. VBCF_06 NA8 (assembly GCF_027737825.1). Classification (NCBI taxonomy): domain Bacteria; kingdom Pseudomonadati; phylum Campylobacterota; class Epsilonproteobacteria; order Campylobacterales; family Campylobacteraceae; genus Campylobacter; species Campylobacter sp. VBCF_06 NA8. Next base: position 417,708 of record NZ_JAOVUB010000001.1, read on the forward strand.
ATTCATGCCAATCCAATAAAGCCTGAAATTGCGGTATTTGAGGGAGTGAAATGGATTTCTCATAAATTTTCCTTGCCAAATTTGGGCTAAATTTTACTCATAAATTTCGAAAATTTCGCTGAAATATGGGGTTTGGATAGAGCAAATTTTCGCCACGACAGCGACTGCGCGCCGCTTGATTGTCATTGCGAGCATAGCGAAGCAATCCAGTAAAATTTAAAGCAAAATTCCACTTAAATTTTTGAAATTCTGTAAAAATACTGCGCCGAAATTTTATATTCGTAGATTGCCACGAAACGGCTTGCGCCGTTTCTCGCAATGACAAATAAAAGGCAAGGAAATTTCTCTGGATTGCTTCGCTCGTTACACTCGCTCGCAATGACAGCAAATTCAGCGTCTGTAAATTTTAAAATTCGTAGATTGCTTCGTCGCTAACGCTCCTCGCAATGACAGGGATTAGAGCGCATGGTAGTTTAGGCTCGTGGATTGTCACGAAACGGCTTGCGCCGTTTCTCGCAATGACAAATGAAAGGCAAGGAAATTTCCCTGGATTGCTTCGTCGCTAACGCTCCTCGCAATGACAATAGCGAACACTTCAAAAAATTCTCGCAATGACAATGGTTTGCGTATCGGGGCAGTATCCCCCGGCTTGCGAAGCGCAATGATAGATTATCGTCATCGAAAGGAGCTGTTTAATGCGCTAAATTTCAAAAAATTATCTATTTAAAATCATTGATTTTAGTATGCGTTTGCCTGCCTCAACGCCCGGCTGGTCGTAGGTATTCACACCCAAAATCGCCCCAACCCCGCTAGTTAGCAGCTCAAAATAATAAAACAAAAATCCAGCGTTTGCCTCATCTAGCGCGCCCACTTCGATGACATCAACGCTCACGCCCTCATTTATCACAGCCTGTGCGGTCGCGTCGCACTGGAAATTTAGCACACTTTCCAAGCTTAGATTATTTACAAAGTCGCAACTAGCCAAATTTTCCAAGCTCAAATTTGGGATTTTTCGCGATGTGCCGGAGTTTTTTAGCTTCATAAATGTTACTGTCTTATCCTTCACGCCGTCCATGATAAGCTGCAAAAAACTGTGCTGATCGCGCGAGCCAACTAACCCTACCGGGGTAAGCCCGTATCGCGTGTAGCCGATTTTTTTGCCGATACTCTCCGCCCAGAGCTGGACATACCAGTCGTTGAAGGCTTTGAGCCTGTCGCAATAGCTAAAAATCACATTGATTGTGGCGTTTTTGTGAGTGGCGTAGTGGCGGGCTTTTTGCACGACTTCGTTATTTTCTAAATTTTCGAAATTTCCGTTTAGGATTTCGCCTAGAAACCTTTCTTGCGCCATTTTCGCGCCAGCTAGCAAGGCGCGCGCATCAAGCCCAAGAGCGAGAGCTGGCACGAGGCCGACTGCGCTAAGCACGCTAAATCGCCCGCCCACACTGGCTGGCATATTTATCACGGTGGCGTTTTGAGCTTTTGCGTAGGTTTCTAACGCCGAATTTGGATCTGTGATAAAGATGAAATTACGGCTCAAATCCTGCGCGCCAAATTCATCTAAAACGACCTTAAATAGCGAAATGGTTTCGATTGTGGTGCCAGATTTAGACGAGATGATAAAGAGCGTATCGCTAAATTTGAGCCCATTTAAGGCGTTTTTGACGCTAAAATCGTCTAAATTATCCAAAATTTCAAATCTTAAATTTGGCTCTATTTTTTCGCGTAGCATTTCGTAAAACGCCCTTACGCCCACGCTCGAACCGCCGATTCCCACGACTACGACAGCGCTAAAATTTTTGCCAGCTAAAAACTCGCTAGCCTGCGTAATCGCGCTCTCGCCGCTATCTGGTAGATGATAATACCCAATCTCGCCACCTTCGAATTCATCTTTTAGCGCCAAAGCGACATTTTTTAGCGCGTCGTTTTTGGCTTTGGTAAAAAAAAGTTTATTTTTTATCATTTTTTTTCTTTGCAAATTCTTTTTCATAAAAATACTTCGTCGCCTCGACATAGCCTTCCACAGAGCCACAATCAAAGCGTTTGCCCTTGAATTTATACGCCATTACGACGCCGTTTTTGGCCTGCTCCAAAAGCGCGTCGGTGATTTGGATTTCGCCGTTTTTGCCAGCTGGTGTGCGCTCGATGATATCAAAAATATCAGGTGTAAGTATGTATCTGCCAATAATCGCTAGGTTTGACGGGGCGTCCTTTGGGGCTGGTTTTTCGACCATATCGCTAACCATAATCAAATCATCGCTGATGCTTTTGCCCGCGATTACGCCGTATTTGCTGACATCTTCTTTTTCTACTTCCATTACGGCTACGATTGAGCAACGATATTTCTCATAAACTTTAACCATTTGCGCTAGCACGCCTTCGCCAGCGGTGTTTATACACAAATCATCAGCCAAAACTACGCCAAATGGCTCATCTCTAACGAGAGTTTTGCCTGTGAAAATCGCGTGTCCTAGCCCTTTCATATCCTCTTGACGGGTAAATGAAAACTGACAAGATGACATTAAATTTCTAATATCATCTAGCAAATACTCTTTGCTAGTGCCCTTGATTTGGTCTTCTAGCTCATAGCTTCTATCGAAATAATCCTCCAAAGCGCGCTTTCCACGCCCTGTGACAAATGCCATATTATCCATGCCGGCCTCTAATGCCTCATCTACGCCATAGTGAATTAGTGGTTTTGTAAGGATTGGGAGCATTTCCTTGGGTAGCGATTTTGTGGCTGGCAAAAAGCGCGTGCCATACCCCGCAGCAGGAAATAAGCAAGTCTTGATCATGATTGTATCCTTTTGAAATTTTGTAAAATTTGAATTGTAGCGCAAAAAGATAAAATTTTGAGAATTTTAAACAAGGATTTGCTAAAATTCGGCGTTTTAAATATTTTGCGCGAATTTACATAAAAAGGTTAAAATGACATACGCTTCGTTGCTTTGCTTTATAATTTCACTTTTTTTGGCTAAATTTTTACACAAAAAATGGCTTTTGGGCGTTGCTTGCGTGGGAGCTTTTGTGTATATTTTAGCCTTTGTTTTTGATACGATTTTGCTGATTTATCTTGGTAAACATTTTGGATTTTATGTCGTTACATTTATAAAAACATCTTTGCAAGGCGCGCCGTTTTCGACCTTTGCAAAAGAGCTCGCGCTTCTTGGTTGCGTGGTTTTGGCGATTTTGCTTTTTTGCGTGATTTTTTACCAAAAAATTTCGCCAAAACTTATCAAAAATATCAAATTTATACCGATTTTTGCGATATTTTTCATAACGGCTTTTTTGACAAATCCACTTTACATAAACGCAAAAGAGCTTTATGAAATTTACAACCCGCCTGTGGCTAAATTTAAAAAAGCCGTTTATCCTTTTGTCGCTGTTCCTAAGCCCAAACAAGCGACAAAAAATAAAAATATAGTCTATATTTATTTGGAAAGTTTTGATAGGGATTATTTAAATTCTAAAATTTATCCAAATTTGACGCCGAATTTATCCGCCCTAACTAACAAAATCGACTTTACAAACACCACGCAGGTAATCGATACTGAATTTACGCTAAAAGGGCTTTTTGGATCGCATTGCGCGCTAAATTATATGTTTGTATTCGGCAAAAATGATGATGAGAAATTTTCGCAAAATATCAAATGCGCCAGCGATATTTTAAAAGAGCAAGGATATTATCTGTATTTTATGAAGGGTGCGGATTTGGCATTTCAAGATACAAAAAAATTTTTAAAACACCGCAAATACGATGAAATGAAAGGCAAAAACGAAATTCTAAAATCTGGCGAAAAAAGCCTAAACGAGTGGGGCGTAAATGATGATGATATGCTAGAAATCGCGTGGGAGGATTTCGTGCGCCTTTCGAAAGAAAAAAAGAATTTCTTGCAAACGCTTTTGACGATAGGAACTCACGCGCCAAATGGATTTTTATCCAAAAGTTGCGAAAATTTGCCATTTGCCAACGATAGCCAAATGCAAAAAGCAGCGCATTGCACCGATTTTTTAGTCGGCAAATTTATAGATAAAATTCGCGCTTCGGAATTTAGCAAAGACACTATTATAGTTTTGCAAAACGATCACCCGCTTTTTTATTCTCGCGATAAACACGGCAAAAAATTGCAGAATTCAAAAAACCTTTTTATGATTTTAGATGATGACATAAACGGCACCATAACTATAGACAAAAAAGGCACTTCGTTTGATACTTTTACCACCGTGCTTGGGTATATTGGAATTTTAGACGAGATGAATTTGGGGAGAAATTTACTAATGGCGGATAGTTTGCCTTTCGAAGATGACGATGAAATTTACAAAAAAACCTCACGAATTTTTACCGAGATTTCGTATGGTGAGATAAAAATCAACGCGGATTAAAACTTTCTAAATCCGCAGCGCAGGAATACTCTCATAAGCTTTCGTAAAAGCTAAAATTTTGTGAAATTATTCAAAATTTAGTTTAATTTCGATAGAATTGAAACTTTTTAAGATTTCAAAATAATTGAAATTGTTAATTTTATAAGGAAAACAAATGAGTGAAAATTTAATGAATTCAGCCAATTCTCAAAACGATGAAATCGATATTTTTGAGTTGTTAGGTAAAATTTGGAAGGGCAAATTTAGCATTATTGTGATTACACTAGCGTTTTTTGCTTTGGGTGTTTTATACACTATAATCGCCACGCCGTGGTATAGCGCAAAGGCTAGAATTTCGGTGCCTTACTACAAAAATTTAGAAGAAAATAAAAAAGAGCTTTTAGTCGAAGCCGATATGATAATAAATAAAATTCAAAGCAAATATATCGACGCTTTAAAAGGTCAGCCAAAAGAGAGTGCATTTGTAGAAAAGATAGCTCCTGCTAAAATAAGTGGCACAAAAAACAACCTAAAAGACTTTTTAGACATTGAAGTTATGGGCAAAAGCAACGACGAAGCCATCGCTTTGATAAATCAAATCGTTAAAGAAGAGCAAGAAGCCAACAGTGAAGATGTGCAAACACGCAAAAGAAATGTAGAAAACAAACTTCATAATGTGGAAATTAGGATAAAATTTTTGCAAAATAATATAGAAAAATTACAACTTCAAAGCGATCAAATAGATACGATTTTTATGCCAAATAAAGACAAAGAAATCGCAAATTTACAAAATACGGTCTTGCCAAATGACAAAAAAGCTTATGATGAGCTTATAAATAAGGTAATTCCGAATTTAGAAAATGAAATGCAAAATATCGAAAAAGAGCTAAAAAATCCAAATTTAAATCAAAATAACGCAATTATTTTAAAAGAGCGGTTAAATGATTTGCGAAATCGCTATATGAGTGCGACCACGACGACAAAACAAAAATTCGAGCATGATCTGCACGATAGCGAATTTGTAAAAATTCCTAATCTTTTGAAAGATAAAGAAAATTTGGTCGCTTCGCAAACGGATATATTAAACAAAATCGATGAAAAAAGCGATGAAATCATCAAGTTAAAAACGCAACAAGAAATTTTGCAGGCTAGTTTGGCTAAGCAAAATTTAAGTAATGTCGTCATAAAAGATGATTTAATCGTTACAAATGAAAAACCGGTAAAACCTAAAAAACTTTTAATTGTAGCGATTGTGACATTTTTAGGTGGTGTTTTGGGTGTATTTTGGGTGCTGTCAAAAATAACAATGCAAAATATAAAAAATAGAATAAAAAATAATGTTTGATTGGATTTACATTTTATTTTTTCTAACGCTATTACAAGCGATATTGTTTTTCATTTTATTTAATAAAAACATACTTTCGCCTAGTGTTATAGTTGCATTAATGTTTTCGCTATCTGAATTTGTTGCAGTATTAAATGAAAATTGGGGACACCCCATAGGAGAACTAACGACATTTGTAATTACTAGTACGATTTTTGCAGTAGCACTCGGCGAAGCTTTTGCACTGAGTTTATTTTCAAAAAAACAACATATAAATTTTGATTATAAAGCGTTACCAAAATTGGATATAAGTAATAAAAAATTATTGTTAATATTGGTATTTCAAATTTTTACTTTAATATATTATTATAATGCACTAAAAGGGTTTGCAATATCTGGTGAAAATATAATACTAGAAGCAAAAGAAGCAAAAGGTTTTGGTGATGTTTTTGATAAAAAAGCAATTTGGTTGAAAAATTTTTCATATTGTTTTGCTTATATTTGTTCTTTTATGTTTTTGTATAAGTATATTTTTTATAATAAAAAAAATATACTTTTTGTTATTCCTTCCATTCTATATATAATAAATATAACTTTGGAAGGAAATAGATTAGAATTAATTTTTTTAATTGCCTTTTGGATAATCATAGGCAGTTGTTTTTATTTTCAAAAAAATAATTGGAACTATAAATGTCATATTAAAATTATAAAAAATGCCTTCTTGTGTTTCATAATTTTTCTAGCATTTTTTATTTTTTTAGGTAGCTTTAAATACACCCATATAACAAATGATCCATTGCATCACATTGGATTTTATATTGGTATGTCAATACCGTCTCTTGATGAATATTTAATAAATAGCAACGCTCAAAATTTCTATTTTGGCGAACATTCTTTTTATAATATTTATACATTTTTATCAAAATTTATAAATATTTCTACTGTTTTTTCGCCACATTTAGATTTTGTGTGTTTTAATGAAACATGTGGTAATGTATATACTTTTATAGGACGTTACCATCGAGATTTTGGTTATTTTGGGTTATACTTTATTGCACTTATGATAGGTTTATTTTATAGGTTATTCTTTGAATTCATTAAAAATAAACAAAATTTTTTTATATTTATGTTCGCGTTACTATATTCACCTATTTTTAATGTTTCCATTGATGATGTATTTTTCTTTAAAATCATGTCAATTGGCTACATTGTAGTTATATTAATGATGTATCTTTTATTTAAAATTTTAATAAAAAGGAATACTTTATGAAACATTTAATTATAGAAAATTTGAACTCTTGTGAAACAAAATATAATGCAGGAAGCAAAGCACGAAATGATACAATCCAAATATTAAAAAATCTTAACTTCAACATTTTACCAGTTAATACAAAAAAACCAAATGCAAAAAACACTATTTTAAAGTTATTTTACTATTTTAGATATAAAAAAAATAGTAAAATTTTTCAAAAAGAATTAAGTAAATTGTTTGATAAAGATAGCGTTTTTATACAATATCCTTTAACTATTGCATGTATTAATTTAGATAAAATACTAAAACAATATAATCGTTCACTAGATATAATAATACTTATTCATGATTTGGATTCAATTAGGCGAAAATTTGATACAAATACCAATTTATTACAAAAAATTAGATTTTTTTTGAGAGATAAAAATGTATTAAAATCAGCCACATATATAATTTCTCATAATGCAAAAATGACAAAAGAGCTTATAAATTTAGGAGCAGATGAGAACAAAATAATAAATTTAGAAATTTTTGACTACATATACGATGGATTATTGGCAAAAGTAGAAAAAAATTCAGGTATTATCATAGCAGGAAATTTAGAACCTAAAAAGGCAGGATATTTATCGGAGTTAAAAAATCTAAAAAATGTAAATTTTAATCTTTACGGTGCAAATTTTGACGATAAATGTTTAGGTGAAAATATATCATACAAGGGGAAATTCTTACCTGATGAACTAATACCAAATTTAGAAGGTTCTTTTGGTCTGGTTTGGGACGGAAATGCCCTTGATAAATGCAATGGTGCATGGGGTGAATATTTAAAATTTAACAATCCGCACAAAACTTCGTTGTATATAGCCGCTGGTTTGCCGGTAATCATTTGGAAAAAAGCGGCACTTAGTGAATTTATAGTTAAAAACAATCTAGGCATAGCCGTTGATAGTCTGTATGAATTAGAAGATAGACTTAAAAATATAAGCGATGAAGAATACGCTAAAATGCTAGATAGCGTAAAAGTTTTTTCGCAGAAGATAAGAAACGGCGAATTCTTAAAAAACGCATTAGCAAAGATAATCAAGGACTAAAATTTATGCAAAAATCTTTGGTAAAAAATTATATCTATAATCTTTCTTATGAGATTTTAGTAATTTTATTACCGCTTATAACTATTCCATATTTAGCTAGGGTTTTAGGAGCTGAGAATTTAGGAATTTATAGTTTTACACTATCGATTTCGACATATTTTATACTTTTTGGTTCGCTTGGTATCGCGCTATATGGCAAAAGAGAAATAGCCTTTGTTCAAAACGACAAGGAAGCATATACAAAACTTTTTTGGGAGCTTTTGATTTTAAGATTTTTATCTATGATTGTTTCCATTGTTATTTTTTACATTTTATTTGTATATAAAATCAACGAATATTCTATTTACTATAAAATATTGTTGTTGGAAATGTTTGCGGCGATTATCGATATTAGCTGGTTTTTTCAAGGCTTGGAAGAATTTAAAAAAGTCGTCATACGAAATACAATAGTAAAGCTAATAAGCGTTGCGTGTATATTTATATTTGTAAAATCTAGCGATGATTTAAGTATTTATTTTTTTATATATGTTTTTGGCATAATTTTTGGAAATTTAACATTGTGGCTATATCTGCCTAAATTTTTAAACAAATGCAAATTTGTAAATTTGGATATAAAAAAACATATTAAACCAACCATTACACTATTTATACCACAGATTGCTATTCAGGTTTATACCGTGCTTGATAAAACTATGATTGGTGCTATTATAGATGATAAATCAGAAGTTGGCTTTTATGATCAAGCTCAAAGAATTTTAAAAATTTTGCTTACTATCATCACAGCTCTTGGAGCCGTAATGCTACCTAGAATCGCCTCTTTTTTCGCAGGCGGCGAAACAGATAAGATAAAAGAATATTTAGAAAAATCTTTTTCGCTTGTATTTTTGTTATCTATTCCTATGATATTTGGCATTTTTATTATTGCCGATGATTTTGTGCCGATATTTTTCGGCAATGGTTTTGAGAGAGTAGCGATACTAATGTGTCTTATGTCTCCCATACTTTTGTTAATAGGTCTAAGTAATGTCATAGGTATGCAGTATCTTTTGCCGACAAAAAGACAAAAAGAATTTACTATTTCTATTTTAGTAGGTGCAGCGATAAATTTTTTAATAAATTTGCTTTTAATACCAACTTATGGCGCACTTGGTGCGGCTGTTGGGACATTAGTGGCAGAATTTTGCGTAACTTTTACTCAGTTTTATTTTGTTAGAAAAGATTTTGAAATTATGAAAATTTTTAAAAATGCAAGAAATTATATTTTTGCTAGTGTTATAATGTTTGTTTGCTGCATTGAAATTAAGATACAAATAATTCAAGCGATATCTATAATATTAAAAATTTGCATAGGAACTTTTATATACTTTATATTTTTAATTTTATTAAAAGATGATTTTTTAATTGCTACATTTCAACACATTAAAATAAAATTCAAAGGTAACCAAAATGACTAAACATTACGACTTTCTATTCGTCGGTGCAGGGCTTTTTAACGCAACCATAGTTAGCAAAGCGGTTAAAAAAGGCAAAAAATGCCTTGTCATAGACAAGCGAAATCATATCGCAGGAAATATCTATACAGAGGAAACTCACGGCATAAATGTCCATAAATACGGCGCTCACATTTTTCACACGGACGAAAAAGAAATTTGGAATTTCGTGCAGGAATTTGCAGAATTTAACAACTATATAAATTCGCCGATTGCGAATTTTAACGGCAAACTCTATAACCTGCCATTTAATATGAATACTTTTCATCAAATTTGGAGCGATGTTATCACGCCAGATGACGCCAAAAACCGCATAGAAAGCCAAGCAAAAGCAATGAAAATGGCTTTAAATGGAAATGAGCCAAAAAATTTAGAAGAACAAGCCATTTCGCTCATTGGCAAGGACATTTACGAAATTTTGATAAAAGGCTACACGCAAAAGCAATGGGGGCGAAAATGCACCGAGCTACCGGCTTCTATCATCAAGCGCCTTCCTGTGCGATTTACTTTTGATAACAACTACTTCAATGACCGCTATCAGGGCATTCCGATAGGCGGTTATACAAAAATGGTCGAAAAAATGTTTGAAGGAGCCGAAATTAGATTAAATACCGACTTTTTTGACGAAAAAGATAGCCTATTAAATTTGGCTGATAAAGTTGTATTTACAGGCATGATAGATGAATTTTTCGATTATAAATTCGGTAAATTAGAATATAGAAGCCTGAAATTTGAAAGCGAAGTTTTGGAGTGCGAAAACTATCAAGGCAACGCAGTTGTTAATTATACTGACGATAAAACGCCATTTACACGCATAATCGAGCATAAGCATTTTGAATTCGGCACTGGGCCAAAAACAATCATCACGCGCGAATATCCAAAAACATGGAGCAGGGGCGATGAGCCATATTATGCTGTAAATGACACTAAAAATAGCGAGTTGTATCAAAAATACAAAGCCCTAGCCGACACCCAAAACAAAGTGATTTTCGGTGGCAGACTTGGTATGTATAGATACTTCGATATGGACGATACGATAATAGCTGCTCTAAAAGTAGCTGATGAGATTTTGTAAAGGTAGAAACATGGAAATAGATTTTGTAATTCCATGGGTAGATGGAAGCGATTCTGAGTGGATAAAAGAATTTAATAAACATTGTCCAAAAAACAAACAAATAGATATAAGAAATATCAGATATAGAGATAATGGACTTTTAAAATACTGGTTTAGAGGAGTTGAAAATTTTGCTCCGTGGGTTAGAAAGGTGCATTTTATTACAAATGGGCAAATTCCAAAATGGTTAAATTTAGATGCACCAAAACTAAATTTTGTTCGGCATTGCGATTATATTCCAAGTGAGTATTTGCCAGTTTTTAGTTCTCATCCTATCGAACTTTATATGCACAATATAAAAGATTTATCCGAACATTTTGTATATTTTAACGATGATTTCTTTTTAACTGATTTTGTAAAAAAAGAATTTTTCTTTAAAAATGACTTGCCTTGTGATTGTGCTATTTTAAATTTGCCAAGAGCTGATTTTTTTAACCATTTTGTTTTAAACAATATGATTGAAATTCATAAAAATTTTAGCCTTTATAAATCAATTAAAAGTAATTTTTTCAAATGGTTTAATTATAAATATGGCTTTGAAATGTTTAAAACTTTAATAGTGCTACCTTATGAAAAAACTCATAGATTTTATGTTCTAACAAATCCACATTTACCGCAACCTTTTATAAAATCTACTTTTGAAGAAGTTTGGAACAAATGTAATAAAGTTTTGATTAATACAATGAAATCTAAATTTCGAACACCTGGCGATGTAAATCAATGGCTTTTTAGATATTGGCAAATTTATAGTGGAAATTTTTATCCACAAAATAATAGTATGAAAATGCTTTTTAATTTAACAGAGCAAACTAATATTGATGAAATTTGCAATTTTATAAAAGAAAAAAAATATAAAGAAATCTGCATAAGTGATGACAATGTTGAAAATTTTGATGAAATGATGATAAAAATTCAACAGGCATTTAATGCCATTTTGCCTGAAAAATCTAAATTTGAAAAATAATATAAGGAATAAAAATATGAAAAAAATTTTAATAGTATTTGGCACTCGTCCAGAAGCCATAAAAATGGCTCCGCTTGTAAAAGAATTTGACAAGTATAAAGATTTGTTTGAAACAAAAGTATGTGTTACAGCACAACATCGCGAAATGCTTGATCAGGTTTTAAATTTTTTTGATATAAAAGCTGATTATGATTTAAATTTGATGAAGCCAAACCAAACCCTGTATGATATTAGTGCAAAAATTTTGGTAGATATGCATCAAATTTTAAATGATTTTAAGCCAGATATTGTTTTTGTGCATGGTGATACTACGACAGCTTCTATGGTTGCACTATCTGCGTTTTATTCTAAAATAAAAATCGCTCACATCGAAGCTGGTCTTAGAACGCATAATATGTATTCACCATTTCCAGAAGAAGCAAATAGGCAAATAGTCGGAATTTTGGCAGATTATCATTTTGCTCCGACAAATCAAGCTATGCAAAATTTATTGCAAGAAAATAAAAAACAAGAAAATATTATAGTTACAGGAAATACGGTTATCGATGCTTTGCACCTAGCTGTTAAAAAAATAAAAAATGATAAAGAGATAGAAAATAATATAATAAAAAGTTTAGAATACAAAGTGATTGATAATCGAAAATTTATTCTTGTAACTGGTCATAGAAGGGAAAATTTTGGAGAAGGATTTTTAAATATATGCAATGCTTTAAAAGATATAGCCTTAAAAAATCCTAATATAGATATAGTTTATCCTGTTCATTTAAATCCAAATGTGCAAAAACCTGTAAATGAAATTTTATCAAATTTGCAAAATGTATATTTGATAAAACCTTTGAGTTACGAAAATTTTGTTTATTTGATGGAAAAGTCATATTTTATTATTACAGATAGCGGCGGAATTCAAGAAGAAGCTCCAAGCCTTGGAAAACCAGTTTTGGTTATGAGAGATACCACCGAACGACCAGAAGCCATAAAGGCAGGAACTGTAAAGTTGGTCGGGACAGATAGGGCCGTAATATTTAACGAAGCGCAAAATTTATTAAATGACAAAGAGAAATATGATGAAATGTCAAGTTGTCATAATCCATACGGCGACGGAAAAGCGTGTGAAAAAATTTTAAAATTTATATGCGAGTAGAATATGAAAATTTTATTTATATCAACCGAAATTTGGTCAAAATTTAATCCAGAAGGCATAGTTGCTAATAGTATTTTACAAGGTTTTATAAAAGAAAATCATCGAGTTCATGTTATTACAAATAAAGAATTTGATTATACAGACAAGACGGTTATTAATTCTTCTATGCCTGAAATATTAGAAAAAATTTTTAAAAATATTTTTGGATTAGAAAAAATTTTATTTGTGATAAAAACTATATTATTTCTCAAAAAAATAAATTTAAATGAATACGACTTGGTAATAACTCGCTCTGAACCAATATCGCTACATATCGTAAATTTATTTTTGCCAAATAGTATCAAAAAAATAGCAATGTTTAGCGATGTCGGCTTTCTAAGTCCGTATTATAGTAAAAAATATATATTAAAAAAAACAATATCTAAAATTATTGAAAAACAAGTATTTAAAAAATGCGACATTATAACTCATACAAATCAATATGTTATTGATTTGTATATCGCAAATGGTTTTGATAAAGAAAAATTTTATATCTTTCCAAACCCATTAAATGTAGAAAATAAAATAAAACAATCTATTTTGCAAAAAAATAGTGAAATAATTAATTTGGCATACACCGGTTCGTTTTATGGCATAAGAACACCAGAGAAATTTTTTCAATATTTAAAAAATCAAAAAAATGATAATTTTAAAGTTTATTTAATAGGAGCTGTTAGAAATGCCTATTATGAACAAGGTAGGTTTGGTAAAATAGGACAAATTTTAAAAAATAAAGATTTAAACAAATTAAAAAATTTAATTTCCAAATATTCGCTAGAAAAAAAAGTTGAAGTTCTACCATTTATGAGCAAAAATGATTTATTTAAATTTATAGATAAAAATATAGATATACTTGTAAATATAGATGCTCCAATGAAAATCAATCTATTTTTATCATCAAAAGTTGTAGATTATTTAAAATTTGGTTGCAGAATACTTAATGTATCTTCTAATGGTGCTACTGTTGATTTTCTAAGATCGGTAGATGTTTGCAAATATGTAGATTATTATACAGATAGCGATTTTGATTTATCTGATATAATGAATAATAAAGATTTTCTACCAAATTTAGAAAAAATAGAAAAATATAAATCTGAAAATTTAGTTAAAAATTTATTGAACCAATTTTAAAATTTTTCAATTATAGATGTCAAGTTTTAGGTAATTTTAAAAAATAAGAAGCTTAAAAAAACGGCAACTGCGAAAGAGTGATAAAAACCTTGCAAAATTTAGGAATAGAGTTGTGAATTTTTAACTTTCCGATTCACTTTTGCGAAGTAAAAACTAACTTACAAACCCACAATCATCTAAAACAATAAGCCAAAATTTGCGAAAAAAATAAAAAAGACGGGCAAAACGCCCGTCAAATTAAAAATTATTCCCACTCGATAGTCGCAGGTGGTTTGGACGAAATATCATAAACTACTCTATTTATGCCTTCTACTTCGTTTATAATGCGGCGTGAGCAGTTTTCTAGCAGGTCATAAGGAAGACGCGAAAAACTAGCCGTCATGCCGTCGCTCGCATCGACTACGCGGATACAAACTGCATTTTCATAAGTGCGGTTATCGCCCATGACGCCGACACTGCGGACATTTAATAACACGCAAAATGCCTGCCAAGTTTTATCATACCAACCGCTCGATTTTAGCTCTTCTCTTAAAATCACATCTGCTTTGCGAAGTAGCTCTAAATTTGGCGTATTTACTTCGCCCATAATGCGAATCGCAAGGCCCGGTCCCGGGAAAGGGTGGCGGAAAACGACATCTCGCGAAAGTCCAAGTTCAAGCCCAAGTTGGCGCACTTCGTCTTTGAAAATTTCACGCAATGGCTCGATTAGCTCAAATTTCATCCACTCAGGCAGTCCGCCTACATTGTGATGGCTTTTTATCGTCTTACTTGCCCCGCTTGGCGAACTTTCGATCACATCGGTATAAAGTGTGCCTTGTGCAAGATACCTTACATTTTCAAATTTTTTGGCTTCCTTATCGAAAACTTCGATAAAAGTCTCGCCGATGATTTTGCGTTTTTTCTCTGGCTCAGTTACGCCTTTTAAGCGGCTTAGGAAAAGCTCACTCGCATCGACGCTGATTAAATTTACGCCAAGTTTGAGCTTAAACATCTCTTCGACTTGCCTTGCTTCGTTTGTGCGAAGTAGCCCGTTATCTACAAAAACTACGATTAGATTCTCTGGCACTGCGTGGGCAAGGAGAGCTGCCACCACGGAGCTATCTACGCCGCCGCTTACGGCACAAAGGACTTTGTCATTGCCTACTTTTGCTTTGATTTTTGCGATTTGCTCTTTTGCGAAGCTTCCCATATTCCAAGTGCTACTTAACCCGCAAATCTCTTTTGCAAAATTCTTTAAAATTTGATCTCCAAACTCGCTGTGTTGCACCTCTGGGTGGAATTGCAATGCGTAAATTTTCTTCGCGTCATTGCCAAACACGCACCACTCGCTCTCGTCCGAACACGCCAAAACCTCGAAATCCTCTGGCAGGCTAGCGACCTTGTCCGAGTGGCTCATCCACACGGTCGAGTTATCGCTCACGCCGTTAAAAAGCTTGTTTGAACGAAGTAGTTTTAGGCTTGCTTTGCCAAATTCTTTTTTCGCTGCTGGCACGACAGAGGCGCCGAAATGCTGCGCAATTAGCTGCATACCATAGCAAATCCCAAGTATCGGCAAACCTAAATCAAAAATTTTCTCATCACAAAAATAAGCGTCCTTCGCATACACGCTCGCTGGCCCACCGCTTAAAATCAAGCCTTTTGGGTTTTTTGCCATAATCTGCTCGATTGAGGCGTCAAATGGTATGAGTTCCGTATAAACACCTTGTTCGCGAAGCCTACGCGCGATAAGTTGCGTGTATTGCGAACCAAAATCCAAAACTAAAATGTCAGCTGTTTGCATATTTTCCCTTCATTAAAATTTCACTGATTATAACTAAATTTAGCCATTATTTGGTTACCTTGCTCGAATTTGAGTCTGTGCTATAAAACGGATCGGCTTTGTATCCGCACCCACTAAGCAAACCTAAAATAAAAAATGCTAAAATCAACTTATGGAAACTAAAAGTATTAAACAAATCATTGCACATGTGAAAAATAGTCCTTTATACGCCAAATTTCGTGCCAGAGAGAGTTTTATTAAAATTTTGCCCAAAAACTGGCAAAAAATCATAGCCTTTATCTACACCAAAAATGACATTTTGATGATAGCTGTGAAGCACCCAGCAGGACTTCAAGAGCTAAAACGAGATAGTAGTATAAAACTGATAAAAGATATATTAAAAATCTTTGCCAGCGTGCATAAATTTGGCGAATTTCACGCTGATATGGATGTGAAAATTTTCGTTGCTACCAAAACAATGAGCAAAAAACGCAAGCAAGAACTCGCACAAAAAAAGGCAAGTAGTAGCGATGTGCGCGTGGCAGAAAAATCACAGGGCAAATTCACAAACAATATCAAAGATGAAAAAATTCATAAAATTTTTGAAGAAATAAGAGAGATTATCATTGCTAATCGACGAAATCAAATCCCTACCCGCTAATCCCGGCATTTATCAGTATTTCGGCGCAGACGGGAAATTGCTCTATGTGGGCAAGGCAAAGGTGCTAAAAAACCGCGTCAAAAGCTATTTTAGCTTCACTCCCACTCTCGCTCCAAGCCCGCGCCTTGGCGCTCGAATCGCAAAAATGATAAGCGAAGCTGTGCATTTAGAATACATCATCACCCCAAGCGAAAGCGACGCGCTGATTTTGGAAAATTCCTTTATCAAACAGCTTAAACCCAAATACAATATCCTTTTGCGCGACGATAAAACATACCCTTATATCTATATAAATTTAAACGACGAATTTCCGCGCTTTGAAATCACGCGCAAGGTGATAAAGGGGGCGAATATTCGCTATTTTGGTCCGTATTTTCACGGCGCAAAGGAAATTTTAGAGACGCTTTATATGAAATTTCCGCTCGTGCAGAAAAAAAACTGCATCAAAGACAAAAAAGCCTGCCTGTTTGCTCAGATTGGCCGCTGCAAAGCCCCGTGCGAGGGCAAAATTTCAAGTAGCGAATATAAAAAAATAGTCGAAGAGGCGTTAAATTCGCTCAAAAATCCGCAAAAAATGGTGCCGTATCTAAGCTCGCTAATGCTTAAATTTGCCGAAAATGAAAATTTTGAAGAAGCTGCCAGCATGCGCGATAAAATCGAAATTTTAAAGCAAATGAATATCAAAGTTGAAGTGGATTTAGCAAAGCTAGATGATTTTGAAGTATTTGCGATCGCTGGGGAGGCAAATTTGATTTGTGCCGTGCATTTTAGCGTGAGAGAGGGCAAAATTTCGGCCTCGAACTATCACATTTCTCACCTAAAAAACGCAAACGATGACGACGCAAAAAACGGCTACAAACAGCTCATTTTAAGCGCATTTCCAGGGGGTTCGCCCGTGGCGTGTGCAAAAATTTATTGCTACGCTGAATTTGACGACAAGGCGCTTGTGAGCGAAATTTTAGCCAGCAGGCATGGCAGAAATTTTAGCATTATCGTCCCAAAAATCGGCGAAAAACGCAAAATTTGCGAAATCGCCTACCAAAACTGCCAAATAAACATAAAAAAATATCTCAAAACGCATGATTATGGATTTTTAGCGGAATTGAAAGATTATTTTAGCTTGCAAAATTTGCCTGTAAATATCGAAATTTTTGATAACTCACACATGTTTGGAAGTGCGCCAGTAGGGGCAATGGTCTGCTATAAAGAGGGCGAGTTTTTCAAAGAAAATTACCGCCACAAACACCTAAGCTCAAACAACGACTACGACCAAATGAAGGAATATCTCACCTCGCGTGCGCTTAAATTTGACGAGCTTGGCGCGCCTGATTTGTGGGTGATTGACGGCGGCGAAGTTTTGTTAAATTTAGCTTGCGACATTATTTCGAGCGTGGGAGCAAATGTCGATGTAATCGCGATTTCAAAGGAAAAATTGGGCGCCAAAGCTCACCGCGCCAAGGGATCGGCAAAGGATAAAATTTGCGCAAATAGTGGAATTTTTGCACTCCAACCAAACGATAAAAAATTACAATTTTTCCAAAAATTAAGGGACGAGGCACACAGATTTGCGATCTCATTTCATCAAAAAACAAAACGCAAAAATGACTTAAATAGCTCAAAACTCCTAAATTTAGGGCTTACGCAAGGCAAAATCAAAAAACTTTTAGATTTTTACGGAAGTTTCGAAAATATATATTTGGCAAATTTTGATGAAATAAAAAGCTTAATCGGACAAAATTTTGCTGAAAAATTGTTCAAATTCCGCCCATAAAATAGGCAAACAAAGCTACCTTTAAAGATTTTTAGAGTAAAATCCGAGATTAAATCTTTGAAATACAGTTTTCATTTTTCTTTGTAAAGCTTATTTTGAGGTTGAAATTTCACTTTTTTGCATTTTGCAAAATACGAAGGATGTTTTATGAGACTAAATACTTCTAGCGCTCTTAAAATGGTTGCGTGGGTTCCACTTTTAATCATTTTTGTCGTTGCGTCTTGGTATTTGTATGATGCTGCGAGGTTGTATAAAATCAACGAAAACCTCAAGCATAAAGTCGATATCTCAGCTGCTTTGTATGACTTCTACGAGGAGTTTGCCAAAGAGCGTGGTATCACAGCGGCGTATCTAGGTAGCGGTAACAATGTCGGTCTTGGCTCTGTTCTTAAAACACAACGCGCCAAAACTGATAAAGCATGGCAAGATTTCCTTGACTATCACGCTCAAACACACGAACAAGACAATGCTCTTCACCAACTTTTCATCGAGCACTCAGAGGCACAATCTGCTGCGATTGATCAAATTACAAATTTGATTGGCAGACTTCCTGAGGTTAGAAAAAGCATTGACAATCGTGACAAAGTATTCGTTGAGTTATTCGATGAGTATTATGATAAATTTGACGAGCAAATGACTGCCTTCCGTGATACTATCAACGAAAACTTGTATTCAGCCGATGTTGGTACTCTATCGCTTACTCTTGCAAACATGTATGACACGATCTCTGGAACAGCTGCGGTTCGCGATGTTAGTATCGAATACATCATCTCAGGTAGCCCACTTCCTAGGGAAGAGATTGATCACTGGAAAGAGCACGCATGGACATCAGAAATGCCTGACCTAGTCATCGCTACTCACTATGCTGCTACTGGTGAAGATATCGCTATCAAAGGCGAGCTAGAAGAGTATTTCGCTAAACCTGAAAATGAGCAAATCGCCGAAAATGCACAAAATGCAATGAGAACGATTGAAACTCAATTAGCAACTGGCGAGTATGATATTCCATTTAACGAGTGGTTTAGTATCCAATCTAAAAAATATGCAATGCTAGACGAAGCTGTTAAAATGACTTCTAACGCACTACATGAGCGTGTTGATACTCACTCAGCGCAACAACTTCAAACATTGATTTTCGCTGCTGCTGCGTTCTTGCTATCACTTATCCTAGTTGGTTTCTCAATCGCCGTCGTTAGACGCATTAACAGAAACATCAACGACCTTGGAAGGGTTCTTGGTAGAGTTGGTGAGCTTTCTAACAACAACGAGCAATTCGATATCAACACAGCTGACGGTATCGACAAAGCCTACTCGCTTATCGAGGACGCGATCGACTTCATTGCCTTGCAAAAAGCAGAAGCCGAGGATGCTAACAAAGCGAAATCTATCTTCCTTGCGAATATGTCACACGAGATTAGAACTCCGCTTAATGGTATTATTGGATTTACAGAGTTGCTCAAAAACACAGATTTGGACGAAGAAAAACGCGATTATGTCGATACAATCGAAAAATCATCTGAAAACCTTCTAACCATTATTAATAACATTCTTGATGTTTCTAAAATCGAAAGCAATAAAGTTGAGATTGAGGATATTTTATTCAACCCAATTCAAGATTTCGAAAGTGCTGTTGAGATCTACGCTGCAAAAGCTGCTGAGAAAAACATCGATATCTTGCTTTACATTGACCCTACGCTGGTTCATCACCTATACGGCGATATTACTAAGATTAAAGAAGTTCTTATCAACCTTATGTCAAATGCCGTTAAATTTACACCAGAGCAAGGTAGTATTACTGTCAATATCGTCAGAGAAGAAGAGAAAAACCCTGGCGAAGCTATCGTAACATTTAGCGTCGAAGATACAGGTATCGGTATCTCTGAGGATAAACTAGCAAATGTATTTAACGCCTTCTCACAAGCTGATTCTACAATCACTAGAAAATACGGCGGAACCGGTCTTGGTCTAACCATTTCATCCAAATATGTTGCGATGATGGGTGGTAAGTTACAAGTTAAATCAACAGTTGGTAAAGGAACGAAATTCTTCTTCACTCTACCACTTAAAGAGACTCAAAAAACAGACGCAGAAGAGATGTTTGCTCACATCAGCGGCTTAAATTTCGCACTTCTAGCAGATCCTAACGATGTAATGTATAGCGATGTCGTTAAGAGATATGTAAATAATCTAGGTGCAAAAATTTCAGTCTTTAATTCAAGCGCGCAACTTCGCTCTGCACAAAACAACAACTCTTTTGACGCGTTGATTACTAGATTTAAAAACTATGGCGATGTAAGCAATACTACGATTTTACCTACAATCCTAACTCTAAAACCAAAAGAGTTACAAAGTATTAGCATTACAAACCCTAGAATTTTCACTCTATCTGAGCCAGTGAACCTATCAAAACTAGGCAAAACAATAGACAAAATTCAAAAATCTGGTTCATTAAAAGCTAGACCAGCAGCAGCAGCAGTGGCAGCGCCAATAGTAGAAGAGCCTAGCCTATCTGCTATCGCTGATGAATCACCAATTATCCCAGATATCACTCTTGATGAATCGCCAATCGTCGAGGAAAGCCCTGTCGTAGAAACTCCGATAGTTGCAGAAGAGATGATTATGGAAGAAGCTCCACTAGCCGTAGAAGAGCCAAAAATAGAAGAACCAAAAATAGAAGAGCCAAAACCATCTAGCTCATCAGCAGATGAATTGCGTGCTATTTTACAAAACAGACACAGAGGCACAGCTAGCGAAGCAAGCTTCGTATCTACACCAGAGCCTGCAATCTCAGAGCCGGTTGTAGAACCTAGCGTAAGCATCGAGCCTGAAATCCCAGAGATTAGAACTGATATTTCTGATATCACTCTTGATATCCCTGAAACACCAAATGTCGAGGTAGAAATCCCTGAGATTACAATTGAAGAGCCAGTTGTGGCACCAGTTGTAGAACCAGAAAGCCAAGAGATTGAAATTTCAGATATCGAAGCTCAAATCAGCGAGCCAGAAGTAGCAATTCAAACTCCTGAGATCAAAGTAGAAGCTCTAAGCGTAGAAGTTAGCGCTCCTGTGGTAGAACCGGTCGTAGAGCCTGAGCCAGTAGTCGAGCCAGCTGCTGCGGTTGTAGAACCAGTAGTAGAGCAAGTAGTTGAGCCAGTCGTAGAAAAAGTAGTCGAGCCAGTGGTAGAAACAGTCGCTCCTGCCGCAGTAGCTACTAAACAAAGAGTAATCGAAGAAATCATCGAAGTTCCTGTTACAATCTACGAGGAAGTTCAACAAGAAGAGACAATTATGGTTGAAGAGGAAGTTGAAGTCGAAGAGGAAGTTGAAGTTCCTGCTGAGCACAATCCAAACGATGACAATGTTCCTATGGTTAATCGCAAATACGCTGCTAAAATTCTAATCGCAGAGGATAATGAAATTAACCAAAAACTTATGAAGCACACATTAAACAGCTTCGAAATGGATTTAACGATCGTAGAAAACGGCTTGCTAGCACTAGAAGCTAGAAAATCAGGCGAAGAGTATGATTTGATTTTTATGGATATTTCAATGCCTGTAATGGACGGTATCGAAGCAACAAAACAAATCAAACAATACGAAGCAGATAACAACCTACGCCATATCCCAATCGTAGCTGTTACAGCTAACGCGCTAAAAGGCGATAGAGAGAAATTTATGGCAGCTGGTTTAGATGAGTATTGTACAAAACCGATCAAAAAAGACATTTTGGCTAATATGCTTAATGACTTTATCGGTGACAAACGCTCTGACGCAGCTCCTGCTGGTGGCACAGTTAAACAAATAGTCAAAAAACTTGTAAAACGCCAAGTTCCAAAAACTATTCTAAAAACCGTGAAAGTGCCTAAAACGATAATGAAACAAGTTCCTAAGAAAACTATCGTTAATGAGCCAGTAGCACAAGCTGTCAAAGCAAAAGATGTCTTGATTTGTAAAGCAAATGTCATGGAAAGCAAAATTTTCGCAAGCATTTTAAAACACCAATACAAAGATGTTGATATGGCTGCGAATTTTGAGCAACTAATTTCTATGGCAACTAACGATAGCTACAAATTGGTATTGATAGATAAAAAACTAGCTGGTATCGATTTCGCTGCCCTAGAAAATCTACACCAAAAAGCGCCAAATACAAATCTAGTATTGTTCTCTAACGACAACGACGAGAACCCTGCATTTAGCGAAGTTGTTACTTACAACATCACTAAATCTGGCTTAGAAAAACTTGCGCAAAAATATATATAAGGGATAGTTGATGAAAGAATTAAAAGTTTTGATGATTGATGATGACCTTATAAATTTGAAACTATTAGAAGTTATGATAAAAAAATATGGTAAATTTACCACAATCCTCCAAGCCAAAAACGGCTTGGACGGATTGGCCGTATTAGAGGCAGAGCCAGTGGATTTAGTCCTACTTGACATTGTTATGCCTGTAATGAACGGCTTAGAATTTTTAGATAACTTGCATTCTAGGGAGCATATCGCACATATTCCTGTAATAGTTTTGACCACAGATGAAACTGCAAAAAGAGAGGCTTTAAATAAAGGCGCGTATGACTTTATGACTAAGCCAATCGATTATTCAGATTTACAACGCAAACTAGATGATGTTATGAACATAATCGGTGATTAATTTCACCGATTTTGTCCTTGTAGCTCAGCTGGATAGAGCGCAAAATTCCTAATTTTGAGGCCGTGAGTTCGAATCTCGCCAGGGACACCACCTAATATATTTTTAGTCTTCTTTTTCGTTACAATTGATTTCATAAAACCCTAAATATCAGCATTTTATTATATACTCTTTAATTTTTAATCTTTTTTTGCAAGTTTTTCTCGAATTAAGTAAATATGCAACCAAAAACTCCGGCTATAAAACAGCAAAATTTTGATAAATTTTGAGAATTTTAATGAAATATCCCTTAAATTCATTAACCTTTAAGTGGCTTAAATTTAGAATTATTCCTCAAATCAATTAAAAGGAGAAAAAATGAAAATCTTTAAAATCCTATCAACAACCGCAATCTTTGCAAGCCTAGCTTTCGCTGGGATCAACCTAAACAC